>NZ_JBGLZF010000033.1:0-59957 GCF_047304405.1 Pseudomonas sp. Pseusp11
CTGACTTCCAGACACCGAAGTATGGAAGAGGACAGGAACGGACAACCTATATCGAGAGGCCGAGTGGAGGTTCTGCGCAGTGGGCAACCCGGCATGGATGCCGGGTTAGCCGCCCCCGGCCATGGATGGCCGATGGCGGCGGGCCCACGGAGCAGGACCGGAGCGAGGGCATGCCGAGCCAAGGCGAGGCACCGAACGAAAGGGGCAAGAGCGCTTTGGTTACTTTCGCGCTTTTCGAAAGTGACTCGCTGTAAGAGCGAAACCATAAGCCGCCGTTACCGAAGAAATGGATATATACACAACCAAAGAGCACAAACAAAAACGGCCTCTATCTACATAGAGGCCGTTCTCGGTGCAACTTAAGACGTTATCGCAAGACAGGTCTTATTTGCGGTCTTCAAGCGGGGTGATGTCACGCGACTCGTAACCGGTGTACAGCTGGCGCGGACGGCCGATCTTGTACGGGCTGGAGAGCATTTCTTTCCAGTGGGAGATCCAGCCGACGGTCCGCGCCAGGGCGAAGATCACGGTGAACATACTGGTTGGAATGCCGATCGCCTTGAGGATGATCCCCGAGTAGAAGTCGACGTTCGGGTACAGCGAGCGTTCGATGAAGTACGGGTCGGTCAGGGCGATCTCTTCCAGGCGCATGGCCAGTTCGAGTTGCGGATCGTTGGTGATGCCCAGTTCCTTCAACACTTCGTCGCAGGTCTGCTTCATGACGGTAGCGCGTGGGTCGCGGTTTTTGTAAACCCGGTGACCGAAGCCCATCAGTTTGAACGGATCGTTCTTGTCTTTGGCCTTGGCGATGTACTTGTCGATGTTCGAGACATCGCCAATTTCATCGAGCATGGTCAACACGGCTTCGTTCGCACCGCCGTGGGCAGGGCCCCACAGTGCAGCGATACCGGCGGCGATACAGGCGAACGGGTTGGCACCCGAGGAACCTGCCAGGCGTACGGTGGAGGTCGATGCGTTCTGCTCGTGGTCGGCATGGAGGATGAAGATCCGGTCCATGGCCTTGGCGAGTACCGGGCTGATCGGTTTGATCTCGCACGGGGTGTTGAACATCATGTGCAGGAAGTTTTCCGCGTACGACAGGTCGTTGCGCGGGTACATCATGGGTTGGCCCATGGAGTACTTGTAAACCATTGCAGCCAGGGTCGGCATCTTGGCAACCAGGCGGATCGCGGAGATTTCGCGATGCTGCGGGTTATTGATGTCGAGGGAGTCGTGGTAGAACGCCGAGAGGGCGCCAACTACACCGCACATGACGGCCATCGGGTGGGCGTCGCGACGGAAGCCGTTGAAGAAGGTCTTCAACTGCTCGTGGACCATGGTGTGGTTCTTCACGGTGCCGACGAACTGGGCCTTCTGTTCTGCGGTCGGCAGCTCGCCGTTGAGCAGCAGGTAGCAGGTTTCCAGGTAGTCCGACTTTTCAGCCAGCTGTTCGATCGGGTAGCCGCGGTGCAGCAGAATACCGTTGTCGCCGTCGATGTAGGTGATCTTCGACTCGCAGGAGGCGGTCGACATGAAACCAGGGTCAAAGGTGAAACGGCCCGTGGCCGTCAGGCCCCGAACGTCGATAACATCGGGACCAACGGTGCCGGTTAAAATGGGCAGCTCGACGGGGGCTGCGCCCTCGATGATCAACTGCGCTTTTTTGTCAGCCATGTGGCCTCCTATTTATGCTTGAAATCATCAGACAGACCCCCCACGCAGGGCCCGCACCACTATAGTGAGATAAATTCGAATGTCAATTTGCCTAAAGTCTTGCTCCAGAAGGCTTTAACCGGACTTTTTTCTCGAAATTGCCTGCCGTTTACGCCTTTTATATCACTTGTGCAATCCGCTATTAGGGGAAGGTGAACGCGTTGTCATTAGTAGCCTAACTGTCTATACTCGGCCACCGACCGCCAGGGGCTTTTGGGCCTGCTTTATTGGGGGTCGCATCCCTGGGTGGTGGTTACCTGACCAGTGCACTCCCCAACAACTTTGCCCTGATTGTTAGGGGCTCTTCAGTGTGAAAAAAAAGCCGTGAAAAGCCAACGACCTGTAAACCTAGACCTAAGGACCATCAAACTCCCCATCACCGGCGTTACGTCGTTTCTTCACCGTGTTTCCGGCATCATCCTCTTCCTGGGCCTTGGCTTCATGCTTTATGCATTGGGCAAGTCTCTGGGTTCCGAGGAAGGTTTTGCCGAGGTGAAGGCATGCTTGACCAGCCCGCTGGCCAAGTTCGTAGCATGGGGCCTCCTGTCCGCTCTTCTGTATCACCTGGTAGCCGGTGTGCGCCACTTGATCATGGACATGGGCATCGGTGAGACGCTGGAAGGCGGCCGCCTGGGCTCGAAAATTATCATCGCCGTTTCCGTGGTGTTGATCGTTCTGGCAGGAGTTTGGATATGGTAACCAGCGTTACGAACCTTTCGCGTTCGGGCCTCTATGACTGGATGGCGCAACGTGTGTCTGCGGTTGTTCTCGCGGCTTATTTTATTTTCCTGATCGGATACCTCGCTGCGAATCCTGGCATTGGCTACGCCCAATGGCATGGCCTGTTCGCCCACAACGGAATGCGTATCTTCAGTCTGCTGGCCCTTGTGGCCCTGGGCGCTCACGCCTGGGTCGGCATGTGGACCATCGCGACCGACTACCTGACGCCGATGGCGCTGGGCAAGTCCGCGACTGCAGTACGTTTCCTTTTCCAGGCAGTATGCGGCGTTGCGATGTTCGCTTACTTCGTCTGGGGTGTGCAGATTCTCTGGGGTATCTGATCCATGGCTAACATTCCAACGATTTCTTTCGACGCCATCATTATTGGTGGTGGCGGTGCCGGCATGCGCGCTGCGCTGCAATTGGCACAAGGCGGTCACAAGACTGCCGTGATCACCAAGGTTTTCCCGACTCGTTCGCACACCGTATCGGCCCAGGGTGGCATCACCTGCGCCATCGCGTCTGCCGACCCGAACGATGACTGGCGCTGGCACATGTACGATACCGTCAAGGGTTCCGACTACATCGGTGACCAGGACGCTATCGAATATATGTGTCAGGAAGGCCCGGCTGCCGTTTACGAGCTGGACCACATGGGTATGCCGTTCTCGCGTACCGAGCAAGGTCGTATCTACCAGCGTCCGTTCGGCGGTCAGTCGAAGGATTACGGTAAAGGCGGGCAGGCTGCCCGTACTTGCGCCGCTTCCGACCGTACCGGTCACGCGCTGCTGCACACCCTTTATCAGGGCAACCTGAAAGCCGGTACCGTGTTCCTTAACGAGTACTACGCTGTCGATCTGGTGAAGAACGGCGAAGGCGAGTTCGTCGGTGTGATTGCCATCTGCATCGAAACCGGTGAAACCACCTACATCCGCGCCAAGGCCACCGTACTGGCCACCGGCGGTGCAGGTCGTATCTACGCTTCGACCACCAACGCCCTGATCAACACCGGTGACGGCGTTGGCATGGCGCTGCGTGCCGGCGTACCGGTACAAGACATCGAAATGTGGCAGTTCCACCCGACCGGCATCGCCGGCGCCGGTGTACTGGTTACCGAAGGTTGCCGTGGTGAAGGTGGTTACCTGATCAACAAGCACGGCGAGCGTTTCATGGAACGTTATGCTCCGAACGCCAAAGACCTTGCCGGTCGTGACGTGGTTGCCCGTTCGATGGTTAAAGAAATCATCGCCGGCAACGGTTGCGGTCCGAATGGCGACCACGTAATGCTCAAGCTCGACCACTTGGGCGAGGAAGTGCTGCACAGCCGTCTGCCAGGCATCTGCGAACTGTCGAAGACTTTCGCGCACGTTGACCCGGTCGTCGCTCCGGTTCCGGTTGTTCCGACCTGCCACTATATGATGGGCGGCGTTGCCACCAACATTCATGGCCAGGCGATCACTCAGGACGCCGACGGCAAAGACACCATCATTCCGGGCCTGTTCGCGGTCGGTGAAGTGGCTTGCGTATCGGTTCACGGTGCCAACCGTCTGGGCGGCAACTCGTTGCTCGACCTGGTGGTCTTCGGTCGTGCGGCCGGTCTGCACCTGGAAAAAGCGCTGACCGACGGTATCGAATACGACGACGCCACCGACGCCGACATCAATGCGGCCCTTTCGCGTCTGTCCGCTCTGAACGAGCGTACCGATGGTGAAGACGTGGCAACCCTGCGTCGCGAGCTGCAAAGCTGCATGCAGAACTACTTCGGTGTATTCCGTACTGGCGAATACATGCAGAAGGGTATTGCTCAACTGGCTGATCTGCGTGGCCGTATCGCCAACGTCAAGATCAACGACAAGAGCCAGGCGTTCAACACCGCGCGTATCGAAGCGCTGGAACTGCAGAACCTGCTGGAAGTGGCCGAAGCTACTGCCATCGCTGCAGAAGTGCGTAAAGAGTCCCGCGGTGCTCACGCCCGTGAAGACTTCGAAGATCGTGACGATGAAAACTGGCTGTGCCACACCCTGTACTTCCCGGGTGAGAAGCGCGTTGCCAAGCGTGCAGTGAACTTCTCGCCGAAGACTGTTCCGACTTTTGAACCTAAGATTCGGACTTATTAAGGGTGGCCGCCATGTTGAAAGTCAGTGTTTATCGTTACAACCCTGATCAGGACGCTGCGCCGTTCATGCAGGAATTCCAGGTTGATACCGGTGGTAAAGACCTGATGGTGCTGGACGTGCTGGCCCTGATCAAAGAGCAGGACGAAGGTTTCTCCTATCGTCGCTCTTGCCGTGAAGGTGTTTGCGGTTCCGACGGCATGAACATCAACGGCAAAAACGGTCTGGCGTGCATCACGCCGCTGTCTGCCGTCGTAAAAGGTAACAAGCTGATCGTTCGTCCTCTGCCAGGTTTGCCGGTTATCCGTGACCTGGTCGTCGATATGAGCATCTTCTACAAGCAATACGAAAAGGTTAAGCCATACCTGCAGAACGACACGCCGGCTCCGGCCATCGAGCGTCTGCAGTCCCCTGAAGAGCGTGAAAAGCTCGACGGTCTGTACGAGTGCATCCTGTGCGCTTGCTGCTCGACTTCGTGCCCGTCCTTCTGGTGGAACCCGGACAAGTTCCTGGGCCCGGCTGCCCTGCTGCAAGCGTACCGCTTCCTGGCAGACAGCCGCGACACCAAGACGTCCGAGCGTCTGGCTTCGCTGGATGACCCGTTCAGCGTATTCCGCTGCCGGGGCATCATGAACTGCGTCAACGTTTGTCCGAAAGGCCTGAACCCGACTAAGGCCATCGGTCACATCCGTAACATGCTGCTGCAAAGCGGCGTGTGATTCAGCTGCTGTACCCGTAGAACCGCTGTACCCGTAGATGCTGCGGCGCAGGCTTCAACCGGCGCCGTAGTTTTAACCTGAGCAGCAGCCCATAAGGCTGCGGCTCTTATTTTGAAGAAATGAGACAAGCAGGGGCATCCGGGCTGGTACCCGGACTATCAGCGTGATCCTAAGTGGCTTGTTTTAGTCGCTGCATTCGGACTTCTGCAAGTTTGCTCGGTGTCGACGCCGGTGGTGTTCCCCTAACCGAGGGTGACCAAGCATGCAAGAAAGCGTGATGCAGCGCATGTGGAACAGCGCCTACCTTTCCGGTAGTAACGCTGCCTATGTGGAAGAGCTCTACGAGCTCTACCTGCACGACCCTAACGCTGTGCCAGAAGAGTGGCGCACCTACTTCCAGAAGTTGCCTGCTGATGGCAACACTGCCACCGATGTTTCGCACTCCACAATTCGCGATCATTTCGTCTTGCTGGCAAAGAACCAGCGCCGCGCCCAACCGGTTTCCGCCGGTAGCGTGAGCAGTGAGCACGAGAAGAAGCAAGTTGAAGTGCTGCGATTGATCCAGGCCTACCGTATGCGTGGCCACCAGGCAGCCCAGCTTGACCCGCTGGGGCTGTGGCAGCGTCCTGCACCTGCAGACCTGTCAATCAATCATTACGGCTTGACCAATGCCGATCTTGATACGACCTTCCGTGCCGGCGACCTGTTCATCGGCAAAGAGGAGGCGAGCCTACGCGAAATTCACGAAGCGTTGCAGCAGACATATTGCCGCACCATCGGCGCTGAATTTACGCACATCACCGATTCCGAGCAGCGCCAGTGGTTCCAGCAGCGTCTGGAAAGCGTGCGCGGCCGTCCGACGTACTCCGCCGACATCAAGAGTCACCTGCTCGAGCGCGTCACTGCCGGCGAGGGTCTTGAAAAATACCTCGGGACCAAGTATCCGGGTACCAAGCGTTTCGGTCTGGAAGGCGGCGAGAGCCTGATTCCGATGCTCGATGAACTGATCCAGCGTTCCGGCTCCTACGGCACCAAGGAAATCGTCATCGGCATGGCCCACCGTGGTCGTCTGAACGTGCTGGTCAACACCTTTGGCAAGAACCCGCGCGAGTTGTTCGACGAGTTCGAAGGCAAGAAGAAGGTCGAGCTGGGTTCCGGTGACGTTAAATATCACCAGGGCTTCTCGTCCAACGTCATGACCACCGGCGGTGAAGTTCACCTGGCCATGGCTTTCAACCCGTCTCACCTGGAAATCGTTTCTCCAGTGGTCGAGGGTTCGGTCCGTGCCCGTCAGGATCGTCGTAACGATCCTACCGGTGAAAAGGTTCTGCCGATCTCCATCCACGGTGACGCGGCATTCGCCGGTCAAGGTGTGGTCATGGAAACCTTCCAGATGTCGCAGACCCGCGGTTTCAAGACCGGCGGCACCGTGCACATCGTGATCAACAACCAGGTCGGCTTCACCATCAGCAACCCGCTGGACTCGCGCTCCACCGAGTACGCGACCGACGTTGCGAAGATGATCCAGGCGCCGATCCTCCATGTGAATGGTGATGATCCGGAAGCCGTGTTGTTCGTGACCCAGTTGGCCATCGACTACCGCATGCAGTTCAAGCGTGACGTGGTGATCGATCTGGTCTGCTACCGTCGTCGCGGCCACAACGAGGCTGACGAGCCAAGCGGTACCCAGCCTCTGATGTATCAGCAGATCACCAAGCAGCGCACCACCCGTGAGCTGTATGCCGATCGTCTGACCCAGAGTGGTGTACTGGACGCAGAGCGTGTTCAGGCGAAAGTCGACGAATACCGCAATGCGCTGGACAACGGTCTGCATGTTGTAAAAAGCCTGGTCAAAGAGCCGAACAAAGAGTTGTTCGTGGACTGGCGTCCGTATCTGGGCCACGCCTGGACCGCGCGTCACGACACTCGCTTCGATCTGAAAACCTTGCAGGAACTGTCTGCCAAGCTGCTGGAAATTCCGGAAGGCTTCGTGGTGCAGCGCCAGGTCTCGAAAATCTACGAAGACCGTCAGAAGATGCAAGCCGGCGGCCTGCCGATCAACTGGGGTTACGCCGAAACCATGGCGTACGCGACCCTGGCGTTCGAAGGTCACCCGATTCGCATGACGGGTCAGGACATCGGTCGCGGTACGTTCTCGCACCGTCACGCTGTCTTGCACAACCAGAAAGACGCGGGTACCTATATCCCGTTGCAAAACCTCTACAAGGGGCAGCCACGTTTCGACCTGTACGATTCGTTCCTGTCTGAAGAGGCGGTTCTGGCGTTCGAATACGGTTATTCGACCACCGAGCCAAACGCTCTGGTTATCTGGGAAGCCCAGTTCGGCGACTTCGCCAACGGTGCCCAAGTGGTTATCGACCAGTTCATCACCAGTGGCGAGCACAAGTGGGGCCGTCTCTGCGGTCTGACCATGCTGCTGCCGCACGGTTATGAAGGTCAGGGTCCTGAGCACTCCTCGGCTCGTCTGGAGCGTTACCTGCAGCTGTGCGCCGAGCACAACATTCAGGTAGCCGTGCCGACTACGCCGGCCCAGATCTACCACTTGCTGCGTCGTCAGGTGATTCGCCCGCTGCGCAAACCATTGGTAGTCCTGACTCCGAAGTCGTTGCTGCGTCACAAGCTGGCCATCTCGACCCTGGAAGATCTGGCCGAAGGTTCGTTCCAGACCGTGATCCCGGAAATCGATGCGCTTGATCCGAAAAAGGTCACTCGCATGATCCTGTGCAGCGGCAAGGTCTACTATGACCTGCTGGAAAAACGCCGTGCCGAAGGTCGTGAAGACATCGCCATCGTGCGTATCGAGCAGCTGTATCCGTTCCCTGAGGACGACCTGATGGAGGCGCTCGCCCCTTACACCAACCTCGAAAACGTGGTTTGGTGCCAGGAAGAGCCGATGAACCAGGGCGCCTGGTACAGCAGCCAGCATCACATGCGTCGCAGCCTGACCAACCATAAACAAGGCCTGGTCCTGGAATACGCTGGTCGTGAGGCGTCTGCCGCACCTGCTTGCGGTTACGCTTCGATGCACGCCGAGCAGCAGGAACAACTGCTGCAAGATGCTTTCACTGTTTAACGCCTTCGCGCACCTGAAACCGAATTTAAGGACCCACAGATAATGGCTATCGAAATCAAAGCCCCCACTTTCCCGGAATCGGTTGCCGATGGCACCGTTGCCACCTGGCATAAAAAACCGGGCGACGCCGTCAAGCGTGACGAACTGATCGTCGACATCGAAACCGACAAAGTCGTACTGGAAGTTCTGGCCACCGCTGATGGCGTGCTGGGCGCGATCGTCAAGAACGAAGGCGACACCGTTCTGTCCGACGAAGTTCTGGGCTCGATCGGTGAGGGCGGTGCTGCCGCCGCTCCAGCCGCCGCTGCTGCACCTGCCGCTGCTGCCGCTGCTCCTGCCGAAGCGGGCGAAGACGATCCTGTAGCTGCACCGGCTGCTCGCAAGCTGGCTGAAGAAAACGGCATCAACATCGCTTCCGTTGCCGGCACCGGCAAAGGCGGTCGTGTGACCAAGGAAGACGTGGTAGCCGCTGTTGCCGCCAAGAAAGCCGCTCCGGCTGCCGCGCCTGCCAAGGCTGCCGCACCTGCTGCCGCTGCTCCGGTATTCGCTGCTGGCGACCGCGTAGAAAAACGCGTTCCGATGACCCGTCTGCGCGCCAAGGTTGCCGAGCGTCTGGTTGAAGCTCAATCGAACATGGCGATGTTGACCACTTTCAACGAAGTCGACATGACCGAAGTCATGGCCCTGCGTTCGAAGTACAAGGACCTGTTCGAGAAGTCCCACAACGGTGTACGCCTGGGCTTCATGTCGTTCTTCGTGAAAGCGGCCACCGAAGCGCTGAAACGCTTCCCGGCTGTCAACGCGTCGATCGACGGTGCCGACATCGTTTACCACGGCTACGCCGACGTTGGTGTGGCTGTTTCCAGCGACCGCGGTCTGGTTGTACCGGTTCTGCGTAACGCCGAACTGATGAGCCTGGCTGAAATCGAAGGCGGCATCGCTACCTTCGGCAAGAAAGCCCGTGACGGCAAACTGTCGATGGAAGAAATGACCGGCGGCACGTTCACCATCACCAACGGCGGTACTTTCGGTTCGATGATGTCGACTCCGATCGTCAACCCGCCACAGGCTGCGATTCTGGGTATGCACAACATCATCCAGCGTCCTATGGCGATCAACGGTCAGGTAGTTATCCGTCCGATGATGTACCTGGCGCTGTCCTACGATCACCGTCTGATCGATGGCAAAGAAGCTGTGACTTTCCTGGTGACCATCAAGAACCTGCTGGAAGACCCGGCTCGTTTGCTGCTGGATATCTGATTTCGTTGCACGGGCCGTTCAATGATGGACGGCCCTTCTGTAATGACCAGCTTCGTCCCACGACGGTCCTCAAAAGGGGCCGTCCGGTTTGATTCGAGAAGGAATGACACATGACTCAGAAATTCGACGTGGTAGTGATTGGTGCGGGCCCTGGCGGCTACGTGGCTGCCATTAAAGCAGCGCAACTGGGCCTCACCACTGCCTGCATCGAGAAATACACCGACAAGGAAGGCAAACTGGCCCTCGGCGGTACTTGCCTGAACGTCGGCTGCATTCCATCCAAGGCGCTGCTGGACAGCTCCTGGAAGTTTCACGAAGCGCAAGACGGCTTCGCGATCCACGGTATCAACCACGCTGGCGTGACCATGGACGTGCCAGCAATGGTCGGCCGTAAAGCCAACATCGTCAAAGGCCTGACCTCCGGCGTTGCAACGCTGTTCAAGGCTAACGGCGTCACTTCGATCCAGGGCCACGGCAAACTGCTGGCTGGCAAGAAAGTCGAAGTCACCAAGCCTGACGGTTCGGTTGAAGTCATCGAAGCCGAAAACGTCATCCTGGCTCCGGGCTCGCGTCCGATCGACATTCCACCGGCTCCGGTCGACCAGAATGTGATCGTCGATTCGACTGGCGCTCTGGAATTCCAATCCGTACCAAAACGCCTGGGTGTAATCGGCGCTGGTGTTATCGGTCTGGAACTGGGTTCGGTATGGTCCCGTCTGGGCGCTGAAGTCACCGTTCTCGAAGCACTGGATACCTTCCTGATGGCAGCGGACACCGCTGTTTCCAAGGAAGCGCTGAAAACCCTGACCAAACAGGGTCTGGACATCAAGCTGGGCGCTCGCGTGACCGGTTCCAAAGTGAACGGCGACGAAGTCGTTGTGAACTACACCGATGCCAACGGCGAACAGAACATCACTTTCGACAAGCTGATCGTAGCCGTTGGTCGCCGTCCGGTGACCACTGATCTGCTGGCTGCCGATTGCGGCGTGACCCTGGACGAGCGCGGTTTCGTGCACGTTGACGATCACTGCGCCACCACCGTACCGGGCGTTTACGCCATCGGTGACGTGGTTCGCGGCATGATGCTGGCTCACAAAGCCTCGGAAGAGGGCATCATGGTTGTCGAGCGCATCAAGGGCCATAAAGCCCAGATGAACTATGACCTGATCCCTTCGGTTATTTATACTCACCCGGAAATCGCGTGGGTCGGTAAAACCGAGCAGGCCTTGAAAGCTGAAGGCGTAGAAGTTAACGTCGGCACCTTCCCGTTCGCAGCCTCTGGCCGTGCCATGGCCGCCAACGATACCGGTGGTTTCGTCAAGGTCATCGCTGATGCCAAGACTGACCGCGTATTGGGCGTCCACGTGATTGGCCCGAGCGCCGCAGAACTGGTTCAGCAGGGCGCGATCGGCATGGAATTCGGCACCAGCGCTGAAGACCTGGGCATGATGGTTTTCTCCCATCCGACCCTGTCTGAAGCCTTGCACGAAGCAGCGTTGGCAGTGAATGGCGGCGCCATCCACATCGCCAACCGCAAGAAACGCTAAGCGGATAATAAGAAACCACGGCGGTACGGCCCGTCGTGAGCCTTGCGAGCAAGACTCACCGCGGAATGTCCGCTGGACGCAGTCTTGCGTAGCTGCACCGGGTACCCGGAAAGGTTACGCAAGCAGCAGTCACAGGTGGTGCGGCACTTGAATGAGTGCAGCACCGAATGCGCAGTACCTAACGAAGACGGTAATAAGCATGAATCTTCACGAGTATCAGGGTAAGCAGCTGTTCGCTGAGTACGGCCTGCCAGTATCCACCGGTTACGCGGTAGACACCCCGGAAGCAGCAGCAGAAGCTTGCGACAAAATCGGCGGCAGCGAATGGGTTGTCAAAGCCCAGGTTCACGCCGGTGGTCGCGGTAAAGCGGGCGGCGTAAAGCTGGTTCGCAGCAAAGAAGACGCTAAGGCATTCGCACAGCAGTGGCTGGGCAAGCGTCTGGTGACTTACCAGACTGACGCCAATGGTCAGCCAGTCACCAAGATCCTGGTTGAATCGTGCACTGATATCGCTAAAGAGCTGTACCTGGGCGCTGTCGTTGACCGTTCGAGCCGTCGCATCGTGTTCATGGCTTCCACCGAAGGTGGCGTGGACATCGAGAAAATCGCTCACGACACTCCAGAAAAAATTCTGAAAGCCACTATCGATCCACTGGTTGGCGCTCAGCCATTCCAGGGTCGCGAGCTGGCATTCCAGCTGGGTCTGGAAGGCAAGCAAGTTGCTCAGTTCGCCAAGATCTTCGTAGGTCTGGCCAAGCTGTTCAAGGATCACGACCTGGCTCTGCTGGAAGTGAACCCGCTGGTGATCAAGGCTGACGGCGATCTGCACTGCCTCGATGCCAAGATCAACATCGACGCCAACGCCATGTACCGTCAGCCTAAGCTGAAGACTTTCCACGATCCGTCGCAAGACGATCCGCGCGAAGCGCACGCTGCCAAGTTCGAACTGAACTACGTAGCACTGGAAGGCAACATCGGTTGCATGGTCAACGGTGCTGGCCTGGCCATGGGTACCATGGACATCGTCAACCTGCATGGCGGCAAACCAGCCAACTTCCTCGACGTGGGCGGCGGTGCTACCAAAGAACGCGTTACCGAAGCGTTCAAGATCATCCTGTCCGACACTAACGTCGCTGCAGTACTGGTCAACATCTTCGGCGGCATCGTTCGTTGCGACATGATTGCCGAAGGCATCATCGGCGCTGTGAAAGAAGTCGGCGTGAAAATCCCGGTTGTTGTTCGCCTTGAAGGCAACAACGCTGAGCTGGGCGCTAAAGTACTGGCAGAAAGCGGTTTGAACATCATCGCTGCTACCAGCCTGACCGACGCTGCTCAACAAGTTGTCAAAGCTGCGGAGGGCAAATAATGAGCGTCCTGATCAATAAAGACACCAAAGTTATCTGCCAGGGCATTACCGGTTCGCAAGGTAGTTTCCACACCCAGCAAGCCATCGAATACGGCACCAAGATGGTTGGCGGCGTAACTCCGGGCAAAGGCGGCACCGAGCACCTGGGTCTGCCAGTGTTCAACACCGTGAAAGACGCTGTAGCTGCCACTGGCGCCACCGCCAGCGTGATCTACGTTCCAGCTCCTTTCTGCAAAGACTCCATCCTGGAAGCAGCCTTCGGCGGCATCAAGCTGATCGTTTGCATCACTGAAGGCATTCCTACCCTGGACATGCTGGATGCCAAGGTCAAGTGCGACGAGCTGGGCGTAGTCCTGATCGGTCCTAACTGCCCAGGCGTGATCACTCCAGGCGAATGCAAGATCGGCATCATGCCAGGTCACATTCACTTGCCAGGCAAGGTCGGTATCGTTTCCCGTTCCGGCACCCTGACCTACGAAGCTGTGAAGCAGACTACTGACGCCGGTTTCGGTCAGTCGACTTGCGTCGGCATCGGTGGTGACCCGATCCCGGGTTCGAACTTCATCGACATCCTGAAGCTGTTCCAGGAAGACCCGAAGACCGAAGCGATCGTGATGATCGGCGAGATCGGCGGTTCGGCTGAAGAAGAAGCGGCTGCCTACATCAAGGCACACGTGACCAAGCCGGTTGTTTCCTACATCGCTGGTGTGACTGCTCCTCCGGGCAAGCGCATGGGCCATGCTGGCGCAATCATCTCTGGCGGCAAAGGCACTGCAGACGAGAAATTCGCTGCTCTGCAAGACGCAGGCGTTAAAACCGTGCGTTCGCTGGCAGACATCGGCAAGGCCCTGGCCGAGCTGACCGGTTGGGCCGTCAAGTAAGCCTCGCGCTTAACTGACGCTCCACCAAACAAAGGCCACCTTCGGGTGGCCTTTGTCATTTCCGGGGTTTGAGATATTCGTAGCGCTTTTTGTGGCGAGGGAGGTTGTGAAAATTAGATATGTAAACACGACACTGAAATGTCGCGTATCGGATAGTTCGCCCTGTAATAGTGCGTTTGGCGGGCAAATTCGGTAGGCTAGCCGCCATTTTTGCGTTTGCGGCCCACAAGGCTGCCGCGCGCTAAACGGGTCAGTCCTATACGGATCGACAGCATTTCCCTCACCCATAAGGGAAATCCCTCTCTAAATTCCGATTCAGTAGTGTGGTATTTCCTTAATGAAAGTGTTGAAAGGCCAGGACATCCTGGCACTGGGCTTCATGACATTTGCCCTGTTCGTCGGGGCTGGCAACATCATCTTCCCGCCTATCGTCGGTTTGCAGTCCGGGCCTAATGTCTGGATGGCGGCGCTGGGCTTTCTGATCACCGCAGTCGGTCTGCCGGTGATCACCGTGGTCGCCCTGGCCAAGGTCGGTGGTGCAATGGATGCCTTGAGCAGCCCGATCGGTAAAATCGCCGGGGGGCTGCTGGCAGCCGCGTGCTACCTCGCTGTCGGCCCATTGTTCGCGACACCGCGCACCGCGACCGTGTCGTTCGAAGTGGGTCTGGCGCCGCTGACCGGCGAGAGCCCGCTGGCGCTGTTTCTCTATAGCTCGGTGTACTTCCTGCTGGTGTTCTTCATCTCGCTCTATCCGGGCCGTCTGCTGGACACCGTAGGACGGTTCCTCGCACCGCTGAAGATCATCGCCCTGGCCGTTCTCGGCATCGCAGCGTTCGCGTTGCCGGCCGGTAACATTGGCGTGGCTACCCCTGAATATGTGGCGGCACCGTTCTCCCAGGGCTTCATCAATGGTTACCTGACCATGGATACCCTGGGTGCGCTGGTATTCGGCATTGTCATCGTCAATGCGATCCGCTCCCGTGGCGTGGAATCGCCGGTGTTGATCACCCGTTACGCGATCATCGCCGGGCTGATTGCCGGTGTAGGTCTGGCGCTGGTTTACGTCAGCCTGTTCCGTCTCGGCTCGGGCAGCCATGAAGTGGCCGCCGGTGCCACCAACGGCGCGGCGGTATTGCACGCCTACGTGCAGCACACCTTCGGTTCGCTCGGCAGCGGTTTCCTCGCGGTGCTGATCTCCCTGGCCTGCCTGGTGACTGCGGTCGGTCTGACCTGCGCCTGTGCCGAATACTTCAGCCGTGTGCTGCCACTGTCCTACAAGACGCTGGTGATTATCCTGGCCGCGTTCTCCCTGCTGGTGTCCAACCTGGGCCTCACCAAGCTGATTGCGTTCTCGATTCCGGTACTGACCGCCATCTACCCGCCGTGCATCGCCCTGGTGGCCCTGAGCTTCTGCAAGGACTTCTGGCATGAGCAGGGTCGCATCGTCGGTCCGGTGATGCTGGTGTCGTTCATCTTCGGCATGATCGACGCGCTCAAAGGCGCCGGCCTGGCCGACTGGATGCCGGCTCAACTGGCTCACCTGCCGCTGAGCGAGCAGGGCCTGGCTTGGCTGGTGCCGTCGGTCATGACCCTGGCGGTTGCCGTGGTTTGCGACCGTCTGCTGGGCAAGCGCGAAGAAGCGCTGGCTTAAGTTGCTTCATGGCCCGCCACAAGCGGGTTTGAGCTACAAATGGAAATGCCCCGTATCAATCGATACGGGGCATTTTTTATGGATGCGGTGCAGTGTCTTTTTCCTTGGGCTAACGTCGAAGCACTATCCGAAGGTTTCATCATTGTCTACACATCACAAGGAACTGCATGTCGTTCATCCACGCCAATCTGATCCACATCCTCGCCGCGCTCTGGTTTGTCGTCTGCTGGGGTGGCTACACCCGTTACGCGACATGGAAGGGCCGTGACACCGCATGCCTGGCCAGTGTTCTGCACCTGTACCGCGAAGACTGGATGCGCCGCATGCTGTTACGCGACAACCGCATCGCCGATGCCAGCGTGATCGGTAACCTGGAGCGCAACGCCTCGTTCTTCGCTTCCAGCACGTTGATTATCCTGGCCGGTATTCTCACGGTGTTGGGGGCGTCCGAAAGAGCCGTGTCGTTGCTTGCGGATATCCCGATGGTGCAACAGGCTTCCCAAGGCATGTCGGAGATCAAGTTGTTGTGCCTGGCGCTGGTGTTTGTCTATGCGTTCTTTACGTTCAGCTGGTGCATGCGTCAGTACAATTTTGCGGCCATTCTCGTGGGTTCGGCACCGATGATCGGTGAGCGGCATGTGTCCGAACAAGAGCGTAACGCCTTTGCTTCCCGAGCCGCCCGTGTCATCTCCCTGGCGGCCAACCAGTTCAACTTCGGTCTGCGTTCCTATTACTTCGGCATGAGCATGCTGGCGTGGTTTGTCAGCCCCTGGTTGTTCATGTTGATGAGCGCCGGTGTCGTGTTTGTGTTGTATCGCCGCGAGTTTCACTCCGACGTTCTTGACGTGATGGTCTATACACCTACAGAGGCGCCATTGCCTGAGCTGAACAAAGAGGCGGCTTGATGAGTATTTGCCTGGCAGCGCAGTCTGGTGTGGTTTCTGGATTTAGTGTGTTCGTTGTTGCTGATGATTAGTCCGACTTTTAGAACCGTTTTGCTCTAATGCACCAAGTAACAGGCAAAAGAAAACCCGCACATGGCGGGTTTTCTTTTATCACGCTAAAAACTGTTTTAGTTTTTAGGTGCTTCTGTAGGCGCTGCCGGAGCGGCTGCGTTCGATTCGGCCTGAGCTTTGGCAGCATCAGCGTTTTCTTTTGCTGCTTCGTTCACTTTATCCTGAGCTTCGCTCATTTTTTCCTGAACTTGCTCGGTTTGTTTGGTGGCATCTTGAGCTTTGTCCTCGGGTTTTTTACCGCAGGCGGCGAGACCGAGGGAAGCGGTCAACATCAAGGCAATAGCTAAAGTCTTACGCATGGGGTGTTTCTCCTGATGGAAAATATCTACTGGCCTTTCGAGCACCGTTATCAGGGTTAAGTTCCTCAATTCACACAGATATATATGTTTGTTTTGCAACGGAACTTTTGCCCGCTAGCCTGCTACTTTGTCCGGACACTAAGAAGAGTTTTATCAGATGGCCGAAAACCCCGTTTTTGAGCGTGCGACGCGATTCCTGTCGGCGTTGCGCCATTGTCAGGTACTCGGCATGCGCGTTCACAGCGCCAGCAGCGAAGGGCTGACGGTGATTCTGCCGTACAGCCCGCGGATCGTCGGTAACCCGCAAACGGGGGTGATTCATGGCGGTGCGCTGACCTCGCTGATGGACACTGCCTGCGGCATGGCCACCCTCTGCGTGCTGCCTGAGTTCGAAGTCTGCCCGACGCTCGATCTGCGCATCGACTACATGCATGCCGCCGAGCCACACAAGGACGTTTACGGCTTCGCCCAATGCTACCGAGTGACTACCGATGTGATTTTTGCGCGCGGTTTTGCCTATCAGGATGACCCCGAACAGCCCATCGCCCACGTGGTGGGCACCTTCATGCGCATGGGTAAGGGCATCAAAGGTACTAAAAACTTTGGCGGTGTCATTGCCGGTGCCATTGTTGGAGTTGCGAAATGACCGACACGTTCAAGGAACAGCTTCAACAGGCCCATGCTCAGGGGGACTACGCCGCGCTGCTGCAGCTGATTCCTTACGCCGAGCTGATCGGCGTCGAATGTTCGCGGGTAGGGGATGAGCTGCTGTTTCGTCTGCCGGCCAACAAGGACAACATTGGTAACCCTTTGCTGCCGGCGATTCATGGTGGGGTGATTGCCGGGTTCATGGAGCTCTCGGCAGCGCTGCACCTGTTGATTTTCACCGGCTCGCCCGGTGTGCCGAAGATTATCGACTTTTCCCTCGACTACCTGCGCGCAGGGCAGTTTCGCGATACCTGGGCCCGATGCCAGGTTTGTCGCCAGGGGCGGCGGGTAGCAAATGTGGCGATTACCGCCTGGCAAAGCACTGAAGCCGAGCCCATTGCCACGGCCCGGGCCCACTTCAAAATCGAAGAGCCCTTGAAATCCTGATCTCAGCCCCCAACTCTGAGGACAACCCGCCGCCGACCCTCAAGGTCGCGGCCACTGCCATCTGATTGGAGTTTGATGACCATGAGTGTGGAAACTCAAAAGGAAACCCTGGGCTTCCAGACCGAGGTGAAGCAGCTGCTGCACCTCATGATCCATTCGCTGTATTCCAACAAGGAAATCTTCCTTCGCGAATTGATCTCGAACGCCTCTGACGCTGTCGATAAATTACGTTTTGAAGCGCTGGCCAAGCCTGAATTGCTGGAAGGCGGCGCTGAACTGAAAATCCGTGTGAGCTTCGACAAGGACGCTAAAACCGTCACCCTCGAAGACAACGGCATCGGCATGAGCCGTGAAGATGCGATCACCCACCTGGGTACCATCGCCAAATCCGGCACTGCCGATTTCATGAAACATCTCTCCGGCGATCAGAAAAAAGACTCGCACCTGATCGGTCAATTCGGCGTGGGTTTCTACTCTGCATTCATCGTCGCCGATAAAGTTGACGTATTCAGCCGTCGTGCCGGTGCTGCTGCCAGCGAAGGCGTGCACTGGTCGTCCAAGGGCGAAGGCGATTTTGAAGTTGCCACCGTTGATAAAGCCGAGCGCGGCACTCGCATCGTTCTGCACCTGAAGTCCGGTGAAGACGAGTTCGCCGATGGCTGGCGCCTGCGCAACATCATCAAGAAGTACTCCGACCACATCGCTCTGCCGATCGAGTTGCCGAAAGAAGTGGCAGCCGTTGAAGGCGAAGAGAAGCCTGCCGTTGAGTGGGAAACCGTCAACCGTGCCAGCGCCCTGTGGACTCGCCCTCGCACTGAAGTGAAGGACGAGGAATACCAGGAGTTCTACAAGCACGTCGCTCACGATTTCGAAAACCCGCTGAGCTGGAGCCACAACAAGGTCGAAGGCAAGCTCGAGTACACCTCGCTGCTTTATGTGCCGACCCGTGCTCCGTTCGATCTGTACCAGCGTGAAGCGCCGAAAGGCCTGAAGCTGTACGTGCAGCGCGTGTTCGTCATGGATCAGGCCGAGTCGTTCCTGCCGCTGTACCTGCGCTTCATCAAAGGCGTGGTCGACTCCAACGACCTGTCGCTGAACGTGTCGCGGGAAATCCTGCAGAAAGACCCGATCATCGACTCCATGAAGTCGGCGCTGACCAAGCGCGTTCTGGACATGCTGGAAAAACTGGCGAAGAACGAGCCTGAGCAATACAAAGGTTTCTGGAAGAACTTCGGTCAGGTCATGAAAGAAGGCCCGGCAGAAGACTTCGCCAATAAAGAAAAAATTGCCGGTCTGCTGCGTTTCGCGTCCACTCAGGGCGACGACGGCGAGCAGGTTGTAGGTCTGGCCGACTACCTGGCCCGTGCCAAGGAAGGTCAGGACAAGATCTACTACCTGACCGGCGAAACCTACGCGCAAGTCAAAAACAGCCCGCACCTGGAAGTCTTCCGCAAGAAAGGCATCGAAGTGCTGCTGCTGACCGACCGTATCGACGAGTGGCTGATGAGCTACCTCAACGACTTCGACGGCAAGAGCTTTGTCGACGTGGCGCGCGGTGACCTGGACCTCGGCAACCTGGATTCGGAAGAAGACAAGAAAGCCGCGGAAGAAGTCGCCAAGTCCAAAGAAGGTCTGGTTGAGCGTCTCAAGACCGCTTTGGGTGAGTCCGTTGCTGAAGTACGGGTTTCCCACCGCCTGACCGATTCCCCGGCGATTCTGGCCATCGGCGAGCAGGACCTGGGCCTGCAAATGCGTCAGATCCTGGAAGCCAGCGGTCAGAAGGTTCCGGATTCGAAACCGATCTTCGAATTCAACCCGGCTCACCCGCTGATCGAGAAACTCGACAACGAGCAGAGCGACGAGCGCTTCGGCGACCTGTCGCACATTCTGTTCGATCAGGCGGCCCTGGCGGCCGGCGACAGCTTGAAAGACCCGGCCGCTTATGTGCGTCGTCTGAACAAGCTGCTGGTTGAACTGTCGGTTTAACCACGTTGTATAAAAACCCGCTTCGGCGGGTTTTTTCATTCTGGTGCTTTTTTACTGGGAGTCAGTCATGAGCCAAATCACTGTTCGATCCGTCGCCTATCAGATCGACGGCCAATCGTATGAAAGCCGTCTGGCCTTCGATGCCGACCATAAAGGCCCGCGTCCGGGTCTGTTGATGGCGCCGAACTGGATGGGCGTCAGCGCCGGCGCCGAGGAGATTGCCAAATCGGTGGCGTCCAAGGGTTATGTGGTGCTGATCGCGGATCTGTACGGGCAATCGGTTCGTCCGCAGAACGGCGACGAGGCGGGCGCGGCGATGATGCCGTTGAAGAATGATCGCGCCTTACTGCGCAAACGCATGCAGGCAGCCTTCGAACAACTGCAAGGGCAGGGCGAGGCGGCGGTCGATACCTCGAAACTGGCGACCTTTGGTTTCTGCTTCGGTGGTTGCTGCGCGCTGGAATTGGCGCGTAGCGGTGCGCCGGTGAGAGCGGCGGTGTCGTTCCACGGCACACTGGATACGCCGAACGTGAACGATGCGAAAAGCATCAAGGGTTCGGTGCTGGTGCTGCATGGCGCTGCCGATCCGTTGGTGCCGAAAGAGCAACTGCCAGCGTTTGAAGCTGAGATGAATGCCGCCGGTGTGGATTGGCAATTGCTGAGCTATGGTGGCGCGGTGCATTCGTTCACCGACCCGCATGCCAACGTGCCGGGCACGATGATGTATGACGCGAAAACCGCGGCTCGCGCGTTCACGTCGATGCATAACTTGCTGGATGAAGTGTTCAAGGGCTGATTGCCCCTCGGATCAAAAGATCGCAGCCTCGTTTCACTCGACAGCTCCTACAGGGGGCGCGTACCTCTGTAGGAGCTGCCGAAGGCTGCGATCTTTTGATGTTTACGCGCTACGGCAACTCAATCCGCTCACTTTCCCCCGGCACCGTCGGCCAATCCCCGGCCGCCCAGCGCCGACGTGCTTCATCAATCAATGCCGGATCGCTGGCCACGAAGTTCCAGTTGATCCGTCGTGGCCCGTCCAGTGGCGCTCCGCCAAACAGCACGGCATGGCAGTCACTCTCGGCGAACAGCGTCATCTCTTCCCCGGCCGGCAGCACTACTAGCGTGTAGGGCTCCAGCAGCTCGCCATCAAGCTGCGCCTCGCCGCTCAACACATACAGCGCCCGTTCTTCATGCTCGGTGGGAATCAGCAGCGTGGTTGCCGTTTGCAGGTTCAATTCGGCATATAGCGTAGGCGAAAGCACCGGGACCGGCGATTCGAGGCAAAAGCCCGTCCCGGCGATCATCCGTATCTTCACTCCAAGGTTTTCGCTGACGGGCAGCGTGGCTGCTGGATGGTGGCTGTAGTGTCCTGGGCCGTGTTCACGGTCCTTGGGCGACGCCAGCCAGATCTGTAAGCCGTGCATCGTCCCGCCGCTGTCCCTCAATGCTTCGGGCGTGCGTTCGACGTGGGCAATCCCACTGCCGGCGGTCATCCAGCTGACATCGCCGGCATTCACCACCTGATCGGAACCGAGGCTGTCCTTGTGCTGGATTTGCCCTTCGAACAGGTAGGTGAGGGTGGACAGGCCGATGTGCGGGTGCTGACGGATGTTCATGCCTTTGCCCGGTGGATAACGGGTTTCGAGCATGTGGTCGAAAAACACGAAAGGCCCGACGTTGCGGCATTTGGCTGACGGCAAAGGGCGAAGGATCGGCTGGCCTTCGACATCTTCGGCGCGGGGACGGATCACGAGCGGAGTGTTCATGGTGCATTCCAGGCTGAGCGGGTGACGCAGGGAGCATAACCCGCTTGCGCAGCCGTTGCCGCTATTGGCTGAAGGCGCCTTCGGACAGATGAGTCTCGATGCTGACTTCAGAGGTGGTCATCAGCTTGTGTACCGGGCAGCGGTCGGCCACGCGGTGCAGTTCGTCGCGCTGGGCGTCGGTGAGTACGCCCTTGAGCGTGAGTTTGACGTGCAGGGCATATTTGCCTTTCAGCTCTTCACTGTTGTCGCGCTTGACCTCGACCCCGACGCCGGTCAGTGGAATGCCCTTCTTCTTAGCATACAGTTTCAAGGTCAGGGCCTTGCAGGCACCGAGGGCCGCGTCGAAATAGTCATGGGGTTCAGGCGCCGTGCCTTCGCCCCCGCTGGATTTGGGGACATCGGCAAACAGTTCATGGTCATCGATCTGGACGCTGTGACGAAAGCCTTCGGCGGAGACAGTATTGACGGTAACGGTCATGGGAAACCTCGCAGGGATCAGGAAAAGTCATTCGATCAAAAAAGACCCTGAATTTATAGAGTATTCCTTCACGTTCGCGTTCCTATTTTTTGCCGGACGATTTGGCCACAGCTCAAAGTTGTCATTGTCCTGTCCCCCCCCCCCGCTTAACGCCAGACGAAAAAAAGCCCCGCGTTTGCGGGGCTTTCATGTCGGTCCGGATCAGCTGCCTTTGACCGTCTTGCCGTTGACCGTACCGTCGAGGAGCATGATGTTGTACTCCTTGCCGTCGGTTTCGACCTGTTGCAGACGGACCAGCAGGTAATCCCAATCCTTGGCGAACCACAGCACGGTGATGCGCTTGCTTTGTGTCGGATCGCGCACGCGCTCGACCTTGACCGCATCGATCTGGCCTGCCTTGGTGTCGACTTTCTCCGAGCCCAGCACGCGGAAGTCATAGGTATCGACTTCGCCGGCATCGACGACCTGATAGCTCATGCTTTTCTTGCCGGAGGCCACGTCATGCTGCAGCGCCAGCTGATAGGTGGACTTGTCGACCATGCCGCGGTTGAGCGGGAGCTTGACGGCGTCACCGCGATCGGTGCCGGTGACCATCTTGTTGGTCCAGTCGAAATCCAGATCAGCCTTCTTGGCTTTGCCCAGGCCACCGCGTTCGAAGTGGTAGGACTGCGGCAGCAGCGTGTCCTTGTCCAGGGTCAGGGTGCTTTCTTCGGTCAGGCTGGCGATCATCATCGACGCCTTGAAGCTGAGTTTCCAGACGCCGTTGGCTTCCTTGGTCAGGCTGCGTTCGGCGGTGCCGCTCATGGGCAGTTGCTTCCAGTCGGCGGTGTAGCTGGCGGAGAAGGGTTGAAGGTCCGCGGCCTGCGCAAACGGCAGGGCGAGCAGAGCGCAAGCGAAGAGCAGGGCACGACGCATAAAATCTCCTAGGTTCGAATCAAGTGGCCGCTGGCCGCGAGTAACTGTCCGTCCAGTAAAGCACCTTGTTCGCCGAGTGATAAACGGCCTTCGGCAAACCAGCGTACGGCCAACGGGTAGATCAGGTGTTCCTGGGTATGGACTCGCTGCGCCAGACTCTGCGGCGAATCGTGCAACTCTACCGGTATTACTGCCTGTACGACCAGTGGTCCGCCATCGAGTTCCTCGGTGACGAAGTGCACGGAGCAGCCGTGTTCCGTATCGCCGGCCTCCAGCGCGCGCTGATGAGTGTGTAACCCTTTGTATTTGGGCAGCAGCGAGGGATGGATATTGAGCAGGCGACCCTGGTAATGGCGCACGAAGCCAGCGCTGAGAATGCGCATGAAGCCGGCCAGTACCACGAGTTTGGGGTTGAAGGCGTCGATCAGTTCGATCAGCGCGGCATCGAAGGCCTCGCGGCCTTCGAAAGCCTTGTGATCCAGGGTGCGGGTGTCGATACCCGCGTCCCTGGCGCGTTGCAGGCCGTAGGCGTCGGCGCGGTTGGAAATCACCGCAGCAATGCGGGCCGGGCTGTCGCCGGTCCGCGTGCTGTCGATCAAGGCCTGCAAGTTACTGCCGGTGCCGGACAGCAGCACCACCACATCACAGGTCTGGGACATTAATGAGCCTTGAGGTTCTTCAGTTCGACCTGGGCCGCGCCTTCGGCAGCGGTGGCGATCTGACCGATGACCCATGGCTGCTCGCCAGCTTCACGCAGGACATTCAGCGCGGTTTCAACGTGTTCTTGAGCCACGCAGATAACCATGCCGACGCCGCAGTTCAGCACGCGGTGCATTTCGGTTTCGTCAACGTTGCCTTTCTCTTGCAGCCAGTCGAACACCGCAGGGCGGGTCCAGCTCGCGACGTCGACCACCGCTTGAGCGCCTTTTGGCAGTACGCGCGGGATGTTGTCCAGCAGGCCGCCGCCGGTGATGTGGGCCATGGCCTTGACGGCGCCGGTGTCCTTGATCAGCTTGAGCAGCGGCTTCACGTAGATACGGGTCGGAGCCATCAGCAGGTCGGTCAGCGGTTTGCCGTCGAGCTGGATGTTCTCGATGTCGGAACCCGACACTTCGATGATCTTGCGGATCAGCGAGTAGCCGTTGGAGTGCGGGCCGGAAGACGGCAGGGCGAGCAGGGCATCGCCGGCAGCGACTTTCGAACCGTCGATGATTTCGGATTTTTCCACGACGCCGACGCAGAAGCCGGCCAGGTCGTAGTCTTCGCCTTCATACATGCCAGGCATTTCAGCGGTTTCGCCGCCGACCAGGGAGCAGCCGGACAGTTCACAGCCGGCGCCGATGCCGGTTACAACCTGAGCAGCGGTGTCGACGTTCAGTTTGCCAGTGGCGTAGTAGTCGAGGAAGAACAGCGGCTCAGCGCCGCAGACCACCAGGTCGTTCACGCACATGGCCACCAGGTCGATGCCGATGCTGTCGTGCTTGTTCAGGTTCAGCGCCAGGCGCAGCTTGGTGCCGACGCCGTCAGTGCCCGATACCAGCACCGGTTGTTTGTAACCGGCCGGGATTTCGCAGAGGGCGCCGAAACCGCCCAGGCCGCCCATGACTTCCGGGCGCGCAGTGCGCTTGGCGACGCTCTTGATGCGTTCGACCAATGCTTCACCGGCGTCGATGTCTACACCGGCGTCCTTGTAGCTCAGGGAGGGTTGCTTGCTCATGATCCAGGCCTTTAGGGGGGATTCAGGGGTAACGACCGAGTCCAGCGGGCCTGTCGAAATTGATGAGGCAATTGCCTCACGCGCTATTTCGACACTACCCGGCTGTAGCCGGTCTGCGAAGGCGCGCGATTTTATCAGGCTTGAGGGGCAGCGGCCATCCTCGTGCCGACGGGCAGGGGCATATCGCGTTAAAAAAACTGATATTGCCCGTGTTGGCGGCGTCCCACATGGCTGTATAAGGTACGACGTTAACCGTCTATCGTTATGACAGTGCGAAAACTTACCGCGATCGTGTGAATGTTTTGCTTGGGCGTGTGGTCACAGCCCTGGCTCAATCGTCTTCATGCGGTCTGTTCCAGCCGCTCTTGTCGTCAGGAATCTTTCATGCGTTTTCTTAAATTCTTGTTCGTGGGCTGTTTATCCGTGGTCAGCCTGGCCAGCCATGCCGAAACCGTCAAAGGCCTCTATCAAGTGCGCCAACCGGTCACCGGCCAGACACCGGAGGAGCGCGATCAGGCGACTCAGCAGGCGCTGGAAACGCTGGTGTTGCGCTTGACCGGCGATCCCAAGGCGGCGCAAAGCCCAGGGCTTGCGGCCGTGCGCAAAGACCCTCAGCAGATCATCAGTCAGTTCGGCTACGACGCCGGGCCACCGCAAGTGCTGAAAGTCGATTTCGATCCGGCCACCACCGAGCAGGCCTTGCGTCGTGCCGGGTTGGCTGTGTGGGGGGCCAATCGGCCGTCGATCCTCGGCTGGTGGTTGAACGATTCCACCGAAGGTTCGAGCCTGGTCGGTGATGGTCAGGCCAGCGCTGCGCCCCTGCGTCGGGCGGCTCAGCACCGTGGCCTGCCGCTGCGTTTGCCGCTGGCTGACCTGAATGAACAGATCGTCGCTACGGCACCGAATCTGGAAGGCGCCGACCCTGCGCCATTGCGCAGTGCCTCCGATCGTTACAATGCCGATGCCTTGCTGGCGGTGCATGCCCGTGAAGAAGGGGGGCAATGGCAAGCCAAGTGGCGACTGTGGCTGGGCGATCAGAAAGAGGCCGGTAGCGTGCAGGGCGCCGATACCGCCGCCGTGGCCGATGCGGTGATGCTGGCGGTCAGCGAGCGTCTGGCGTCGCGTTTCGTCGCCAAGCCAGGTGCGTCGGGTGAGCAATTGTTGGAAGTGCAGGGCATGAATCTGGAGCGTTATGCGACGCTTGGGCGTTTGTTGGAGCCTTTTGGCGCGCGTCTGCAAAGTGTCGATGGCGACCGCGTGCTTTATCGCGTCAACGGCAGCGCCGATCAGCTGCGAGCTCAGTTGTCCCTGGCGCAATTGCAGGAAGTTCCGGCCAGTCAGGCGCCGGCACCTGTTCAGCCGGTGACTGCGGGTTCGGCGCCGGCCGCAGCGCCAGCGCCTGCCCCGACGCCGGAGTTGCATTTCCGTTGGTGAGTTTTTTCTTTATATAGAAGCAGGAGTGGTACATGGCCGATACGCGGCGTTGGTTCTGGCTCGGTGGGGTGGCCCTGCTTTGCGCGTTTGTTTACCTGTTGCATCCGATCCTGACGCCGTTCCTGGTGGCGCTGTTGCTGGCCTATCTGTTCGACCCGCTGGTGGATCGGCTGGAGAAGCTCGGCTTGTCCCGGACATGGGGCGTGGTGGCGGTGTTCGCGTTGTTCACGATGGTCCTCACCACGCTGTTGTTGGTGTTGGTGCCGATGCTCGCCAAGCAGCTGTTTCGCTTGTATGAACTGGCGCCGCAGATGCTCGACTGGTTGCAGCACACCGCGTTGCCGTGGGCGCAATCGAAGTTGGGTTTGTCGGAGGGCTTCTGGAAGTTCGACAAGCTCAAGGCGGCGATCAGCGAGCACATGGGCCAGACCACCGACATTGTCGGCGTGGTGCTGAGTCAGGCGACGGCTTCAGGCCTTGCGCTGATTGGCTGGTTGGCCAATCTGGTGTTGATCCCGGTGGTGAGTTTTTATCTGCTGCGCGACTGGGACCTGATGATGGCCAAGATCCGCAGCCTGCTGCCGCGTGATCGTGAAGAGCGGGTCATGTCCCTGGCCGGGGAATGCCATGAAGTGCTTGGGGCGTTCGTGCGCGGGCAGTTGCTGGTGATGCTGGCGCTGGGTGTGATCTACGCCGCTGGCTTGATGATCGTCGGGCTGGAGTTGGGGCTGTTGATCGGTCTGATTGCCGGCCTGGCGGCGATCGTGCCGTACATGGGGTTTGTCATCGGGATTGGCGCGGCGTTGATTGCCGGCCTGTTCCAGTTCGGTGGCGATCTGTATCCCATGATCGGTATCGTCGCGGTGTTCATGGTCGGCCAGGCGCTGGAAGGCATGGTTCTGACGCCGTTGCTGGTGGGCGACCGGATCGGCCTGCACCCGGTGGCGGTGATCTTTGCGATTCTGGCCGGCGGCGAGCTGTTCGGTTTTACCGGTGTGCTACTGGCATTGCCGGTGGCGGCGGTGATCATGGTCCTGGTGCGCCATGTGCATGATTTGTATAAAGATTCGGATATCTACGGTGGTGTCGACGAGTCTGAGAAGTAAGGCTTCTTGATCGCTCGTCGCGGGCAGCCTGGTTTCACACCGGGTTTGCCCGTATCCCTCGCGCGGCTGTCACATGCACCGCCAAAGAAACTGTCATAAAACCAGCATGTTAACGCAAACCTTTGATTTTGCTTGTGGTCTGTCGCATTGTGCCGTCAGCTTCACGGGTATAAACTTCGCAAACTTTACACAGAGGCCACTAACGGTTCCTTTGGAACTGTTCAGTCAGCATGAAACCGATTCAGCTGCCCCTAGGTGTGCGTCTGCGTGATGACGCCACCTTTATCAATTACTACCCAGGCGCCAATGCCGCTGCACTCGGCTATGTCGAGCGGCTGTGCGAAGCCGACGCCGGCTGGACGGAAAGCCTGATTTACCTCTGGGGCAAGCACGGGGTAGGGCGCACGCATTTGTTGCAGGCGGCTTGTCTGCGTTTCGAGCAGATGGGTGAACCGGCGGTGTATCTGCCGCTGGCCGAGTTGATGGACCGCGGCATCGAAATCCTCGACAACCTCGAACAATACGAACTGGTTTGCCTGGATGATTTGCAGGCGGTCGCCGGCAAAGCGGATTGGGAAGAGGCGTTGTTCCATCTGTTCAATCGTTTGCGTGACAGCGGTCGGCGTCTGCTGATCGCCGCCTCGACATCCCCGCGCGAACTACCGGTGAAGCTGGCGGACCTCAAGTCTCGGCTGACACTGGCACTCATCTTCCAGATGCGTCCGCTCTCTGACGAAGACAAGTTGCGTGCCTTGCAGTTGCGCGCCTCCCGTCGTGGCCTGCACCTGACTGACGAAGTCGGTCATTTTATTTTGACTCGCGGTACCCGCAGCATGAGTGCGCTTTTCGAGCTGCTTGAACGCCTCGATCAGGCCTCTCTTCAAGCTCAGCGCAAGCTGACAATCCCGTTCCTGAAAGAGACGTTGGGCTGGTAAAGGCCAGGTTTTTCGCGGGTTCCGGCATATTCCAGGCGTCAACAAATCCGCTTTCCTGCAGGGGGCAGGCTGCGCAAAGGTTCAAAATGGGCTTAAGCGCTTAGATGGAAACGAGAAACCGATAAGTCACATAAAGATCGATTGAATTTGCAAATGAGATCGATAGCGGGCATAGTCTCGGCTTCTTTACAACTATCAGCCACGGTCGTGCCCATGCTAAATCGCTTCGCACCCCTCGTGCCTCTCGCACTCGTCACCCTGTTGTTCGGTTGCGCTGCTCACTCTCCAGTGTCCCAGCAAGAGCCACAGCATCAGGTTTCAAATTCAGTTACCGCACAGTCTTCTTCCGTTCTTTTCCAGGAAGAGCTGGCAACCAATAAAGAACTGGCAGACTTCGCCGGCGGCAAGTCGTACCAGCTTCCGGTTCTGGCTGACAGCATCCTCGAGCGTGGCATGTCCCTGATCGGTACCCGTTACCGTTTCGGCGGCACCTCCGAGGCAGGCTTCGACTGCAGCGGCTTCATCGGTTATCTGTTTCGTGAAGAGGCTGGCATGAACCTGCCGCGCTCCACTCGCGAAATGATCAACGTTGACGCTCCGCTGGTGGCTCGCAGTGCCCTCAAGCCGGGTGACCTGCTGTTCTTCGCCACCAATGGCCGTCGCGGTCGTGTCAGTCACGCCGGGATCTACGTGGGTGACAACCAGTTCATCCACTCCAGCAGCCGCAAAAGCGGTGGTGTCCGGGTCGATAGCCTGGGCGACAGCTACTGGAGCAAGACCTTCATCGAAGCCAAGCGTGCACTCGCAATGGCACCGGCTGCAGCGCCTATCGTCACTGCGCGCAAATAAGCGGACAGTTTACAAGGCGAACTTAAAGTCTTACTTGAAGTTTGCCGCGTAGCCGCTAGAATCCTGATCTATTATTGATGGCAAACCGCCTGCGTTCTGCGCAGGCGGTTTTCTTTTCTGTCTTTGTGGCAGAAAAAAGCCGCAGCCAGATCAGGATGTTCTGTTTATGACGATGTCGGCCCGCCTCGCACTCATGTTCTTCGCAGCGCTGCTCAGCGCCTGCGCCAGCCGCACACCGCCACCTGCGCCGGTGGTTCGTGCACCGATTGTTTTCGGTTCTCCCCAAGCCTTTTCCCCTGCGGCAGAAGACGTGCTGTTTCGCGCGCTCGGTCTGGTGGGGACGCCTTATCGTTGGGGCGGAAACACGCCGGATTCCGGGTTCGATTGCAGCGGTTTGATTGGTTACGTCTATCGCGATGTCGCAGGCATTTCCTTGCCGCGGTCCACACGCGAGATGATCGGCATGCAGGCTCCCAACGTCGGCAAGGAAGGCCTGCAAACCGGCGACCTGATTTTCTTCGCCACCAATGGTGGTTCCCAGGTCAGCCATGCCGGGATCTATGTCGGCGAAGGGCGCTTTGTCCATGCGCCAGCCACGGGCGGCACGGTCAAGCTGGACAGCTTGTCCAAGGCTTACTGGCAGAAAGCCTACCTGAGCGCCAAGCGCGTCCTGCAGCCCGAGCACTTGGCACATAATCCATAGCGTAGGCGCCTGTTGAAAAAAGATCGCAGCCTTCGGCAGCTCCTACATTGGATGACGTACACCCTGTAGGAGCTGCCGAAGGCTGCGATCTTTTGACGTTTATTTAGCCGCGGAAACGCGCCACACCTTGTTCCCCACATCATCCGCCACCAACAAGCCGCCCTGCTGATCGATCACCACGCCCACCGGCCGCCCCATGGTTTTTCCCTCGTCGTTGAGGAAGCCGGTAAGCACATCCAGCGGCTGCCCGCTCGGTTTGCCGGCGCTGAATGGCACGAAAATCACTTTGTAGCCGCTGTGCGGTTTGCGGTTCCACGAGCCATGCTGGCCGATGAAGGCGCCTTGGGTGAACGGAGCGGGCAACTTGCTGCCTTCGGCGAACGTCAGGCCCAGCGATGCGGTATGGGGGCCCACTGCGTAGTCCGGTGCAATGGCCTTGGCGACCAGATCAGGGTTTTGTGGCTCGACGCGAACATCGACATGTTGCCCGTAATAGCTGTAAGGCCAGCCATAGAACCCGCCGTCCTTCACTGAAGTGATGTAGTCCGGCACCAGGTCGCTGCCGATTTCGTCACGCTCGTTGACTGCGGTCCACAGAGCACCGCTTTGCGGCTCCCAGGCCAGGCCGTTCGGGTTACGAATCCCCGAGGCGAAGATTCGATGGTTGCCGGTGGCGCGATCGACTTCCCAGATCGCCGCGCGGCCTTCCTCCTGATCCATGCCGTTTTCGCCGACGTTGCTGTTCGAGCCCACGGTGACGTACAGCTTGCTGCCGTCCTTGCTGGAGATGACATTTTTGGTCCAGTGGTGATTTCGCGTGCCGCCCGGCAAATCGACCACTTTGATTGGCTGTGACTTGATCGCTGTCTCGCCGTTTTCATAGTGAAAACGCAGCAAGCGGTCGGTGTCGGCGACATACAGGTCTTTGCCAACCAGGGTCATGCCGAAAGGCGAGTTGAGGTTTTCCAGGAACACCGTGCGGGTTTCGGCGACGCCATCGTGGTCCTTGTCCCGCAGCAGAGTGATGCGGTTCGGGCTGGGGACGCCGGCCCCGGCGCGACCCATGACTTTGCCCATGATCCAGCCGCGAACGCCGTTGCTGTCATCGGATTTGGACGGTGCGTTGGTTTCGGCCACCAGTACGTCGCCGTTGGGCAGCACGTAGAGCCAGCGCGGGTGTTCGAGGTTTTCGGCAAACGCTACTACTTGAGTGCCTGCGGCGGCGACGGGTTTTTTACCTTGAGGCCAGCCGATCGCCGGGGCGATGTTCACCGTCGGGATCAGGGTTTTGTTCGGTTCCGGCAGCTTGGGCGACGGTCCGGTGCCGTCCGAAACTTGCAGGCTGGAGGTTTCACCACAGGCGGCGAGCCCTCCGGCGAGCGCGATGATGAAAACGAGCTGAGGTTTGTGCATTACTGATCTTCCCTATGAATGCATTGACGTAATCATAGAGAAGCGTAAACACCCGATGGTTCAACCGGTCAGCCGCGGGCTTCCTTGAACAGTACGGCGATCCCCGGATGGTAATTGCCGGCTTCATTGCGCAACTTGCGGTAGGCGTAAGGGAAATACCAGGCCACGGCGCAGGTGTGTTCCTTTTGCAGGTCGTCGAGCATGTCCTGGAGTTCTTCCGGGGTGGCGCTGTGCTGGGCTTTTTGTGGGGCGACAAACAGGCAGCCGAGTTTCAGGTCGCTGGCGTAGCTGATGCGTTTCGCGTCGCTGGTGATGTCTGCCAGTGCCTGGGTCAGGTTCAAGCTATTGACTCGTGGCCAGCGCTGGGTGGCCTGCAGGTACGCGCGTTCTTCGCTGGTAGCGATAAACAGATCGGCGCGGGCGTTGCGTTCGCCTTCTTCGGTCTGTTTGCGCGACGGTGTTTGCTGCAGCGTGACCATTTCCGCCATCCAGGCTGCGGCAGAGAGCAGGCCGAGGTTGGCGTTTTCGTCGTACCAGTAAGGCGTATCGTTATCGCCGCGCACGGCGTTGTAGCGGTCGATACAGTCAAACCAGCGTTCCAGCACCGGGCGCAGGAATTCCAGCTTCGGATTGCTGATGATCATGCCTTGCATGTGGCTCACCCTTGTTATTGTGTTATGAGGCTGTGGCTCTTTGATATCACTGCTGGCAGTGTGGCACAAGATTGGCGTCAGATAATTGATCGGCGGCAGTTATTCGCCGGAAGGCGTCCCGTCTTTAATTGACGCTCCACCCCCAACCCTCTAACCTTCGCGGCTTGTTTCAGGTGCTCTGTGGCCTTGGTCGACAGAGTGAAACAGGGAAGCCGGTGAGTGGATTTCTTCCAGCGAAGAATGATCACGATCCCGGCGCTGCCCCCGCAACGGTAAATGAGTGAAGACTGCGCCTGATGCCACTGTGTCGATGAACGATGCGGGAAGGCGCGCAGTTGGCCCCGAGCCGCTCATGAGCCCGGAGACCGGCCTGATCCATTCAGCGGCATCACGGTGGGCGATGCCAGGCTTCTTGCCGTCTATTCTTGTGCCTGCCCGCCGTTATCCAGCCTCAACGGAGAGCTCCCCCATGACTGATACCCCTGATCGTGACGAACGCCATCTGGCGCGCATGCTGCGCAAAAAAGCCGTGATCGACGAACGCATCGCCAATTCGCCGAATGAATGCGGCCTGCTGCTGGTGCTGAGCGGCAACGGTAAAGGCAAAAGCAGTTCGGCGTTCGGCATGCTTGCGCGCTCCATGGGCCACGGCATGCAATGCGGCGTGGTGCAGTTCATCAAAGGGCGCAGCAGCACCGGCGAGGAGCTGTTCTTCCGGCGTTTCCCGGAGCAGGTGCGTTTTCATGTGATGGGCGAGGGCTTCACTTGGGAAACCCAGGACCGCCAGCGTGACATCGCCGCCGCCGAAGCTGCGTGGGCGGTGTCCCGCGAACTGTTGAGCGATCCGTCGATCGGCCTGGTGGTACTTGATGAGTTGAACATCGCCCTCAAGCACGGTTACCTCGATCTCGATCAGGTGCTCAGCGACTTGCAGGCCCGTCCGCCGATGCAGCATGTGGTGGTCACTGGCCGTGGCGCCAAACCGGAGATGATCGAACTGGCTGACACCGTCACCGAAATGGGCATGATCAAGCACGCCTTCCAGGCCGGGATCAAAGCGCAAAAAGGCGTCGAGTTGTGATTCAACCACATCATTGCCCGGCGGTACTGATTGCCGCGCCGGCTTCCGGTCAGGGCAAGACCACCGTCACCGCCGCGCTCGCCCGTTTGCATCGCAATCAGGGGCGCAAGGTGCGCGTGTTCAAATGCGGCCCGGACTTTCTCGACCCGATGATTCTCGAGCGCGCCAGCGGTGCGCCGGTTTATCAACTGGACATGTGGATGGTCGGCGAGCAGGAAAGTCGTCGGCTGTTGTGGGAAGCCGCTGGCGAAGCCGATCTGATTCTCATCGAAGGCGTCATGGGGCTGTTTGACGGTACGCCGTCCAGCGCTGACCTGGCGCGGCACTTCGGTGTGCCGGTGCTCGGCGTGATCGACGGCACCGCGATGGCGCAGACCTTTGGCGCGCTGGCGTTGGGCTTGGCGCGCTATCAGCCCGATTTGCCGTTTGCCGGCGTGTTGGCCAATCGGGTCGGCACCCTGCGTCATGCACAATTGCTCGAAGGCAGCCTGACGGAAGGCTTGCGTTGGTACGGCGCGTTGTCCCGGGAGACCGGCATCGAATTGCCGAGTCGGCACCTCGGCCTGGTACAGGCCAGCGAATTGAATGATCTCGATCTGCGCCTCGATGCAGCCGCCGCCTCGCTGGCCAGCAGTTGCGACGTGGCTTTACCGCCTGCCGTGGAATTCGCCGCGCCTGAAGTGATCGCCGCCGAACCATTGCTGGCCGGTGTGCGGATTGCCGTGGCCCGGGACGAAGCCTTCGCGTTTACCTACGGCGCGAGCCTGGATCTGCTGCGGGCGATGGGCGCCGATTTGTCTTTCTTCTCGCCGATCCGCGACCGCGAGTTGCCGGAGGCAGACAGCCTTTATCTGCCGGGCGGTTACCCTGAATTGCACCATGTGGCGTTGTCACAAAACACGCCAATGCTGACCGCCATTCGCGATCACCACGCAGCGGGCAAACCGTTGCTGGCCGAGTGTGGCGGCATGTTGTACCTGCTGGATTCGTTGACCGACGTCGAGGGTACTCGCGCTGAACTGGTTGGCTTGCTGGCCGGTGATGCGGTGATGCAGAAGCGTTTGGCGGCGTTGGCCTTGCAGGCGGTGGAACTGCCTGAAGGTTTGTTGCGTGGACACACTTATCACCACTCGCTGACCAGCACCGAGCTTGAGCCGATTGCGCGTGGCCTGAGCCCCAATGGCGGGCGAGGGGCAGAGGCGGTTTATCGTGAGGGGCGGATGACGGCCTCTTATGTGCACTTTTATTTTCCGTCCAATCCGGCGGCGATTGCTGCGTTGTTGGCGCCCGATCGTGAACCCGCCATCGCGAGCAGGCCATGACGGACAACGCCTTTTCCGAAGCTGAGCGCGATGCGGTCTACCGAGCCATCGGCGAACGCCGTGACATGCGCCACTTCAGTGGCGGCACGGTCGAGCCCGAGTTACTGAGGCGCCTGCTCGAAGCCGCGCACCAGGCGCCGAGCGTCGGCCTGATGCAGCCCTGGCGGTTCATCCGCATCAGCGACCGGGCGCTGCGCGGCAAGATCCAGCAACTGGTGGAGGAAGAACGCGTCCGCACCGCCGAAGCCCTCGGCGAGCGCTCCGACGAATTCATGAAGCTCAAGGTCGAAGGCATCCAAGACTGCGCCGAAGTGCTGGTCGCTGCGCTGATGGACGATCGCGAACGGCATATCTTCGGCCGTCGTACGTTGCCGGAAATGGACATGGCCTCGCTGTCCTGTGCCATCCAGAACCTGTGGCTGGCGTCCCGCGCCGAAGGCCTGGGCATGGGCTGGGTGTCGCTGTTCGAGCCGCAAGCCTTGGCGAAACTGTTGGGTTTACCGACCGGGGCCAAGCCTTTGGCCGTTCTTTGCCTGGGGCCGGTCAAGGAATTCTATCCAGCGCCGATGCTGGTACTCGAAGGCTGGGCGCAGGCGCGTCCGCTCAACGAGTTGCTGTATGAAAATTATTGGGGAGTGAGTCAATGAGTGTGGCGTTGTTGAGTGTCGCCGCGGTCGCGTTGGATGCGCTGCTGGGTGAACCCAAGCGCTGGCATCCGCTGGTGGCGTTCGGTCGTTTTGCCGATCGCATCGAACAACGTTTCAACTCCGCTGGCCGCGGCTGGCGCAGTCACGGGGTGACGGCCTGGGTGATGGCGGTCGTGCCGCTGACCTTGCTGGTCACCGCGCTGTCCTGGGCACCTTATGTTGGCTGGATCGTCGAGATTCTTGCGCTCTATTGCGCGCTTGGCATGCGCAGCCTCGGCGAGCATGTCGAGCCGGTGGCCAAGGCCCTGCGCAGCGATGATCTGGTTGAGGCGCGCACACGTGTCGGTTATCTGGTCAGCCGCCAGACCAGCGAGCTGGACAAAACCGAAGTCGCCCGCGCCGCCACCGAATCGGTTTTGGAGAACGGCAGCGATGCAGTGTTCGCCGCGCTGTTCTGGTTTGCCGTGGCGGGTGCGCCCGGTGTGGTGCTCTATCGTCTGAGCAACACCCTGGATGCGATGTGGGGTTATCGCAACGAGCGCTTCGAGCGTTTCGGCTGGGCTGCCGCAAAGATCGACGATGTCCTGAACTACATTCCTGCACGCCTGGTGGCGTTGACCTACGCGCTGCTGGGTAAAACCCGGCTGGCGCTGAAATGCTGGCGCACCCAGGGGCCGACCTGGGACAGCCCGAATGCCGGGCCGGTGATGGCGGCTGGTGCCGGTGCGTTGGGTGTCGAGTTGGGCGGGGCGGCGATTTATCACGGCGAACTGCATCAGCGTCCGCAGTTGGGCGAAGGCGTGCCGGCGGATGCCGATTCCATCGACCGTGGCTGGCAATTGGTCCAGCGCGGGGTATGGTTATGGCTGCTGATTCTCTGCGTGGGGGCTGAATTCTATGCTTGAACACGGTGGCCGGTTGCGCAAGGCAGCACTTGAATACGGTATCGCCGAAGCCGATTGGCTCGACCTGTCCAGTGGTCTTGCGCCCTGGCCATTCCCGGTTCCGGATATCCCGCTACGGGCCTGGGCACGCCTGCCGGAAACCGATGACGGTCTGGAGCAAGCCGCCTGCGACTATTACGGTGCGGCCCAGGTGTTGCCCGTGGCCGGTTCGCAAATGGCGATTCAGTTGCTGCCGCGTTTGCGCCGGGCCGGCAAGGTCGGTGTGCTGTCGCCGTGTTACGCCGAGCACGCCGAAGCCTGGCGTCGCAACGGTTATGTCGTGCGTGAAGTCCTGGAGTCGGAAGTCGATTTCTTTCTCGACAACCTTGATGTGCTGGTGGTGGTCAATCCGAACAATCCCACGGGTCTGAGCCTGACCCCGGCCCGCCTGCTGGATTGGCATGCGCGGCTGGCCCAGCGCGGTGGCTGGCTGGTGGTGGACGAGGCGTTCATGGACAACACACCGCATTTGAGTCTGGCGCCGTTCACCAACCAGATCGGCTTGATCGTGCTGCGTTCCTTCGGTAAGTTTTTCGGCCTGGCCGGTGTGCGGTTGGGGTTTGTGCTGGCCGAGCGCAAGTTGCTCAAACTGCTGGCCGAGCAAGTCGGGCCCTGGGCGGTCAGTGGGCCGACCCGCGTATTGGGCCAGGCTTGCCTGACGGATACGGACGGGCACACCCGACAGCGCATTCGCACTGACGAAGCCGGCGAGCGTCTGGCGCTGCTGCTTGAACAGTATGGTTTCAAGCCTCAGGGCGGTTGCGCGTTGTTCCAGTGGCTGATCACCGATCGCGCCGAAGCGCTGCATGAATTCATGGCCCGGCGCGGCATTCTGCTGCGGTTGTTCACCCACAACAGCAGCCTGCGCTTTGGTTTGCCGGCCGATGAAACGGACTGGTCGCGCCTCGAACAAGCCCTGCAAACCTATGCCAAGGAAAACCCATGACAACGTTGATGGTGCAAGGCACCACATCTGACGCCGGTAAAAGCACACTGGTGACGGCGTTGTGTCGTTGGGTCACGCGCCAAGGCGTGAGCGTGGTGCCGTTCAAACCGCAGAACATGGCCCTCAACAGTGCGGTGACCGCCGACGGTGGCGAGATCGGTCGCGCTCAGGCGGTGCAGGCGCAAGCCGCCAACCTCGAACCGCACACCGACATGAACCCGGTGCTGCTCAAACCCAACAGCGACACCGGTGCCCAGGTGATCATTCATGGTCGCGCCGTCACCACCATGAATGCTGTGGCGTATCACGACTACAAAGCCATCGCCATGCAGGCGGTGCTGGCCTCCCATGAACGGCTGAGCGCGGCGTATCCGCTGGTGATGGTTGAAGGGGCGGGCTCGCCGGCCGAGATCAACCTGCGCGCCGGCGACATCGCCAACATGGGGTTTGCCGAGGCGGTGGACTGCCCGGTGGTGCTGATTGCCGACATCAATCGCGGCGGGGTTTTCGCGCATTTGGTCGGTACGCTGGAGCTGCTGTCGCCGAGCGAACAGGCGCGGGTCAAAGGCTTCATCATCAACCGCTTTCGCGGCGACATCGCCTTGCTGCAACCGGGGCTGGACTGGCTGGAGGCGCGCACCGGCAAACCGGTGATCGGCGTGTTGCCTTATGTGATGGACCTGCACCTGGAGGCCGAGGACGGCCTCGATCAACGTCAAACCGATAAGGTCGAGCAAGTGCTCAACGTGGTGGTGCCGGTACTGCCGCGCATCAGCAACCACACCGATTTCGATCCACTGCGCCTGCATCCGCAAGTGGACCTGCAATTCATCGGCCCCGGCCAGGCGATTCCATCGGCCGACCTGATAATTCTCCCTGGCTCGAAAAGCGTGCGCAGCGACCTCGCGTACCTGCGGAGCAATGGCTGGGACTCGGCGATCGCACGGCACTTGCGCTACGGCGGCAAAGTGCTGGGAATCTGCGGTGGTCTGCAAATGCTCGGCGAGCAGGTGCATGACCCGCTGGGCCTCGAAGGCGCGCCGGGTTCCAGTGCCGGTTTGGGTTTGCTGGCGTTCGAAACGCAGCTCGAAGAAGAGAAGCAGCTGCGCAACGTACGTGGGCGTCTGGCGCTGGAAGATGCGCAGGTCAGCGGCTATGAAATTCATGCCGGCGTGACCACCGGACCGGCGCTGGAAAATGCCGCTGTGCAGCTGGACGATGGTCGCTGCGATGGTGCGCAAAGTGCCGATGGGCAGATTTTCGGTACGTACCTGCATGGCCTGTTCGAGTCACCGGCGGCGTGCAGTGCGCTGTTGCGCTGGGCTGGTTTGCAGGAGGTGCAGGAGGTGGATTACCACGGGTTGCGCGAGCGCGATATCGAGCGGTTGGCGGATCTGGTGGAGATGCATCTGGATACCGGGTTGCTGCGGGAACTCTGTGGGTTTTGAGGTGGCTGCACTGGCCCGCGAAGAGGCCCGTCGTTACATCGAAGATTTTAAGGAATGAACCATGCTGCAACTGATCCTCGGCGGCGCCCGTTCCGGTAAAAGTCGCCTGGCTGAAAAATTGGCGACAGACACTCAGCTCCACGTCACTTACATCGCCACCAGCCAACCCCTGGACGGTGAAATGAACGAGCGGGTGGCCCATCACCGTGCCCGTCGTCCGGCCGAATGGGCGTTGATCGAGGAACCGCTGGAGCTGGCTCGCGTACTGCGCGAAAGCGCCGGCGTCGACCGCTGCCTGCTGGTGGATTGCCTGACGCTGTGGCTGACCAATCTGCTGATGCTCGACGACGCCGAGCGCCTGTCGGCCGAGCGCGAAGCCCTGCTGGACTGCCTGGCGTCGTTGCCGGGTGAAATCATTTTTGTCAGCAACGAGACCGGAATGGGTGTCGTGCCGCTGGGCGAATTGACTCGCCGCTATGTCGATGAAGCCGGTTGGCTGCATCAAGCCTTGGCCGAGCGCTGCCAACGTGTCGTCCTGACCGTCGCCGGCCTGCCCCTGACTTTGAAAGGAACTGCGTTATGACTCACACCTGGTGGCTGAACCCGTGCAAGCCAATCGATACGCAAGTGGTCGAACAGGCGCAGGCACGTCAGCAGCAATTGACCAAGCCCGCCGGTTCCCTCGGCCAGCTCGAAGCGGTGGCGGTGCAACTGGCCGGGTTGCAGGGGCAGGTCAAGCCGACCCTCGATCAGCTGTGGATCGCGATTTTTGCCGGTGACCATGGCGTGGTCGCCGAAGGGGTGTCGGCGTTTCCGCAGGAAGTCACCGGGCAGATGCTGCACAACTTCGTCAGCGGCGGCGCGGCGATCAGCGTGTTGGCGCGGCAGTTGGGGGCGTCCCTTGAAGTGGTCGACCTCGGCACCGTTACGCCGTCGTTGAATCTGCCGGGTGTGCGTCACCTGAACATCGGCCCGGGCACGGCGAATTTCGTCCAAGGCCCGGCGATGACTCAGGCCCAGGGCGAACTCGCCTTGCAGGCTGGTCGCGACAGTGTGCAGCGCGCCATTGCAGCAGGCGCGCAGTTGTTCATCGGCGGCGAAATGGGCATCGGCAACACCACGGCGGCCAGCGCCTTGGCTTGTGCTTTGCTCGATTGCCCGGTGGTGCACCTGGCCGGGCCGGGCACCGGCCTGAACGCTGCAGGTGTCAGCCATAAAGCCCAGGTCATCGAACGCGCCTTGGCGTTGCATGGCGCTCAACGTGGCGATGCGCTGCAAACCTTGTTCAACCTCGGCGGTTTCGAAATCGCTGCGCTGGTTGGCGCGTACCTGGCTTGTGCTCAGGAAGGTGTCGCGGTGTTGGTCGACGGGTTTATTTGCAGCGTCGCCGCGCTGGTGGCGGTGCGTCTGAATCCGGCCTGTCGTGAGTGGTTGCTGTTCGGTCATCGTGGTGCCGAGCCAGGTCATCGCCATGTGCTGGAAACCCTGAACGCCGAACCGTTGCTGGACCTCGGTCTGCGGTTGGGCGAGGGCAGTGGTGCGGCGTTGGCCGTGCCATTGCTGCGCCTGGCCTGCGACCTGCACGGGCAGATGGCAACATTCGCCGAAGCCGCAGTGGCGGATCGCCCGGCATGACCTTGCACCTGGACCTGTTGCGTCATGGCGAAACCGAGCTCGGCGGCGGCCTGCGCGGCAGTCTCGACGACGCGCTGACCGGCAAGGGCTGGGAGCAGATGCGCGCTGCGGTGGTTGAGCAGGGCCCTTGGGATCGCTTGGTCAGCTCGCCGTTGCAGCGTTGTGCACGCTTTGCCGAAGAACTTGGAGTGCAGCTGGGGCTGCCGGTGCAGCTGGAAAAGGATCTGCAAGAACTGCACTTCGGCGCCTGGGAAGGGCAGAGCGCTGCGGCGCTGATGGAGACCAGTGCCGAGGCATTGGGCTTGTTCTGGGCCGATCCCTATTCGTTCACGCCGCCTGATGGTGAGCCGGTTGCCGACTTTTCGACTCGGGTGTTGGCGGCCATTGAGCGGTTGCACGCGGCCTATGCGGGTGAGCGGGTCCTGCTGATCAGCCATGGCGGTGTCATGCGATTGTTGCTGGCGCAAGCGCGCGGATTGCCGCGTGAGCAATTGCTCAACGTTGAGGTCGGCCATGGCGCGTTGTTCTCGTTGACGGTTGAATCCGGCGCCTTGTTAAGGGAAGCGATCTGATCATGTTGCCGTTCTGGATCGCCCTGCAATTTCTCAGCAGCCTGCCGATTCGCCTGCCGGGCATGCCAACGCCCGAGGAATTGGGCCGGTCGCTGCTGTTTTATCCGCTGGTCGGCGTGCTGTTCGGTGCCATTCTGTGGGCTTTGAACGGGCTGTTGCAGGGCGCGCCATTGTTGCTTCACGCGGCGTTGCTGCTGACCGTGTGGGTGTTGCTCAGTGGCGCATTGCACCTGGATGGCCTGGCTGATAGCGCCGATGCGTGGCTCGGCGGTTATGGCGACCGTGAGCGCACTCTCACGATCATGAAAGACCCGCGCAGCGGGCCGATCGCGGTGGTGACGCTGGTGCTGGTGTTGCTGCTCAAGTTCGCCGCGTTGCTGGCGTTGATCGAGCAGCAGCACAGTGTAGTGCTGATCATCGTTCCACTGATTGCTCGTAGCGCGCTGTTGGGGTTATTCCTGACCACACCTTACGTGCGTCGTGGTGGATTGGGGCAGGCGCTGGCCGATCATCTGCCGCGTTTGGCCGGGAAACAGGTGTTGGTGATCAGTGCGGTGGCCTGTGTGTTGATCGCGGGCCTCAGCGGTGTGTGGGCGCTTGCGCTGGCCGCTGTGGTGTTTGTCTGGTTGCGGCAAGTCATGATGCGGCGATTGGGCGGGACGACTGGCGACACTGCCGGGGCGTTGCTGGAATTGCTGGAAGTGGCGCTGCTGGTGGGGTTGGCGCTGCTCTGAGTCCCCGTCGAGAAAATGTGTCGAAATATTTGCTTTCATTTAACCGCGGGTATATACACGCACCATGCTTCCTTCTCAATGTTTGTGCACTAACCTGCGTCGCGCCGCTCGTGGCGTCAGCAGGCATTACGACGGCGCGCTCGACGGCTTCGGGATCAACGTTGCCCAGTATTCTCTGCTGTGCAACCTGCAGCGTCTGGATCAGCCGAGCATCTCGACACTGGCCGAGGCCATGGGCCTGGATCGCAGCACCCTGGGGCGCAATCTACGGGTGCTGGAAGGTGAAGGTCTGGTGACGCTGGTCGAGGGCGAAGACATGCGCAATCGCATCGTCCTGCTCACCGAGACAGGGCGCGAACGTCTGGCAGCTGCCTTGCCGGCCTGGGAAGCGGCGCAGCAGCGGTTGATCGACCGCCTGGGTGCCGAGAAGCGTGAAACCTTGCTGAAACTGCTGGACGAACTGGCTTGAGGCCAGTTTGTTCGATCTTAAGCGGGTATATACCCGCTACCGGAGAACAAGAATGACATCGATGTGGCGTACGTGCGGTTGGGTGCTGTTGGGCAGTGCGCTGATTCTGGCGTTGTCCCTTGGGGTGCGACACGGCTTCGGGTTGTTTCTGGCGCCGATGAGTGCCGAATTCGGCTGGGGCCGCGAAGTGTTTGCCTTCGCCATTGCCCTGCAGAACCTGATCTGGGGCCTGGCGCAGCCATTCACTGGCGCATTGGCCGACCGCTTTGGCGCCGCAAAGGTGGTGTTGATCGGTGGTGTTCTGTACGCCCTGGGTCTGGTGTTCATGGGGTTGTCCGATTCGGCGGTGACCTTGTCCTTGAGCGCCGGGTTGTTGATCGGTATCGGTCTGTCCGGCACCTCGTTCTCGGTGATTCTCGGCGTGGTCGGCCGTGCCGTACCACCGGAAAAACGCAGCATGGGCATGGGGATCGCCAGTGCTGCCGGTTCCTTCGGTCAATTCGCCATGTTGCCTGGCACGCTGGGGCTGATCGGCTGGCTGGGCTGGTCTGCGGCATTGCTGGTGCTGGGCCTGCTGGTGGCGCTGATCGTGCCGCTGGTGAGCATGCTTAAAGACAAGCCGTTGCCGGTGCTCGGGCATGAGCAAACCCTCTCTGAAGCGCTACACGAAGCCTGCTCCCATTCAGGGTTCTGGTTGTTGGCGTTCGGCTTTTTTGTCTGCGGTTTTCAAGTGGTGTTCATCGGTGTGCACTTGCCGGCGTATCTGGTGGATCAACACCTGCCAGCCTCCGTCGGCACCACGGTGCTGGCGCTGATCGGGCTGTTCAATATCTTCGGTACTTACACGGCGGGCTGGCTTGGCGGGCGGATGTCCAAGCCGCGCTTGCTCACCGGTCTGTATCTGTTGCGGGCGGTGGTGATTGCACTGTTCCTCTGGGCACCCGTCACTCAGGTCACGGCCTATTTGTTCGGCATGGCCATGGGTTTCCTCTGGCTGTCGACGGTGCCCTTGACCAACGGCACGGTGGCAACCTTGTTTGGTGTCCGAAATCTGTCCATGCTGGGTGGGATTGTTTTCCTGTTCCATCAGCTGGGCTCGTTCCTCGGCGGCTGGTTGGGCGGGGTGGTGTATGACCGAACCGGGAGCTACGACTTGATCTGGCAGGTGGCGATTCTCTTGAGTCTGATGGCCGCAGCCTTGAACTGGCCAGTGCGCGAGCAGCCGGTGGCGCGCCTGCAAACCCAGGTGAGTGCCGCATGAACAGTCTTTGGCCGCGGATGGCAGCCATCGCCGTCGGCGTATTGCTGCTGGCCCTGGTTTGGTGGGGCTGGCATCAGGGTGGGCTGGCATTGATGCAGCTGGGCATGGGGGCTTGCTAGCGAGCTGCTTGCTAGCGAGCGGCGAAGGCGAGTAGTTTCGCGTTCTGACGATTGCTCAAGGATGCACCGACATGCCGATGCGCTGGCTTGCAGTTCCTGCGTTGCTGATGGTTTTTTCCGGGCTGGTTCAGGCAGCGGAATGCCCGGAGCTGTTGCAAGGCTCATTGCCGAAGCTGCGCGCCAAGGAGTCCATCGATCTGTGCCAGCGCTTCGCCGGCAAGCCGTTGGTGGTGGTCAATACTGCGAGTTTCTGTGGCTTCGCCCCGCAGTTCAAAGGCCTTGAGGCGCTGTATCAGCGTTACAAGGATCAAGGGCTTGAAGTGGTCGGTGTTCCGTCCAATGACTTCAGGCAAGAGTCCAAGGATGGCGCAGAGACTGCCAAGGTCTGTTACGTGAATTACGGCGTGACCTTCACCATGACCGAACCGCAGAAAGTCCGCGGCGATGATGTCACGCATTTGTTCAAGGTCCTTGCCGAGCAAAGCAGTTCGCCGAAGTGGAATTTCTACAAATACGTGGTCGATCGCCAAGGCAACGTGATCGCCAATTTTTCCAGCCTGACCAAGCCCGACAATCCCGAGTTCATTGAGGCGGTGGAGAAAGCCCTGGCCTCGAAACCCTGATCGACGCGCACTAAAAAGCCCCGCCTCTGTACAAGAGTGCGGGGCTTTTTCAATTCAGGCGGCGAGGGGTTCAGGTTCGCCGTGAATGATCAGAAACGGTAGGTCGCGCCTACACCGAAACCGTTCGCCCAGTTTTCATACTTGGCGTTGTAGCTCTGGCGGCCGTTGCTGTTGTTGACCTTGACCGACTCTTCGCGCAGGTACGAGTACGCTACGTCGATGGTCAGGTCGTCGGTTGGACTCCAGCCCGCGCCCAGGCTGAAAATCTTGCGATCGCCAGTCGGAATGCGCGGGGAGCGGTTTTCGTTGTTGGTTGGTGCCTGGTCGACGGACAGACCGGTACGCAGAACCCATTGTTTGTTCAGCTGGTACGAAGCACCGATGGCGTGAGCCCAGGTGTCATGCCAGTTCTGTTCTTCGGTGATGGTACCAAAACGGCCGTTCAGGGCAGCAGGAACGCCACTGTTCTCAACGGAGATTTCTTTCAGGCGGCTCCAGCGAGTCCAAGTGCTGCCCGCGTAGAGGGTCCACTTGTCATCCAGTTGATGAGTGAGCGAGATATCAACCGATTCAGGAGTCGTTATGTCCAGGGATGCATCGTACTTCTGGTTAGGGTTCTGACCCAGAGCCCCGAGGAGGCTGTAGTTGACCTTGGTGTCACCTTCGAGCTTGTACTTCACTTTCGAGTGATAGGTCAGGCCAACGCGAGTGCTGTCGGTCGCTTGTACCAAGATGCCGATGTTGTACCCCAGCGCGGTGTCGTCACCCTTGATCTTGACGTTACCGTCCGCTGCGCGCGGGTTTAGCGACAGGTTCGATTCCAGGGTGCCGTCAATGCGGTTGATGGTCGGACCGAAACCGATCGACACCTTGTCGTTGAAGGCATAGCTGATGGTTGGCTGGAGAGTCACGATTTTGACTTCGCTTTTACTGCCGAAGTAACGGCCGGCGAAGCCGTTCTCGTAGTCGGTCACCAGACCGAATGGAGCATAGACGCCGAAACCGACTGCCCACTGGTCATCGAGTGGCTTTACGTAGTAGCCCATGGGCACGCCCATGAAAGGGACCATGTCACCTTTGTTGGTACCACCATTCGGGCGGGAGCTGGCATCACTGATGTCAGCGTGCGCGTCGATAAATGCAACACCGCCGGTCACTTGTTCGCGCTTGAGGCGAGACATGCCGGCAGGGTTACCAAAAACAGTGGATGCGTCGTCGGCAGAAGAAGATCGCCCGGCAAAACCTGTCCCCATCCCGCTGATGCTTTGTTCGTTGAGGGCAAAGCCACTGGCGAAGATCTGGGTGGATGCCAAGGCAACGGCGAGGCTAAGGGTGGTTTTGAGCATTACTTTTTTCATTATTAGAACTCCTGGTGATCACCGGAGCGAAAATTACCAACATTTTCGTCCGGGCGCCATAGCCCGTATCGCTTGATTTAGAGCGGTTTTGTAGGACAATCCGACCAAAATCGCGACCTGTTGGGCGATCTTCGGAAATGGGTGGATCAGCAGGCGACCTGATTCAACGATGAAACACAGGTTTGCCAGGCGTAGGTGAAGTCTCGCAAACGACCTTGGGGCTGGAAGGTCTGGCGCCAGATTCGGGCCATTCCCAGCAAGTCATCGGAGGCGGGGAGGGGAGTGTTCTGTTCTTCTACCAGCAGCCAGGCGATGGCGGTGGCGTAACGCAGGTTGACGGTCAATTCCAGGTGCGGTCCGCTGAGAAAAGCATGCTGGCTGGCCAAGCCGCGAACCAGGCTCGCCCGCTCCGGGTCCAGGGCCAGGTAGTGATCCCAGAGGGCCTGGTGGCGGGGTTCGGCGATTCGGTACAAGCCGTGTCCACGGCGGTCATGCAGGGCTGAACCAAGGGCTGACTGGCTGGCGGCGATGCCCAGCAGCAGGGATTCGGCAGTCGCGCTATGGCGTCCGAGGTAGATCAATGTCGGACGGATCACATAACGGCACAGTTCGCTGGCAGCGATACCCATAACGCCCTCGAAACATGAAGTGGTCGGCGATACCTGAAGGGGGCCTTGGCAGCTGTGGATCGAATCAGGCTCGCCGGAAGCGGATCAAGCCGCTTGAGTTGAAGTGTAGTGTCATTATTTTGCTGTAAAGGACTGTTTTTAAAATATTTCTGGCTTCGAGTTATAACCGTTATATCGGTTGGTGCTTAGGCAATGGCGGCTAAAAGAGAAATATCGGGCGATAAAAACCCCGCTTTTCAGGGTAATGCTGTTCACCTAAGCGGAGCCGCCTTACGGTCCATTGGAAACCGGGTCTTTGATATTTTCACCGTCCTTGGCCTTGAAGGCCTTGGGCGGTGCAGACGCGACCCACTCTATGGGGATGTTTTGGATGAGGGTGCTCAGGAGTCGGCGTACGCGGCTACGAAGCCCTGGAAGGAGTTGTCCTTGCTCTTCATGTTGACATTGCAAAAGCAAACAGCGACGACACCAGAATCAGCGACACGGTCAGCAGCAGGGTGTAGTCCGGCAACTTGACCGGGCATTCATAGGGTTTGTTGATTTACGCGCCTTTTCATGAATATTTTTTTTCTTGGATAAATTGCAGGTGCTTCATTTGACATTTGGGATCCAATGTCTAGAATCGATCGCATGAGCCCCTCGGATGGGCCAGAAAGAATAAAAGTAAAAAGGAAGATACAATGCATGGAAGCTATCCGTATCAGCGTATTGCAGTCTGCAATACCTTCAAATTGCACATCGCAAAAATCATCACTGAATTTCCCGCCTCGTCGCATTGTGCTGTGAATTATTTTGCTCGCGCACGGTTTTAATTAATTTCGACCTTCATGCATCTAACAGTTTGGATTGTTGATATCCAAAACTTATGGTGCCTGGCTTGCTGTGGGCCGTTATTGGCAGGTTCGCACTTTCGATATTAAATAATCGAAGTGGACGTTCGTCCCAAAAAGAGTTGGCTGATCAAATGGAATTCCGATTCTCGCTAAAGGAGTGGCTTGGCCATGTTTAAAAGACGCAAGCGCACCGCGCTGGATGATCCCAGTCTGGAACGTGTGAAGTTAACACCCCAGATGCTCACCTACGATCAATTCGCCAGTCGCAGTCGTTCCCAGTACTTACCTTATGTGATGGGTTTCAATGCCGCCGATTACCGTTCGGAAGCGATCAATACCGATCGGCTCGGATTTCGCCTGGCCTATGATGCGCAAGGCCGGCCGGTCAGTGTCGGCTCCCTCGAGGCCAGCGCGCTATCAGAGGTGAATTTACTGGTCGGGGCCTCGTCAGCCTTGGGTTACGGGGCTTCCAGTGATGCCGCCTCGGTAGCGAGCCGCCTGTCCACGCATGATCCCGACGCTACGCCATGGCTGAATTTTGCGGGGCATACCTTTAATGCGACCCAGGAATTGATGCTGTTCGTGCTGCATGCTCATCGACTGCCCAAAGTGCGACGCATCGTGATCATGGGCGGCTTCAATACTCTGGTCATGGCGCGTCTTCCTGAGTTCATTCGAGGTGATCTGCCACCGTTCTACTTCTGCGGTGACTATTACGAAAAGTTTGATGAAATTGCTGAGGAAAATGGTGCAGAACTGCCGCCTGGCAAACTTCCAAAATGGCCGAACGAAACGACTGAGGTTCCGCCTGTTTCGCAAACTCTGGTACGCGCTCTGCAAGACACCATGAATTGTCTGACTACCTGGAAACGCCTCGCGGATTCTTTGGGTGCAGAACTTACGTTTGTTCTCCAACCCTTGGCGACTTGGGTAAGAACGCCGTGTGCCGAAGAGCAGAAGCTGTTCAATGAGCTTGATCGGATTTCCCGGTTTGGTACCTGGCAGCATTTATATGGCGACATATCCGCTCCCACTGTCGCGGAATATTACGCCGATAGTCTGGCCAACAGTTGTCATGACTTGGGTATTCGATTTGCCAGTTTGATCGATGATTTTAGAGAGCGTCCGGATGATGAATGGTTATACGTTGATCGCGCGCACTTTACCGACCTTGGTAGTGATGTCGTAGCACGCGCCATTCATCGATACCTGCAATGAAAATTTAGGGGGCTCTATGTTAAAGCGAATTCGCAAGGCACTTGGTTCTTTGTTCAAGAAAAAGAAAAAAGCCAAGAAGAAAAACAATTCCTCCATATATCCAATGCACTGATGAAAACTAATAGGCAAATCTTTTCCAGCTTCCTCGGGGCAGAAACCGGGGGAGAGGCCAGGCGCATGTTCACGCCGGTCAACCTGCGCACTTGCCTGGGTGCGGTGCATGGGACGGACTTGGTGGACGTTGACTTCACCAGCCCGGCGGCTTTGGCGGGGCTGGCGAGCGGTGCATGCGAGCGGCTTGGGCCGTTGCGGGACGGATTCCGAAGGTTGGCACAGACAATCGAGGGGAGCGAAGCGAATGCCCAGGCGTTGCGTGCCAAGGCGGCGTTGGAGTCGGCTCCCTTTCTGATCGGCAGTCAGCACCTGATTCATGGGGTGTGCGGCAGCTGGAATAATGAAGCGCGCCATGCCATGGCAGCGCTGAGTATCCATGCGGCGGATGTGGGTGCCGGTCAGCCAGGGGCCAGTCGTATCCAGCGCTACCTGGAATTGCTGCGTCAGCACGCGCTGGCAGATGCTGGCGAAGATCTCTTGCGGGCAGTGGCCGACCCAAGGATCTCGGACGGAGCCTTCAACTTTGCCTCGACCCTGCTCGTATTGGGACATTTTCCGGAGTCGCTGACGGCCCAGATCCTGGGGATCAACCTTTACCTGCGTCATTGCGGGCTGTTGCCCTCGTTTGAGTTCATCGCCCATAACGAGCCGTCTGCCCGCCAATTTCTCGATCTGCGTCGCGATCCCGCTGGTAGTGCCGATGATCTTGCCGTGCTCGCCGAAACGGCAGTCCGGGAATTTCTCGTGCAAATGGGCGCTGCCGGAAACGATGGGGTACGCCAAGGCTACCTGTGGGCGCGCCGGCAGGCCGAGGAGATGAACGAAGCGCTGCTCGATGTGCTTGAGCGCTGGCTCGATCCGAGAGAGGCGGCGCGCCACCTGATCAGCCGACGTCGGCTGGATGCTTGTCAATACCATGACAAGACTCAGTTGAATAAGGTGCCGATGAAGCCCTTGCTCGCAGTCGACGACTCCTTGAAGTTTCTCGACCATCTTGCCGCCAGCGCCTACGTGCGGGCGGGCAGGCCGGAATCGAGTCCACTGCTCACCAGCCTGATTTCGCCGCGGGGCAAGATGTTCCGAATCTTCAGTCGCGACGATATTGCCATTCTTCACCGCTGGATCTGCGGCTTGCCTTACTCCGATGCGCCCAGGCAGACCCCGGCTTTCCAGGTATGGAAAGACGACGGCAAACTCGCCGAGGCTCTTCGCGAGGTCGCTGAAACCCAAGCGTTGGTCGCCAGATTCAGCCCGCGACAGGCCTACCCGCGCCTGTTGCGAATGGAGCTCACGCCGTCAGAGGAATCCTATGCCGGTCACTACGTGAAGAGCTGGCTGGCCAGGGCCGCCCGTGGCGTCACCAAGGGGCATTGCTCGTTGCCGGAGCGTTGGGCTCCCGGTGTCCTGCAGCGGTGGTTGCAGGGCCAGCATGAAGCTTCCAACCAGGCACTGGAGCAGGACGAAGAGCTGCCGTCTCGCGATGAGGTGGTCGCCGATATCCTGTCCCTGGCGCCGCTGACAATGATCGACGGGGCCTGGCTGGCCGGGTTCGCCCACCCGGCGGTAGCCTCCACGGCGTACGGCAGCAGACTGTTCGAAACGCTTTTCGATGAGTTGGGCAACGGAATCGAGGCGCAGAACCATCCCGTCATCTACCGCCATCTGCTCAAGGCAGTACATGGCGAGTTGCCGGCCACCGCTGACCCCGGATACGCCAACGCCGCTTGCTTCAACGACGAGAACTTCGAGCTGCCCGTGTTCTGGTTGTCTATCGGGCGATATCCCCAAACCTACTGCCCGGAGATTCTCGGGCTGAACCTGGCGATGGAGCTGTCCGGAGTAGGGGGCGGTTATCGGCGTACCCACAAGGCGTTGGTTGCCTACGGCTATCCGACGATGTTCGTCGATCTGCACAACTCCATCGACAACATCTCCACCGGGCATACGGCATGGGCTGCCGCGAGTCTGGATACCTACCTTTGTGCTTTTTCTCGTAGTGACCGTGATGAACTCTGGGCGCGCGTCCGTAATGGATTCGTCGCGCTCAATCCACCCAGGGAGCAAACAATGCTGGATAAGTTTCGCGAAAAAGTGAGGTCGCTGCTATGACGATTACGCTTGGCATCTCTGCCTTTTATCATGACAGCGCGGCCACTCTGGTAGTGGACGGCAAGATCGTTGCCGCGGCCCAGGAAGAGCGTTTCAGCCGGATACGGCATGACCCGGGTTTTCCACGCAAGGCCATCGAGTACGTCTTGAGGAACGCAGGTATAAACCTGGCCGATGTCGACCATGTCGCCTATTACGAAGACCCGGCACTGAAGTTCCGTCGGGTACTCTCGACGGCCGCCGTGGCCGGGTTTTCGGCAGCGCGCACCTACGCACCGGTGCTTGGCGAATGGCTATCAACCAAGCGCCGGATGGACCGTGAGGTCGTGCGTCATCTCAGAGCGATGGGAGATCGGGACGGTCGCCGAATCGAAGTGCATGGTCACCACGAGTCCCACGCCGCATCGGCATTCTTCCCCAGTCCTTTCGAGAGCGCCGCGATCCTGTGTATCGACAGTGTCGGCGAATGGGCGACGACCACCATCTGGCACGGCAGGCCAGAAGGTATCAAGCTGGTTGCCGAGTTGTCCTTTCCCCATTCGCTGGGCCTGCTCTATTCGGCCTTCACCTATTTCTGTGGCTTCAAGGTGGACTCCGGCGAATACAAACTCATGGGACTTGCGCCATATGGCAAGCCTCATTACGTCGACACGATCCTCTCGCATCTGATCGATGTGAAGCCCGATGGCAGCTTCAGGCTCGACTGGACCAAGTTTGAGTTCATCAAAGGCCAGGTCATGACGGGCGATGCCTTTGAGCAGCTGTTCGGTGGCCCCCGGCGCCTGCCCGAGGCCCCCCTTACCGATCGCGAGTTCGATTTGGCCGCATCGGTGCAGAAAGTCACGGAGATCGTCGTTTCGCGCCTGGCCAAGACCGCCCGTGAGCTCACTGGCGAGACCGCGTTGTGCATGGCCGGGGGCGTTGCCCTTAACTGCGTAGCCAACGGCGTGATCTCGCGTGAGCGGATATTCGACCGTCTGTGGGTGCAACCGGCGGCTGGCGATGCGGGTGGCTCGCTGGGCGCCGCGCTGCTGACTGACCGCAAGCATCGCAGGGTGGCAAGCCGCGAACTGCCTGCTGGCGTGCGTGATGGCATGAGCGGAGCATTGCTTGGGCCGGAGTACAGCGAAGAGCAGATCAGGGACGAGCTGGAAGCCTGCGGCGCTGTTTTTCACAGGCTTTCGCCGGAAGAGCTCGACCAGCGGGTGAGCACCAGCATCGAGGACGGCGGGGTCATCGGCTGGTTCCAGGGGCGAATGGAGTTCGGTCCGCGATCGCTTGGCAGCCGTTCGATCCTGGGTGATCCGCGCCGCTCGGACACCCAGTCAAACATGAACCTGCGCATCAAGTTCCGCGAGTCCTTCCGCCCCTTCGCTCCCGTGGTGCTTGAGGAAAAAGCGGCAGACTACTTCGACATCGTCGAGGAAAGCCCCTACATGCTGGTGGTCTCGCCAATTGCAACGGGCATTCGCAAGGCGATCCCACAGGAGAGTGCGCGGCTTGCCGGGATCGACTTGCTCAAATTGGTGCGTAGCGAGCTGCCGGCAATCACCCACGTGGACTTCTCGGCAAGGGTGCAGACCGTGGACCGGGAGCGCAACCCGCGGTTCCGGGCGCTGCTTGAACACTTCTATCAGCGTTCAGGGTGTCCTGTATTGGTCAACACCTCGTTCAACGTGCGCGGTGAGCCGATTGTGAACACGCCGTTCGAAGCTTATCGCTGCTTTATGCGTACCAACATGGATGTGCTGGCGATTGGCGACTTCTACCTCGATAAATCGGAGCAGCCTCAGTTCGAGGAGGCGGTCGACTGGCGCGAGACAGTACCGCTGGATTAACTCTTTCATACACTAGGGAAGGTGCACTATGGATTATGTTCTGCTCTACCTGATCCTGCCGTTGGGGATGTTTATCCGACGAACCAAGGCGTTCGCCCATCAGCCAGACCCCAAGGTCACCTCATACCTGAACCGCAAATCATGAGCGTCATGGCCATGGATGTTCAGGAGGCTTCATTGGTACAGGTGGTGGTCGTCAATGATCCCGACCTGACCGGGCTGGAGGGCTGTCGCGTGAGGCTGGCCGAAACGCCGCACTGCGCTGAGAGTGTGGGAGCAGTCGGCGGGGATTGGCTCGGCACAGTGTTGGGCCGGGACATCGTCGAGGCAATTCGCGCATTTCCTGACAGCCCGCACAAAGCGCTGCTCATCAGAGGCATTTCGCTCTCTACGGACGTCGCGACGCCGCGCAATGGTTTCCTGCCCAACGCCGAGTGTGTTCTTGACTTCGATCTGCTGCACTTTGGCATGTTGTGGCTGCTGGGTGTCAGGCCGCATGCAGTCGAGTATGAGAACTTCGGCAAGCTGGTCAGAAACGTCGTTCCGGTTCCGGAGGCCGCGGGCACCACCAGCTCTTGGGGCGCGGATGTGGAGTTTTTCTGGCACACCGACAATCCCAACTGGCCCTTCGCCGATCAAAGCCGAAATGTCGCGACCGCCGTGCCGAACTTCTTGGCCTTTACCGCCGTGCGCAACTTTGAAGGCGCCTCCACCGACATTGTTTGTGTGGATCATGTCCTTTCAAAGCTGCCCGGCTGGGCGATCGCCCAGTTGCAGAAGTCTGCCTACACCTTTGGTGCCCCTGCCTCCAACGAGGGCTTCGATGGCCAGCCGAGGGTGCTGCCGGTGCTGGAGCACGATGAGGGCGGTTATCGCCTGCGCTTTGACGATGGCATCGTGGCCGCCCTCGACCTGGACAGCGAAAAGGCACTTGGGCTCCTGCGCCAGTGCCTGCGCGATGCCCAGGGTATAGAGGTGGTGTTGCAACCAGGCGACTTCTTCATTTTCAAAAATGCCCGCGTGCTGCACCGCCGCAAGGCGTTCCAGCCTCTGCTCAACGGCAAGGCGCGCTGGCTGCGCCGGGTGTACGGCAGTTGAGCCTTTGCTTCAAGAACCATCACACAACAAACATCACAGTAGACAGGGAGTTCATGCATGAATAAGCGTATCGCAGTAGTCGGTGGTCGTCCCTCGCCCATTCATGGTGCCAAGGAGCTGGGCATCGACGTAGTGCTGGTGCATCAGGAGGGTGACTACGAGCAGGAAATCCTCGCCCATTGCGAACAGGTGGTGCATGCCAGGATTGACGACGCCGAGGCCATCATCAAGGTCCTCGAGCCCCTGCACCGCGACCGTCCGTTCGATCGCATCATGACCACTACCGAAGTGGCCGGCGAGTCAACGGGCAAAGTGGTCGATCACTTCGGCCTCACCGGGGTTTCCTATAAGACTGCGCGCCTGCTCAAGGACAAAGTGGCCATGCGCGAGTTGCTGGTCGAGCACAACCTGAGCCCGGTTGCCTATCGCCATGTCACCCGTGCGCAGGATGCCGTCGCGTTCGTCAAAGAGCATGGCAAGTCGGTTCTCAAGCCCGCCGAAGGCGTGGCCAGCCTGCATATCCATCCCTGCGATGACGCAGCCTCTGCTTCCAAGGCCTGGCAGGCGCTTCAGGATGCCGACGTCAAGCACATTATCATCGAGGAGTACCTGGAGGGGCCGGTTGTCAGCGTCGACTCCTTCTCGTTCAAGGGGCGCCACCTTCCCATTGGTTACTCCCAGTACCGCATGAACGACAAATATGTTGAGTGGGAAGTCAGCACGCCGAGCACCGAGGCCAGGAAATGGCTGAGCGAGCTGAAGGAAATGACTTGCCGCCTGCTCGACGCCGTAGAACTGGAGGAAGGCCCTTCCCACAGCGAGTTCGTGCTGACCCCGAAAGGTCCGCGTGTACTCGAATCCCACGCTCGTCTCGCGGGCTCCGGTGCTCCGGAACTGGTACGGCGTGCGTTCGGCCTGGACCTGAACCGCATGTTCCTGACTGTGCCGCTGGGTATCGACACTCTGCCGGATGTGTCGCCCGAGCCGAGAGCGGGTGCCGCGATCCAGTTCTTCGTACCGACACCTGGCAAGGTCAGAAAGGTCGAGCTCGATCTCAAGCCTGACGTCGATGTGCGCCATACCAAGTCAGGCGAGACTCCACGGGTGTTCTTGCCGTTCCTGTTCGAACTGGGCGCCGCCGAGCGTGCCGTAGTCATCCAGAAGCATGAGGGCGATACGATTCCACCGCTCGACACCGTTGCCGACTGCGTTTCAGGGTATGTCCTGGCAACTGGCACCTCGCGCGAGGATGCCGTGCGTATCGGTGACGAACTGGTAGCGGCGGTCAACTTCATCGTGGATCCCACGGCATGAAATATGTCCTCTGCTTGCACCGTTGGGTCGGTAGCCAAGCGCTATACGACCGATACGAACTGCCGGCAGGAATGCAGATTCGGGCGATCTGTACGCCCGAATCCTGCGCGTCCCTGCCAAGCGAGCGCCTGGCGTCAAGCTCGGTGCTCGTCTCCCTGGACGATGCTGAGGCGGTCATGGCTGAGGCCGAGCGTCTGGTCGAGCAACATGGGGTTCCAGCGCTGGTGGTTGCCCTCAATGAGGGCGACCTGCTCAATGCGGCTTCTATCCGTGAGCGATGGCAGGTACCGGGAGATCTTGTCGCGTGGACCGAGCGGTTCCGCGACAAGCTCACCATGCTGGAGGTCGCAGGCCGGCAATCGTCGATCGGCGTGCTGCCCGCGTCGCCTGCCGATTCCCGCGAAGCGGTGGAGCGACTGGCCGCTGAACACGGCTATCCGCTGGTGCTCAAGCCGCGTTACGGCACGGCGAGTCGCGGCGTAAAGTTTCTTCGCGGCCCAAGGGATCTTGATCAGATCAGACAGGCCACGGAGCCGATGATGGTCCAGGCTTGCTGCGCGGCCCCCATCCTGCACGTTGACGGCTGGTGGGATGGGCAACGGATTGTGGTAGTCACGGCGTCGCGTTATGTGAACAGCTGTGCCGATTTCGGTCCGGATAGCCCGCTGGGCAGTATCGAACTCGAGGAGGGCGACGACGAACGACGGATTGCGGGGCGCGTCGAACAACTGCTGGCAGTCTTCGCGCCTGAGCGAGAAATCGTCTTCCACCTCGAACTGTTCGACCTGGATGACAAATTGCTGTTCCTGGAAATCGGTGCCCGGGTCGGTGGCGCCGAAATCCCGTTCCTCTGGCGAGAGGTGAGGGATATCGACCTGCTGGGGATCGCTTGGGAAATCCAGACCGGGGCGTCTACCCGCTACCGGGACCTTGCGCGCAGCCTTAGCAAGGAGGGCAGGCCATTGCATCGCGAGCGGGGGGCATGGGTGATCGCCCGCCGCAACAGCTCGCCGCGTGAAGGCTTGGGTACCCTGTACTGGGCTCAACCGCAGAACCTGGATCGCTTCGCCAGCGGTGTTTATGAGGGCGCTGGCACGCGCCTTCGTCTGCGCAGCTTCGATCGCCCCGCGCTGGTACGTGACGTGGGGAAGATCTTCGAACAGTTATCCGAATCATGGGGAGCTCAATCTTGAAAACAGCAGTTGTTACCGGTGCAAGCAGTGGCATTGGCGAGGCATGCGCTCGTACCTTGGCCAGTCGTGGTTGGCGGGTATTCCTTGTGGCGCGCAGGGGGGATCGGCTCGAGCAGATTGCTGGCGAAACCGGCGGGCGCGCCATTGTGCTGGATGTGACACAAGCGCGAGAGGAGGACTTGGTGCAGGTTTCCGAGTGCGATCTTCTGGTGAACTGTGCGGGCGGGGCGATCGGCCTGGATGGGGTAGACGCGGCCAGTGCCGAGGACTGGACGAACATGTTCAACAGTAACGTCCTTGGGACTTTGCGGATGACCCAACTGCTATTGCCTAGGCTCATCGCGTCCCAAGGGTGCATCATCAATATCACCTCAACGGCTGCGCTAGCCGGTTATGAGGGGGGAGGCGGCTATTGCGCGGCCAAGAGTGCCCAGCGCGCACTGACCCATTCCTTGCGACTGGAGATGAAGGGTATACCGGTGCGCATCACCGAAGTGCTCCCCGGCATGGTGCATACGCCAGAGTTTTCCTTGAATCGTTTTCGCGGCGACGCCGAACGGGTCAGTGCCCTCTACAAGGATGTCGACCGGCCTTTGAGCGCGGACGATGTCGCCCAGGTCGTGGCTTGGGTTGCCGATCAGCCCGCACATGTCAATGTCGATGAAATCGTGGTTCGGCCAGTGGCACAGCGTGCTCAGCATGCGCTGTTCCGCGGCAGTCTCGGCTGGTTCGAGCCGCAGCGGGCCGACACATCCCCTTTGAACGATGGAGCACGCCAATGATGGCGCTGGAAAGCCTGGCCGGTGTGGCCATCATCTCCTTGGGCATGGTGCTGACACCGGGTCCCAACATGGTCTACCTGACCTCGCGGGCGATTTCCCAGGGGCGGCTGGCCGGGATGATTTCGCTGGCGGGTGTGGCGCTAGGCTTCGTGTGCTACTTGTTGGCGGCGGGACTGGGACTGGCCGCTTTGTTCAAGGCAGTGCCAGTCGCCTACGATGTCGTCAGGATCGCAGGCGCATTTTACCTGGGCTATCTGGCCTGGAACATGCTGAAGCCCAGGGGGAGTTCCCCCTTCGAGGCGCGGGAGCTGCCACCTCACTCGCGGAGACGGCTGTTCACCATGGGGCTTGTGACGAACCTGCTGAATCCGAAGATTGCGCTGATGTATTCCGCGCTGATCCCGCAGTTCATCGACCCTTCCGCAGGATCTACCTTCCAGCAATTCATCCAGATGGGGCTGGTACAGATCACCATTGCCGTCACCGTGAACGGCATGATCGTTCTCGCCGCCTCCCGGGTCAGTGGATTCCTGGCCAAGCGACCTTCTGCCATGCGCACCCAACGCTGGGTGTCCGGGACTGTCCTGGGCGTCTTCGCGGTCGATATTCTGCTGCGCAAACCGCTCACCTGATAAGGAACGAGTGTTTTGCCTGACCGTAATGCTGTTCACTTGAGTATTTGAGCCTCAGCCGGACTTCCTCGAAAATCCGATGCCAGACCTCTGGCATCGGATATTTATGGGGGCGCCAGGCATGGGCGTAATCTTGTGCGTAGATCCGGCGGTTGTGCGGGGACATTGCCATGCAACTGATCGTGATGGCCGCGGCCAACCCGATTTCAGGTACAGGCAGATGATTGGCAGAGTTGAGAACCGGTATCGGAGGGGTGTTACTGGATCACCGTCCAAGGCCTTCAAGACCTGGGACGGTGAAAATATCAAAGCCCCGGTTTCCAGGGGGCCGTAAGGCTGCTCCGCTTAAGTGAACAGTATTACGCTTTTCAGCAGGGCTTTTGAGGTTTTCAGCCTTTCTGGCGTCTCAGGCAACCAGTGCCTGGCGAGTACGCTCGATCACAGCCTGCAGCGGCTCGGCGCTGGAGTATTGATCGGGGTACAGGCGTTCGCTGTGACGAGCGATGCCGTGTTCGTTGACCAGAGTGAAGCTGAAGCAGCCTTTGCGAGCGGCCATGATCAGGCAGTTCATTGGTGCAAAAGCGTTGGTTAGGGTGCGAATGGCATCCTGAGTGTGGATTTGAGTAGACATAATCGGGTGTTCCTACAAGCGACACGGATAAGAGCCGTGCAAAATTAAAACGTTCCAGTGACGACGACCACCATTGGTCGAACGAAGAACCCGACTGGAACAAAGCAGCCAGTTTGAAGCGCTGATAAGTTGGCGCGCTTGGGCTGGCAGGTAGGTACTTAGGAGGGCAGGCAACACATCAGGGGCAAAGGTTCTGGGCCCGGGGTGAAGATCCTGATCAATTTGCAGGTTGGTTCGGTCAGAGTAAGTGAACTTCGCAACACCCTTTGCTTTCGATTCAAAGGCTGTGTTGACGCAAGATTTACCTGGAAACCATCGAGGTGGTCGATCCCGCTTTGTCGGTGAAGGCTTCTCTCAGGGAAGGCTGACCGGGGGGATTTGTTCGACCAGAATTGACTTTCAGCTTGGTACTAACGCCGCGGATACTAACGGATTGAATGGCCAAAGGGAAGCCTGCTCGCAAAAAAACACTGAAGTGCCGGCCGACCACATCCGCAAGTGCTGTCGGAAAATGTCATCGGCCGACACGTGCCCCGCAATCGCCCAAAAAACGGCCGTTGATCCGAGAGGGCGATCGAGCCAGGATCAATCTGTGGCGCGGGTTGCGGGGTTTATCCCCAGGCGTTACCGTAAAAACGCGCCGAAAAAGCGCACCGATATAACCGCCTCGCAGGTACTTGTGCACATTAGTTGCACGCACTGTCATCGCACTGTCATCCTCGCTTCACCGAGGGTGGGTGCCTGTAACGAAAATTTAAGTCAATGAAAAACATCGCTTTTTTTTACTGGTGAAAAAATCGTCAGTTTGACTGCGAGCCCCATTCCACACGGCTTTGCGCGACTTCAAGGGCGGTTGTCCACTGAGTTATCCACAGCTTCTGTGGATTGTCCCGAGCGCTTGCTCTAGGACGGGCGTGCAGGCTTTTTTCGACTTTACCTGTGCGAAAAAAAGAGTAGAGTGGCGCGCCTTCCGATTTGCCCCACAGTGCTTTATGAAGTTTCGCTCAGTACCAGTCTCTGCTGCCTCAGCACCCTCCAGCATTAACCCACCCAAGCGCTTTTCGATGCGTGTGGCCGAGTGGCTACTGGACAGCCCGCGCCTGGGCGAAAACCCCAACGTCAAACACTTCGCCGGACGTTTACTCAAGCAACCTGCCCGTGAAGGCGTAGTGGCCGCGCAAAGCCGCCTCGGCCAATTGATGTGCCGCGAATGCGGGAACGCCCGGGATCGCCGTATTGGCCAGGACCTGTTGCGCCAGGCTGCGCGCGCCGGGGACCGACGCGCCCAGCAGGAACTCGGGCTGATCGAAGACTGAGCTGTCCAAGACCTGACGCCTTGGTTAACCTTCACGCTTTATCTAATCGGCAGGAGTGGCTATGGCGATGGACTTGACCAGCGCATTGCTGGGGCTGGCGGGCGCTGCACTGCCGTTGCTGGTACTGGCCTGGCAACTTCAGCGTCGGGCGAGTACGGGGCAGGCCGAACTGGCATTGCTGGAAGAGCGCCTGGCCATGGCCCAGCTGACGCAGGATGGCTTGAACGCCCAGCTCGACACCTGCCGTGATGAAGTCGCTGACCTGAGCCAGGCCAACGCCGCCAAACAAGCCGATCTGGCAGCCCTGCGCCGTGAAGTCGAATTGCTACAGATCGAACGCGACGATGCCCGCGACGCAGCCCACGCCTGGAACATCGAACGTGCTGGCAAAGAAGCTGAGTTGCGTCGCCTGGACGCTCAGGCTGCCTCCCTCAACGCCGAGTTGCGTGAGCAGCAGGAAAGCCATCAGCAGCGCCTCAACGACCTGCAAGGCTCGCGAGACGAGCTGCGAGCGCAATTCGCCGAGCTGGCGGGCAAGATCTTCGACGAGCGCGAGCAGCGTTTTGCCGAAACCAGTCAGCAGCGTCTGGGGCAATTGCTCGACCCGTTGAAGGAGCGCATCCAGTCATTCGAAAAACGCGTCGAGGAAAGTTACCAGGCCGAAGCCCGCGAGCGCTTTTCCCTGGCCAAGGAACTGGAGCGTCTGCAACAACTGAACCTGCGCCTGAGCGACGAAGCCACCAACCTCACCCGCGCCTTGAAAGGGCAGAAAACCCAAGGCAATTGGGGTGAACTGATTCTTGAACGGGTGCTTGAACACGCGGGCCTGGAGAAGGGGCGCGAGTACCAGACCCAGGTCAATCTAAAGGGGCCGGACGGCGAGCGATTCCAGCCGGATGTGATTATTTACCTGCCTGGCGACAAGCAGGTCGTGGTCGATTCCAAGGTCAGCCTCACGGCTTATCAGCAATATGTGGCCGCCGAAGACGACGGCATCGGCCAGATCGCCATCAAGCAGCACGTGCTGTCCCTGCGCAATCATGTCAAAGGCCTGGCCGGCAAGGACTACAAGCGGCTCGACGGGTTGCACAGCCTGGATTTCGTCCTGCTTTTCGTCCCGATCGAAGCGGCGTTTTCCGCGGCGTTACAGGCAGAGCCGACGTTGTTTCAGGAGGCCTTCGACCGCAACATCGTGATCGTCAGCCCGACCACGTTGCTGGCCACTTTGCGGGTCATCGACAGCCTGTGGAAGCAAGAGCGCCAGAGCCAGAACGCTCGGGAAATCGCCGAGCGCGCCGGATGGCTGTACGACAAGTTCGTGTTGTTCATTCAGGATCTGGATGAGGTCGGCAATCGCTTGCAGCAACTGGACAAGGCCTACAGCTCTGCCCGCAATAAGCTGACAGAAGGCCGTGGCAACCTGGTCAGTCGCAGCGAACAGCTCAAATTGCTTGGCGCGCGAGCCAGCAAGAGCTTGCCGGCGGACCTGCTGGAACGGGCCATGACGGATGTCGATGGCTTGGCCGAGTTGCCCGAATAAGCCATCTTTTTCGATGGCATCTGTGGCGAGGGGGCTTGCTGTGGGGGGGGGGGGGGGGGGGGGGGGGGGGGGGGGGGGCGGCCCCCGCAGGGGGGAAGAAAAAACGGAGGGGGGGTTGTTT
>NZ_JBGLZF010000034.1:0-59880 GCF_047304405.1 Pseudomonas sp. Pseusp11
AGCGCAAACACCCCGCCCTGCCCCGTCATCGGGAACACCAGCCCGGTCACCAATGGCCCGAGCAGCGAACCCACGCGGCCGATGGCCGAAGCGAACCCCGAGCCCGTGGCCCGTGCCGATGTCGGGTACAACTCCGGGGTGTAGGTGTAGAGCACTGCCCACATGCCGAACAGGAAGAACTGCATCAGCAGCCCCGATGTGATCAACAGGCTGACGTTGCCGCCGAACACCGCGCTCTGGCCATAAAGAAACGCCATCACCCCGCCGCCGAGCATGGTCACGACGCACACCGGCTTACGCCCCCAACGCTCCACCAGCCAGGCGGCCATGAGGAAACCGGGAATCCCGCCGAGGGAAATCAGCACCGTGTAATACACCGACTGGGTTACGGCGAAACCCGACTGTTGCAACAGCGCACTGAGCCAGGATGTCAGGCCATAGAAACCCAGCAAGGCGAAGAACCACACGCTCCAGATCATCATCGTGCGCTGGCGATACTGTGCCGACCAGATTTCCCGCAGCGCGGAGAAGAAATTGCCCGGTTGACTCGCCACCCGTGGCAGGCGAATCGGCTCAGGCAGATCCGAACGGCCCAATGAAGCCCGAACCCGTTCTTCGATGCGGCGCAAAACCGTGTCCGCCACATCATGATGCCCGGCCTGTTCCAACCAGCGCGGCGACTCGGGAATGAAAAAACGGATTGCCAGGACGAACACCGCCGGCACCGCCAACACCAGAAAGATGTCGCGCCAGCCAATCACCGGCAACAGGAAGTACGACAGCACCCCGGCCGCGACGAAACCTAGCGGCCAAAAACCGTCCATCAATGCGATGTAACGCCCACGACGCTTGGCCGGAATCAGCTCCGACAGCATCGACTGCGCAATTGGAAACTCCATGCCCATGCCGATTCCCAAGAGGATTCGGAACAGCGTCAGCATTTCGACATTCTGCGCCGTGGAACACAGATAGCTGGCGATGCCCCACAACACAATGCTCCACTGGAACACCGGTTTGCGCCCGAAGCGGTCGGCCAGCATGCCGGACAGCGAGGCACCCACCACCATGCCGAAGAAACTCGAACTGGCCAGCAACCCGGCCTGCGCCGTGCTCAGGCCGAACTCGGTTTTGATCGAGCCGAGCAGGAAGGTCATCATCGCCAGGTCCATGGAGTCGAAGAAAAACGCCAAGGCAATGATGATGAAAATGATGCGGTGATAACCACTGATGGGCAGCCGTTCCAGTCGTTCCGCCGCGCTGAAGCTTCGTGTTTCCATGCCACATTCCCCCAATCCGAAAGTCCCCGGATCGAGTGTGCGCGATAGTGACTGGGGGTTATTGCTGGATACGACCTGCCCACAGCTCTGAACGACGCCTGAAGCCCAGAATCCCGGACATCGCCCCCCAATGGCTCTAAAGCGCCATTTCCAGCTCGGTTTCCTTGGCGAAACGATGGATTTCACGTTGCCCCGTGGCCGTGATCTGCAAGGCTCGCGAATCGCTGGGCAGGCTCAACCAGCCGGACTGCATGAACAGTTGCAACAAGGCCGCTCCCAAGGAACCCCCCATGTGCGGGCGTCTTTCGCTCCAGTCCGGGCACGCGCAGGCGACTCTGCCGTTGCGATGGGCCAGCGCCTGGATGAACACACCGCGTGCTGCCAATTGCGTGGAACCCTTGTGAGTGATCATGACACGCTGATCGAGCTGCTCGATCCAGCCGGCATCCAGCAGACGCTGGTAAAGATCGGCGGCCAGGGTACCGCCCAGATGGTCGTCACAAAGCCTGGCCCGTAGCAGTGACGAAGGCGCCGACTGAGGTTTGGCGATAGGGCTCGTGCGCTTGAACACCTCTGGAATATCCCGAGGCGCGCTGGCCAGGGTAGCGCTGGCCAAGGCTTCTATCGCGGCGCCGACTTCGGGCGCGGCAAGCCGGAAAAACCGTTTGCGCCCACGGGTTTCGACTTTCAACAGACCGCCGGTGGACAAGCGCCCCAGATGCGCACTGGCCGAAGACGGCGACAGGCCCGCCAGCAACGCCAGCTCCTCAGTGTGCCGTGCCGTGCCGTCCATCAAGGCCCACATCATTGCGCTGCGCTTTGGGTCAGCCAGCAACGTGGCAATCTGGCTGATGCAAGGTGCAAGTTCCATGTATTCACTCCCTGTTGAATCGTTTCGTCTACTGCTCAGAGTCATCATGACCAGTAATGTGTCTTCGGCCAAGACGCGTAAACCGCCATAAGCCGGGCAAAGCCACCCACTCACCCAGGCCATTGCTTCGCGGGTGCAGCGAAGGTCCGGTGATGACCGTAGGGTCTGACCGACTCGAACGTGGACTCGCCATTGCGAGATCGACGGCGCGTACATGAGGCGGGCGCTAGTATAAGCGGGTTAACCGCCGGTTCCTGCCCTCGGGAATCCATTGGTGGTGATAGTTCCTGACAGAAATTTCGCTATTTGCCTGCGACTAATGATCGACACCCGATATCGTCGGAAATTGACTGCTTATCCGAGCGCATCGGCTGGCAAGCATTTCCCGCAAAAGGTTCACCGGCTTACTCAATTGTGCGCGATGGGCGCACAGTAAATTCAGCGGTGCGCGCTCACAGAGCAACTCAGGCATCAGCACTTTCAAGCGGCCGGCGAGCACATCGGTGGCGACATCGAGCCAGGACTTATACGCAATCCCCGCTCCCGCCACGGCCCACAGCCGCACCACATCGGCATCGTCACTGAAGCGATCGCCGCTGACGGTCAGGCTCACCTCGCGTTTGCCATCGTGAAAACTCCAGTGATCGTGGACCCGGCTACCGAGCATAAACAGCAGGCAATTGTGCTGAGCCAGTTGCTCCAGCTGCCGTGGTTCGCCATGTCGGGCCAGATAACTCGGCGCAGCACACAGCACGCGGCGGTTCTGCGGCGCGATGGGCAACGCCACCAAGCTCGAGTCCTCCGGCTCGCCGTAACGCAGGGCGATGTCCACCGGTTGGCGGAACAGGTCGGCGATGCGGTCGCCCAGCAGCAACCGCACGGTGAGTTTCGGATGCTCGCGCTGAAACTCGTCGAGCCATGGCAACAGCAGGTTGCGCCCGAAATCCGAAGGCGCCGACAGCTGCAAAATCCCACTGACCTGATCCTGCCCACTGGCCAGCAAACGGCGGCCCTCATCGAGATTGCTCAAGGCAGCCCGGGCGTACTCCAGAAAGCCCTCGCCTTCGGCCGTCAGGCGCAGGCTACGGGTAGAACGGGTGAGCAAGCGTGCGCCAAGTTGTTGTTCGATGCGCTTCAACGCCGCGCTGGCCACCGCCGCCGACATATCCATCACCCGTGCCGCCGCCGACAGACTGCCCAGGTCCGCCGCCCGAACGAACAACTGCAAGTCATCGAAACGCAACATCTTCAGCCCCGATTATCAAAAAAATGTTGAAAGAGACTGCTCTTTTAGCGGGTTTTATCTTGCAGAGAAATAACCAATCATCTGTGCCATCGAAATCATCTCTCTCCCAGGACCCCACTATGAAAGCCATTGCCTACTACGCCTCCCTGCCGATCAGCGACGAAAAATCCCTGCAAGATATCGAACTGCCAGAACCGGTCGCCGGCCCGCGCGACCTGTTGGTGGAGGTCAAAGCCATTTCGGTCAACCCGGTGGACACCAAGATTCGCCAGAACGTACAGCCTGAAGGTGGCGCGGCCAAAGTGCTGGGCTGGGACGTGGCGGGTGTGGTCAAGGCTGTTGGCAGCGAAGTGACCTTGTTCAAGGCCGGCGACAAGGTGTTCTACGCCGGCTCCATCGTCCGTGCCGGCGGCAACAGCGAGCTTCATGTGGTGGATGAGCGCATCGTCGGCCATATGCCGAAGACCCTTGGTTTCGCCGAAGCCGCCGCCCTGCCGCTGACTGCCATCACCGCGTGGGAACTGTTGTTCGAACGCCTGCAAATACGCGAAGGCAAAACCGATGAGGGTCAGAGCCTGCTGATCGTCGGTGCCGCCGGGGGCGTTGGTTCAATCCTCACGCAATTGGCCAGCCAGCTCACCGGGTTGAAAGTCATCGGCACCGCGTCCCGTGCCCAAACCCAGAGTTGGGTACGTGACCTGGGTGCCGATCAGGTGATCGATCACACTCAGCCGCTGAGTGAAGCACTCAAACGTGCCGGGTTCGAGCATGTGACCCACGTTGCCAGCCTGACCCAGACTGACCAACACCTGGATCAATTGGTGGAGGCATTGGCGCCGCAAGGCAAACTGGCGCTGATCGATGATCCGAAGGCGCTGGACGTGACCAAGCTCAAACGCAAGAGCCTGTCACTGCACTGGGAGTTCATGTACACCCGCTCGCTGTTCGAGACCGCCGACATGATCGAGCAGCACAAACTGCTCAACCGCGTCGCCGGGCTGATCGATGCCGGCACACTGAAAACCACGGTCGGCGAGCACTTCGGAACCATCAACGCCGCCAACCTGCGTCGCGCCCATGAACTGCTGGAAAGCGGCAAGTCCAAGGGCAAGATTGTGCTTGAAGGGTTCTGACCCGTAGGAGCTGCCGAAGGCTGCGATCTTTTGATCTTGTGTTTAAAAAGCAAAATCAAAAGATCGCAGGCTGCGCCAGCTCCTACAGGGTGCGACCGAAAGCCGGGATGTACGTGCCTGTGGGCGCTGCGATCTTTTGCCGTCAGTCAGAGAGTTGATCGTTGTCACAATTGCGATCGTATTCAGGTCTACAATCGAAAACTCTGCGAACAATCTTTTACGTGATGTCTTTTGCGAGACGTCTTTCACAAGAGGAACTCAGCAATGAAGATCCTGATAAAAGAATTGGCAACATCCCGCTGGCAGGTTCGCCTGGATCAACACGCTGTGACGTTCCGCAGTGAAGCCGAAGCCCTGGCCTTCACTAAAACGCTTGAAGCGCGCTTGCTCGCGCCCCATCAAATTCCCGGCCGTCAGCAGCGCACTGCTGGCTGAGTCCGTCCTCAGGCCTGGGCTTGTTCCAACGCCCGGGCATTCTGCAAACGCCGGGTGAGCATCGCCACGCTCACCACCACTATTGCGCACAGGCTGATGACCATGGCCATCGGCATGGCACTGCCATCGTGCAAAACACCCACCAGCGCCGCGGCCCCGGCGGCGACGCTGAATTGCAGGCAACCGAGCATCGCCGAGGCACTGCCCGCCCGCGCGCCCTGCCCGTTCATCGCGCAGGCCGAGGCGTTGGGCACAATACAACCCAGGCTGGCGATGCAGACAAAAAGCGGAATCAACAACGGCCATAAGTCCGCAGTGTGCAACGCGCTGACGGCCAGCAGGGCCAGACCGCCCGCCAGGTAGAGCCAAACGGTACGCGCCAGCAAAAAGGCCGGACCGCGCTTTGCCAGCAACCGGGCATTGACCTGGGCTACCAGAATGAACCCCGCCGCGTTAATCCCGAACAGCCAGCCGAAATGCTCGGCCGGCACGCCATAGAGTTTGATGAAGACGAACGGCGAGCCCGCGATGTAGGCAAACATCCCGGCAATGGCGACACCACCGGTCAGGGCATGACCGAGGAATATCGGGTCCGCCAGCAACCGACCGTACTGGCGCAGCGCGCCTGACAACGGTTGGCGCGGCACATGGGCCGGCAGACTTTCCGGCAGCCCGAGGGCCACGGCCAACCCGGCCAATGCACTGAAACCGGTCAGCACGAGAAAGATCGACTGCCAACCCGACGTATTGACCAACAACCCACCCAGCATCGGCGCAAGAATCGGCGCCAGGCCCATCACCAGCATCAACTGCGAAAAGACCTTCGCCGAACCCACCGCATCGCATTTATCGCTGACAACAGCCCGGGCGATCACCATGCCCGCGCAACCGCCCAGCGCCTGGACGAAGCGTGCACCGATCAGCCACTCCAGACTCGGTGCATAGGCACAGGCCAATGAGGCCAAGGTGAACAGGCCTACGCCGGTCAGTAGGGGAATGCGTCGCCCAAAGCGATCCGCCACCGGGCCGTACGCCAGTTGGCCAATGGAAAGCCCGAGGAAATAGGCCGCCAGGGTCAGTTGCACGTGTTTTTCGTCGGTGCCGAAAGCGAGCGCCATGGCCGGGAAGGCCGGCAGGTAGAAATCGATCGCCAGCGGACCGAAAGCGCTCAAGGCGCCGAGAATCAGAATTGTGCGCAGGTTCATCAGGCGTCCAGGTTGGGCAGACAGGTTAGCCATGGATCGGCAGGCTGACAGTCTAGCCGGACGTGGACGCCTTGAACATTCCGTTAGGTCGCTAACTATTAAAAATAGCTTTATTAAAAATAGCTCAGACCAGTTTTACCCCGTAACCCTCTTCAGTGATGGCGGCGATCACCTGATCGGCTGTCAGAGCACTTTCTACGCCGACTTCTTTTGCCGCCAGATCGATACGCACGCTGGCTGCCGGATCCTTGGCTTGCAGCGCCTCAGTAATGGCCTTGACGCAGTGACCGCAGGACATACCTTCAACGTTGAACACTTGCATGGGACATCTCCTTTAATGAAGCCCTTATATGAGGGTTGCGCGCAGTCTCGAGCTTGCCACCATGGCAAGGTCAAGTTCTGAAACAAGCTGCCGGGCTGGCAATCGGCGTCGCGCTCGGCCAAGCTGCGCCCATCAATGACTCGACATCAGGAGATTCAGCCATGCGCTGGTCAGCTCTCAGCCTGTTTGGCTTCCTCAGCCTCTTTGCCGCGACACCTTCGGTTCAAGCCGCCGGGGAGGACTACGGCGTGCTGATCATTTCCCGCGAGCGCCTGGAAGTATCGACTTCCTGCGAGATCGGCGTGTACATCCAGGATCAGTTGGCCGGGCGGCTGTTCCAGGAACAGAGCACCTCGTTCAACCTGCCGCCGGGCAATGTGTCCCTGCGCCTCAAACTGCTGCCGGGCCAGGCGCCGGGCTGCAACCCGGGCATGCTCGCACCGGGCTCGCAGGACATCAAACTCAAGGCTGGGGATGTGTTGAAGTTCCGGATTGCGATGACGCAGGAAGGGATGTACCTCAAGCCTGCGGCTTTGGAATACTGAGTCGGCTGCGATCTTTTGATCTGAGACATGGCACTTGACCTTGCCAGCATGGCAAGGTTGATCCTGTAGGTAATTTCTACAGGGAGCGTGACCGATGTCCGAATCCACCACTTTCGATCTGCCGATTGCCGGCATGACCTGCGCCAGTTGCGCCGGGCGTGTCGAGCGTGCCTTGAGCAAAGTCATCGGCGCCACGGCCGTCAGCGTCAACCTGGCCACCGAACAGGCTCGGGTGCAAGCGCCCAGTGACAGCCTGCCGGCCTTGATGGACGCCGTGCAGCGGGCTGGTTACAGCGTGCCGCAGCAGACCCTCGAATTGAGCATCGACGGCATGACCTGTGCGTCTTGCGTGGGCCGCGTCGAACGGGCACTGACCAAGGTGCCGGGGGTGAAAAGTGTCAGCGTCAACCTGGCCAACGAACGGGCGCACCTCGAACTGCTGGGCCAGGTCGATCCGCAAACCTTGATCGGCGCCGTGACCAGGGCCGGTTATTCCGCCCGCGTCTGGGAAGTCGAACACCCGCAAACCGACAATCAGCAACAACGCCTGAACCGTGAACGCTGGGCCTTGCTGGCGGCCATCGCCCTCGCCTTGCCGCTGGTGCTGCCGATGCTGCTGCAACCTTTCGGTGTGCACTGGATGCTCCCGGCGTGGGTGCAGTTCGCGCTGGCAACGCCGGTGCAATTCGTCTTCGGCGCCCGCTTCTATGTCGCTGCGTGGAAAGCCGTGCGCGCCGGTGCCGGCAACATGGATTTGCTGGTGGCTCTGGGCACCAGCGCCGGCTACGGCTTGAGCGTTTACGAGTGGGCCACCGCTGCCGGTCGCATGCCGCACCTGTATTTCGAAGCCTCGGCGGTGGTGATTGCCTTGGTGTTGCTGGGCAAATACCTGGAAAGCCGCGCCAAGCGCCAGACCGCCAGCGCCATCCGCGCCCTCGAAGCCTTGCGTCCGGAGCGAGCCATTCAAGTGATCGACGGCCGCGAGCAGGAGGTTGCGATCAGTGCCTTGCGCCTCAACGATCTGGTCATGGTCAAACCCGGCGAGCGCTTCCCGGTGGATGGCGAAGTGGTGGAAGGCCAGAGCCACGCCGATGAAGCGTTGATCAGCGGCGAAAGCCTGCCGGTGCCTAAACAACCGGGCGACAAGGTCACCGGCGGTGCGATCAATGGCGAAGGTCGGTTGCTGGTGCGGACTTTGGCGCTCGGCGCAGAAACCGTGCTGGCGCGGATCATCCGCCTGGTCGAAGACGCGCAGGCGGCGAAAGCGCCGATCCAGAAACTGGTGGATAAAGTCAGCCAGGTGTTCGTGCCCGTGGTGCTGCTGATTGCGCTGGCAACCCTGGTTGGTTGGTGGCTGTACGGTGCGCCGCTGGAAACCGCATTGATCAACGCCGTCGCGGTGTTGGTAATCGCCTGTCCCTGTGCGCTCGGGTTGGCCACACCGACAGCAATCATGGCAGGCACCGGCGTGGCGGCGCACCATGGGATTCTGATCAAGGATGCCGAAGCCCTGGAGCGCGCCCACGAAGTCAGCGCCGTGGTGTTCGACAAGACCGGCACACTGACCTCGGGCACTCCGCGCATCGCGCATTTGAGTGCCATCGAGGGTGACGAAGCGGCCTTGCTGCAAATGGCCGGTGCGCTGCAACGCGGCAGTGAGCACCCGCTGGCCAAGGCGGTGCTGGATGCCTGCGCCGAGCGCGGCTTGACCGTGGCCGATGTCAGCGACAGTCAATCGCTGACCGGGCGCGGCATTGCCGGCAGCCTCGATGGTCGGCGATTGGCCCTGGGCAATCGGCGTTTGCTGGAAGAAAGTGGCTTGAATGCCGGGCCATTGACCGACTCCGCAAGCGCCTGGGAAACCGAAGGCCGGACCCTGTCCTGGTTGATCGAGCAAAGCCCCGAACCTCGGGTGCTGGGCCTGTTCGCCTTCGGTGACACGCTCAAGCCCGGCGCCCTGCAAGCGGTGCAACGCCTAAGCGCCCGCAATATCAGCAGCCACCTGCTGACCGGCGATAACCGCGGCAGTGCCAAAGTCGTCGCCCAAGCGCTGGGCATCAAGGATGTTCACGCCGAAGTACTGCCAGCGGACAAAGCCGCCACCGTCGCCGCGCTGAAAAAAACCGGCGTGGTGGCGATGGTCGGCGACGGCATCAACGACGCCCCGGCCCTGGCTGCTGCTGACATCGGCATCGCCATGGGCGGCGGCACGGATGTCGCCATGCACGCTGCCGGGATCACCCTGATGCGCGGTGACCCACGGCTGGTTCCGGCGGCGCTGGAGATCAGCCGCAAGACCTACGCGAAAATTCGCCAGAACCTGTTCTGGGCCTTCGTCTATAACCTGATCGGCCTGCCACTGGCGGCATTCGGCTTCCTCAACCCGGTGCTGGCCGGCGCGGCCATGGCGCTGTCGAGCGTCAGCGTGGTCAGCAATGCGTTACTGTTGAAAACCTGGAAACCCAAAGACCCGGAGGACGATCGATGAACATTGGCCAAGCGGCCCGCCAGAGCGGTCTGAGCGCGAAGATGATCCGTTATTACGAATCCATCGGCCTGCTCAAGGCGGCCCATCGCACCGACAGTGGCTACCGGGTCTATGGCGACGACGACCTGCACACCCTGGCGTTCATCAAGCGCTCTCGGGACTTGGGTTTTTCACTGGAAGAGGTCGGCAAACTGCTGACCCTCTGGCAGGATCGCCAACGCGCCAGTGCCGATGTAAAGGCCTTGGCCCGTCAGCACATCGACGAGCTGAACCAGAAGATCCGCGAACTTGGTCAGTTGCGCGACACCCTGCAAGACCTCGTAGAACACTGCCACGGCGACCACCGCCCGGACTGCCCGATTCTCAAGGAGCTGGCCTCGGGTTGCTGCGTCGAACCCGCTCATTCTTGAGCGCCAACCCCTTCACCACCAGCAACAGGGTGAGGGGAATGCCGTGGAACAACAGCACCACCGCGCCGGGTGTCCACCAGGAATAGAACGGCGCGGCGATCAACATGCCGACGCCGAACCCGGTCATTTGCAGCAGCGTCAGAAAACTGAAAATCGGCAGGCGCAGGCTGTCCGGTTCACGTTGCAGGCGCGACATCAGGCCAACCTCCGAGAACCCGTCGCCTATCCCGGCGGGCAACGAAAACAGCAGCAAACCGTACAGGGTCTGCTGCTGAAACGTCAGGATGAAGCCGCAGGACATCAGCAACACGCCAAAGAAAAATCGCCGCTCAAGGTGCGCGTTGTCCGTGCCTTTCAGGCGACTGGCGATTCGCGCACCGATGAACTTGCCGCAGGCCCATACCGCCAGCATCAGGCCCAGGGTGGTGCTGGCCGACTCGGGTGTGAGCAGTTTTGAAATAATGGGAAGACCGACGTTATGCGCGGCGCTGCCCAAGGTGTCGGCCATGGCGACGACCAACATCGCCGCCAGTACCGGCGCCGTGCGCAAACCCTGGCGCAAGGCCTGCCATTCGCCCTGTTTGTGAAGAGGTTCATCACAGCTGGGAGCCGGTCCGCAAAACCGCAGTGGCACAATCAGCAGCGCCGCCAGCAGGTACGTGACCACGTTCAGCGCAAATACTGTTTCAAAGCCAAAACCCGCCACCAACAACCCAGCCACCAGACTCCCGCTGACCATCGCCGCAGACGACGCTGAGGTTATCCAGGCGTTGGTCTTGAGTAATTGCGCTTCTTCGATCAGGTGCGGCAATTGGCTGTTGAGGCCGATGGCGAACATCGAATTACCAAACCCCAGGCCAAACGCGATCAGCGGTAATAGCAACGCTTGTTGGCTGACCGGCAGCACCAACAGCAGACCCAGCAAACCGGCACGCAGCAGATCGAAGGCAATCAGCGGCAGCCGCCCGGCCCAGCGGCGATAGAACCGGGTACCGATCAGGCTGGCCAGGATCCCCCCGGCGACACGGCTGGCGAGGAAGATGCCGACGCTCATGGCGCTATTGCTGAGCAGGTAGACGTAGGTAGCCAGGGCGACCATGTTGAGGAAAGCGCCGAAGTCCGAAATCAGCCGGGCGGCGACGATCAGTTGGGCATTGCGGGTGGATGGGGTGTTCACAATCAATCCTTGAATGTGCGAAGTGTTCCTAGCCCCCTACAAGGGGATCAGGGGGATCACAAAAAACCCGGCCAAAGCCGGGTTTTGGGTCAACCGATCACTGCATCCACGGCGGAGGCGGCTCTTCGGTTTTGCTCGGTGGCGCATCGTCCGCCGCCCGAACCGCTTGGCGACGCTCTTCATCGAGACGGGCCGCCTCGATCTCGCGCATGATCCCGCCGACGTCCGCCAGCTCTTCCGGCTCGTCGAACTCGCCGGTCAACACGCTGGCCGGGTGCAAGGTGCCGGCTTCGTACAATGCCCACATTTCCTTGGCGTACTTGGTGCGTTTCAACTCCGGTGCAAAACGACCGAAGTACGACGCCATGTTGCCCACGTCCCGCTCCAGCATGCTGAACGCGTGGTTGTTGCCCGCCGCATCCACTGCTTGCGGCAGGTCGATGATGACCGGGCCGGTCGGCGTCAGCAGCACGTTGAACTCGGACAGGTCACCGTGCACCAGACCGGTACACAGCATCAGCACGATCTGCGATATCAGGTAAGCGTGATATTCGCGTGCCTGATCCGGCTCCAGCACCACATCGTTCAGACGCGGCGCGGCATCGCCGTACTCATCGGCCACCAGCTCCATCAGCAGCACGCCTTCGAGGAAGTCATACGGCTTGGGCACCCGCACCCCGGCACTGGCCAGGCGGAACAGCGCCGCCACTTCGGCGTTCTGCCAGGCGTCTTCGGTTTCCTTGCGGCCAAACTTGGAGCCCTTGGCCATTGCGCGAGCCTGCCGGCTGTTGCGCACCTTGCGGCCTTCCTGATACTCGGCCGCCTGACGAAAACTGCGTTTGTTCGCCTCCTTGTAGACCTTGGCACAACGCAGCTCGTTGCCGCAGCGCACCACATAAACAGCTGCTTCTTTACCACTCATGAGTGGGCGCAGCACCTCGTCGACCAGACCGTCCTCGATCAGGGGTTCAATGCGTTTTGGAGTCTTCATCAGCTTTTATTGTGGGTCCTTTATTACCAAACACGCGAAAGTCATTCGTTATACGGCAATCCTCTCATTCGGGGGAGGGGTTGCCGACCTATGAACGTTCCCATGAACATCAAGATGCACACAATGTGCCGGATTAATCGGGCAAAACTCATCGACTACCCCGGATCATAGCTGAGCGAGAACCACTTGTTGACGACGGAGTGCCAAGGTATTTGCGACAGAATCTAACCTCGATCGCTGGCGTTCGCAGGATTTTTCTCAAAAGACCTCAATTTCCCCGCGCTTCAGCCGAAGTCATTAGAGAGAAAAGGAATTGTCTGACAATCGCCTCAACAACAATCAAGAAGGCGCGCTCAAGGATCGGGGCATATCAAACGTTTTCGGCTGCCAATAATCCGCGAGTCATCAGTACTGCGTGGGCCTACAAGAAAAACTGGAGCGCGGATGAACATCAAACAGAAGTTGACCTGGGCGTTTGCAATCATCGCCTGCTTGCCCGTGGTGCTGGTCGCCACCCTCGTCGTGCTGAACTTGCGCAGTGATGCCAAGGACAATTTTGTCGACGGCAGTGGCCGCGAGATTCGTCAGGTCAGCAATGCCATGCAGCTGTTCTTTGATGGCATCAGCCAGAACGTTGACTACCTGGCGACCCAACCGCTGATCAAGAACTCCGACGACAGCCTCAAGACCTACATGAGTGCCAACGCCGAGAGCATTCCCCAAGGCGAAATGGACAAGAAGGTCTTCGCCCTCCTCCAGGACCTTGGCAACAGCCACCCGGCCTACGCCTACGCGATTCTCGGGACGGCGGCGGGCGGTTACGTGTCCTGGCCGGACGATGCGAAGCTGAGCAATTACGACCCGCGCCAGCGCCCGTGGTACAAGGCGGCCCAGGCCAAGCCGGGCAAGCCGCTTCGCACCGAGGCCTATTACTGGGCCCAGGATGACGCGACCTACGTCAGCACCGTGCGCACCATCGATAACAAACTGGGCAGCAATGGCGGCGTGGTCAGCATCGACGTGACGCTCAAGCAGCTCACTGAAATCGTCAAACAGATCAAACTCGGCGAAACCGGCTACCTGATGCTGGTGGAAAACACCGGCACCATACTGGTCGATCCCAAGCAGCCGGAACACAATTTCAAAGCACTGAGCAGCCTCGGCGACGGTTACGCGCAACTCGGCAAGGCCGGCAAAGGGCTGGTAGAGGTTGAGCTCAATGGCGAGCGCTACATGGCCAACGTCTGGCCGTCGGAGCAACTGGGCTGGACCTTTATCGGCCTGATCAAGCAGACCGACGTGATGAGCTCGGCCACTCAACTGACCTGGCTGATCGCGATCATCGCGGCGGTACTGGCGGTGTTCTTCGCCATCGTCGGCGCCAGTTTCGCCAGCCTGATCGTGCGGCCGATCCGCAGCGTGGCCAGCGGTCTGGAAGGCATCGCCCAGGGCGAAGGCGACCTGACCAAGAACCTGCACATCCGTGGCAGCGATGAAACCGCGCAACTGGCCAACTGGTTCAACCAGTTTCTGGCGGCGATCCGCAACCTGATTCAAAGCATCGGCGGCGCCGCGACCAAGATCCTCGCCACCTCCAAGAGTTCGACCCAAGTGTCCAGCGACATGGCCGAAGCCGCCGGGCGTCAGCGTGAAGCGGTGGACATGGTGTCCACGGCGTTCCACGAAATGGTCGCCACCGCCAACGAAGTCGCGCGCTCTTGCAGCCAGGCCGCCGAGTCGGCCGACAGCGGTCAGCGCCAGGCCCGTGAAGGCCAGCAGCAGATCGATGCCGCGGTGAGCAGTGTCGATCGCTTGAGCCAGGAAATCGAACAGTCGGCACAATCGATGCAACAGCTTGAGCGCGACAGCAACGACATTCAGTCGATCCTCGGGACCATCCGTTCCATCGCCGAACAGACCAACTTGTTGGCCCTGAACGCGGCCATCGAAGCAGCCCGGGCCGGTGAACAGGGTCGTGGCTTTGCGGTGGTGGCGGATGAAGTTCGCGCCCTGGCCAAACGCACTGCCGATTCCACGGCGGAAATCGACGGCCTGCTGGGCAACCTGGCCAAGCGCACCAGTCAGGTAACACAGCAGATGCATGCGAGCCTGGAGGTGTCTCAGCAATCGGTGACCCGCATCGGTGAAGCGCGCAGCAGCTTCGGGCAGATCCGTGAGTCGGTGGATGTGATTCGTGACATGAATACTCAAATCGCCACGGCGGCTGAGGAACAGCATCAGGTGGCCGAGGACATCAATCGGCATATCAGCCAGATTCATGGCGATGCGCAGTTGGTGGCGGAATTGGCAAACTCGGCGCGCCTGGATTCTCAGAGCCTGGCAGGGTTGTCGAATGAGCTGGATGGGTTGGTTCGCCGGTTTAGAACCTGAGGATCAAAGGACAAGATCAAAAGATAAGATCAAAAGATCGCAGCCTTCGGCAGCTCCTACAGGGTGTACGCCGATCCCTTGTAGGAGCTGCCGCAGGCTGCGATCTTTTAGCAGTGTTACTGCTTGAACAACTCACCAGGGGTAAACCCGAACAACCCCTTGAACGCCGCAATAAACGCCGACGTCGAGTCATACCCGCAAGACAGCGCGGCATTGGTCACGCTGTCCCCCTCCTCCAGCAAACTCAACGACGACAGCAGCCGCATGCGCTGCCGCCAACTGCGGAAGCTCAGCCCGGTCTCGCGCTGAAACAGCCGCATCAAGGTTTTCTCCGACGTGCCCAAACGCTCGGCCCATTCCTGCAAGGTCACCGTGCACTCGGGACTTTCGATCAGTTCGTTGCACAAACCCAGCAGTCGCTCATGCCGGGGCAACGGCAAGGAAAACCCAACCTCCGGCAGACTCGCCAACTGATCCAGCAGCACGCCCACCAATCGCGCCTCCTGACTGTCGCCCTGTGGATACTCCACCGGCAACTGGCAAAAGCGCTTGATCAGCTCCCGGGCCAATGGCGTGACTTCCAGCACCCGGCAACGCCCGTCCGCCCATTGGCAGTCCTCGCGGCGCACGTACAGGCTGCGCATTTCGGCACGCATCGAGGTCACGACCTGATGCTCGAGATCCGCCGGAATCCAGATGCCCCACTGCGGCGGCGCAAAGAAACTGCCCTCAGCGGTGTGCACGCCGAGAACACCGCTGATGGCGTAGGAAAACTGCACCCAATCATGACGATGAGGCGGCGTCCACGAACCGGCGTTCAGGCTTTCCGCCCGCGCATACAACGGACGCGGCAACACCGTCAGCGCCGGGATGGTCCGCTCGAGGGTAAGTTGTCCGTTAGTCGGCATTGATTGGCCTTATGTCGCAAGACGGCTGATAGGGCCGACGTTAGGCTAAGTCATCAATTCTTACAAATGGATTCGGTGCCGGTTATGCATGCCTTCAAACACCTCAAACGCGTGGTCACCGACTGGTTCTTGTGCGGCATGCTGATCGCCACCCTGCTGGCGTATTTCTTCCCGACCTTCGGCGCTACCGGCGGCGGGATGCACGCTGAGTATGTAATCAACATCGGCGTGTTCCTGGTGTTCTTCCTGCACGGGGTCAACCTCTCCAGCGAGCAGATCCGCCACGGGCTGAAAAACTGGAAGCTGCACGTGATGGTCCAAGCCTTCACCTTTGCGGTGTTTCCGTTGATCTGGCTGCTGAGCGACACACTGCTGGGCTCACACATTCCATCGTTGCTGATGCTCGGTTTCCTCTACCTCTGCGCCCTGCCCTCGACCATCTCTTCGTCCGTGGCCCTGACCGGCAGCGCGGGCGGCAACGTACCGGCGGCGATTCTCAACGCGAGCCTGTCCAGCGTGCTGGGGATTTTCCTGACACCGTTGCTGGTGAGTTTCGTGGTCGGCAGCGGCGCTGGCGGCATCGACCTGGGTTCAACCCTGCTCGATCTGTGCGCGATGCTGTTGTTGCCGCTGGTGCTTGGGCAATTATTGCGGCCGTTGCTGGGAAAAATTTTCGCCCGGTACAAGCGCTACACCAACATCGCCGACAAACTGGTGATCCTGCTGCTGGTGTACTCGGCGTTCTGCAACTCGATGGTCTCGGGGATGTGGCAGCAACAGGGCAATAGCGTGATTCTCACGGCGCTGATCGGCAGTGCGATTCTGCTGGCGATCATCCTGTGGATGACCACCCGCACCGCCCACGCGCTGAAATTCAGCCCCGCCGATGAGATCGCCGCGGTGTTCTGCGCCAGCAAAAAATCCCTGGCGGCCGGAGCGCCGATGGCGGCGCTGATCTTCGGCGCCAACCCCGGCCTTGGGTTGATCCTGCTGCCAATCATGATCTACCACCCGTTGCAGCTGATCGTGTGCTCGGTGATGGCCGAGGGTTACGCCAACCGCAACCGGCAACTGGCCGCGCAGCAAAATGCGGCAGTGCTCAGCCCTCAATAATCAGCGCTCGATAATCGCCGTCACGCCCTGACCGCCGGCGGCGCAGATCGAAATCAACCCTCGGCCCTTGCCCGCCGCGTCCAGCAGCTTCGCCAGGTTGGCGACAATGCGCGCACCGGTGGCGGCAAACGGATGCCCGACGGCCAGTGAACTGCCTTTGACATTAAGGCGACTGCGGTCGATGGAGCCCAGCGGCGCGTCGAGACCGAGACGGGTTTTGCAGTACTCCGGATCTTCCCAGGCCTTCAACGTGCACAGCACCTGCGCGGCAAACGCTTCGTGGATTTCGTAGTAATCAAAATCCTGCAAGGTCAGGCCGTTGCGCGCCAGTAATCGCGGCACCGCATACACCGGTGCCATCAGCAGCCCCTCGGCACCGTTGACGAAATCCACCGCCGCCGCCTCGCCATCGCGCCAATAGGCAAGCACCGGCAAACCGCGCTCCTTCGCCCATTCCTCACTGCCCAGCAGCACCACCGACGCGCCATCGGTGAGTGGCGTGGAGTTGCCCGCGGTCAGGGTGCCCCTGGCACTTTTCTCGAAGGCCGGTTTCAGTGAGGCGAGTTTTTCCAGGGTCAGCTCCGGGCGCAGGTTGTTGTCCCGGGTCAGGCCGAGGAACGGCGTCATCAGATCGTTGTGCCAGCCTTCGGCGTAGGACGCCGCCAGTTTCTGATGGCTTTCGAGGGTCAACCGATCCTGCTCGTCACGCGGGATACCCCAGGTCTGGGCCATTAATTCACAGTGTTCGCCCATCGACCGGCCGGTGCGCGGCTCGCCGATGCTTGGGAAGTCCGGGATCAGGTGTCGGGGACGCAATTGCAGGAAGGTTTTCAGTTTGTCGGCGGTGCTTTTGGCACGGTTGGCTTGCAAGAGAATCTTGCGCAAGTCTTCGTTGACGCCGATCGGTACGTCCGAGGCGGTGTCGACACCGCCGGCAATGCCGCATTCGATTTGCCCCAGGGCGATTTTGTTCGCCACCAACAACGTCGCCTCCAGCCCCGTACCGCAGGCTTGCTGGATATCGTAGGCCGGCGTCGTCGGCGACAACCGCGAGCCCAATACGCATTCGCGGGTCAGGCCGTAATCACGCAAATACTTGAGCAAGGCCCCGGCCGCCACTTCGCCCATGCGAACACCGTGCAGGTTATAGCGCTCGATCAGGCCTTCCAGCGCTGCGGTGAACATCGCCTGGTTACTGGCAGTGGCGTACGGCCCGTTGGACCGGGCAAAAGGAATACGGTTACCACCGATAATCGCGACGCGGCGCAGCTGAGTCATGAAAAAAGCTCCTTCTGATAGTCAATGGTGAACACACATCCCTGTGGGAGCGGGCTGCAATTCCTGAAAGACCTGCTAAACCCAAGCTCAAACCAACCTGCAATGTTCAAGCGTAGGCCTTATCTCGTGGATCGAACGACTAATTGCCATTCCTGGTCCACACTTTTAACCCCGGCTTCTGGAGCGTGATTCATGTCTGACCGCTATATCGACTTCGCCAATTCGTCCATCGGCCATCGTGTGGTCGGTGCCCTGGGTCTGCCGTCGCCGGTACGGCTGGAACGCTGGCAAGCAGGCCGATTGCGGCCTGTCGAGGGGGCGCTGTTGATTGGCGGTGGCCCGCTGACGGAAAAAATCAGCACCCTCGCCAACCGCTTGACCGACACGATTTACAGCTACGGCACCGACCCGACCCTGGGCACCGCGTGGATTCCCGGCCTCGGCCAGAAACTCAAAGCCGTGGTGTTCGACGCCAGTGACCTGGTGCAGGTCGATCAGCTGAAACAGCTACGCGAGTTCTTCCAGCCACTGATGAAAAACCTCGATCACCATGCGCACCTGGTGATTCTTGGTCGCGCGCCGGAGACCTTGAGCGACCCGTTCGCCGCCAGCTCCCAACGGGCCCTGGAAGGGTTCAGCCGTTCGCTGGCCAAGGAACTGCGCAATGGCGGCACCTTGCAGCTGATCTATGTCGGCGAAGGGGCAGAAGATCAACTCGAAGGCTCGTTGCGGTTTTTCCTCTCGCCCAAAAGTGCCTTCATTTCCGGACAAGTCATACGTTTGAAGGCGTGTGCGACGCAGGTGATGGACTGGACACGCCCCTTGTCAGGGCGCAAGGCACTGGTGACCGGGGCAGCCCGGGGCATCGGCGCCTCGATCGCCGAAACCCTGGCCCGCGATGGCGCCGAGGTGATCCTGCTCGACGTGGCACCGGCCAAAACCGATCTCGACGCCCTGGCCGCGCGCCTCGGCGGGCGCAGCATCACTCTGGACATCTGCGCCGAAAACGCCGCCACGCAACTGATCGAACACTTGCCGGACGGCGTCGACATCGTGGTACACAACGCAGGCATCACCCGGGATAAAACCCTGGCCAACATGACCCCGGAATTCTGGGACGCGGTGCTGGCGGTCAACCTCAACGCGCCGCAAGTGCTGACCAAGGCGCTGCTCGACAGCGGCACCCTGCACGACGACGGCCGAGTGATCCTGTTGGCGTCCATCAGCGGCATCGCCGGCAATCGCGGGCAAACCAATTACGCAGCGAGCAAGGCCGGGCTGATTGGCCTGGCCCAGGCCTGGGCGCCACTGCTGGCAGGGCGCGGCATCAGCATCAACGCGGTGGCACCAGGGTTTATCGAAACCCAGATGACCGCGCACCTGCCCTTCGGCGTACGCGAAGCCGGGCGGCGCTTGAGTTCGTTGGGCCAGGGCGGCCTGCCGCAAGACGTCGCAGAAGCCGTGGCCTGGATGGCACAACCGGGCACCGGAGCGTTTACCGGGCAAGCGCTGCGCGTGTGCGGGCAAAGCGTGTTGGGAGCCTGACCATGACCACCGACTGGCACACACTCAATAGCGAACCGGGCCTGCAGACGCTGTATTTGAGAGCGGCGACGCGACGCAAAATCACCGGCACCGCACTGCCTGAGCTGGGTTATCACTGTTGGGTCAACGTCGATCCGAAACGCCTGGAGGCTTATCGCAAAGTGTGTGGTTTCGCCGACAACGGGCTGCTGCCACCGACATATCCGCACATTTTGGCGTTTGCCTTGCAGATGCAACTGCTCACCGCCAAGGCATTTCCGTTCCCGCTGCTGGGGCTGATTCACTTGAGCAATCGCATCCGCATCTTGCGCCCCATGGGTGGCGTGAGCCGCGTGCGGGTCAGCGTGAAGGTGCAGAACCTGCAACCCCATGCCAAGGGCGCGACGTTCGAGTTAGTGACGACGCTCGACGACCAGTTGGGGCTGCTGTGGGAAGCCGAAAGCCAGATGCTCTGTCGCGGGGTCAAACTGGCAGGCGAGCCTGTCGAAGATGTTTTTGCACCAGCGCTGTCGCTGACCGAGGCAGCCCACTGGAAAGCGCCGGCGGACATTGGTCGCCGATACGCCAAAGTGTCTGGAGACTACAACCCGATTCACCTGAGCGCGATCAGCGCCAGACTCTTCGGTTTCCCCAGCGCCATCGCCCATGGTCTGTGGAACAAGGCGCGCACCCTGGCAGCCCTGAGCGATCATTTGCCGACGGCCAACGTCGAGATTGCGGTGCAGTTCAGAAAACCGGTGCGTTTGCCCAGCGAGGTGACGCTGATGTCCAGCGCGGCGGGGTCCAGTGGGGATTTTCAGTTGATGGGTGCCGGGGAGATCGAGCATATGGTGGGGCTGTGGCGACCGGTTGCCTGATTATCGGCACTGTCCGGCTGTCGGACCGCCAAAATCAAAAGATCTTGACCCTAAATCAGGAGCTAACCACTCCCCGAGACTGAGGAAACAAATTGTTCAACGTCTCCAACAACCGCACGTGATAGATCGGCTTGCGAAACAGATCCAGCACCTGCAAGCGCAACATGTCACTCACATCCTCCATATCCGCATGCCCCGACGTCACAATCACCGGCAAATGCTGACGAGCCGTATGCTCACGCAGACGCTTGATCAACGAAATGCCGCTTTCCTCCGGCATCCGCAAATCAGTAATCACCAGCGCAATATCAGGATGACGAGTCAAATGATGCAGGGCGAGCTTGACCGACGTTGCCGTAAAACACGTAAAGCCCTCGCCCTCCAGCAACTCCGCCAGTTCCAGTAACGCATCCTCCTCATCATCGACCAGAAGAAGCTGTTGCCGAGGGAGGGCTGGAGCGTTCATGGGGGTAACACCTGCAATAGACTAAGCCTTGACGTTAGAAGCCCTTGACGGGATTGGCAAATGACTGCCCATGCACAGCAGTCAAGTCAAAGCGCGTTTTGAAGCGCGGTAAACAATGTGGTGACCCTCGTGGAGATGGGTGTCACAAACGCCGCAAGCGCGAGTGCCACCATGCCTGCAATGATCGCGTACTCGATGCCCGAAGCGCCTTCGGTGTCCTTGGCAAGGTCTTTGTAAAAAGCGATGTGGGATTTGATCTTCTGAAGCGTTTTAGTGAAGGACATGGCATGTCTCCTGAGTGACAGCGAATGTTGCATGGCTGCAACATGATTCCCATATGCCAGCATCAGCATTGTCGGCAAACCCATGCCCAACAACTGTAAGAACGCATTAATACTTAAGCAGTAACCGGTTGATTAACGTCACAAAACAGTACTTTGGGCATCAACCCGTTACTTTTGTCAGATATTTACCGCTCAATGATGGCATTTTGCTTTACCTGCGCTACCGTCAAATAGCGAAATAGTCCCACGCTCATGACTGCCTGATTGCGAAGTCATCTCGTTAGAGCTCTTGGGGGCGTTACGCGCAGGAAAGGGAGAAGGCCTTCATGAACAGCCGCGTCACCCTGGGCCTGGCCGGGCTGTTCCTGGCAGGCGCCATCATTGCCGGTTACTGGGGGCTGGCGCTGAGTCGCCAACCGGCCCCCGAGCCTGTCGCGCAAATCGGCACATCAACGCCCTCGATACAGGTCTCGGTGGATGACCCGACTCGCCAACCGGTGGTGGTGCTGCTGCGTGATATCGCACCGTTCGAGCAGATTACCGCCGCCGACGTGACCCTGGAAAAACTGCGTACCGCCCCGGTTGGCAGCCTGACCCGTCTCGAACAAGCCATTGGCCGTACACCCTGGCACGCGCTCACCGCCGGCAGCTGGCTCAATGATCAGAGTTTCGAAGCCGGCGGTACGCTGGCGCGGATGATCCGCGCCGATGAACGCGCCCTCGCCGTGGCGGCGGATGACGTGATCAATGTCGGCGGCCAACTGAGCCCCGGCGATTACGTCGATGTACTGCTGTTTCTGCGCATGGACACCAACAACCTCCAGCAGTCGGCCCAGGTCGTGGTCCCGGCGTTGCGCGTACTCGGGGTCGGCGAGCAGTTGGGGCTGACGAATGATGGCAAGCCTGCCAACCCGGCACTCAGCCATGAAGAGAAACTCAAGCAGGAACAACTGCGCACCAGCGCCCGCACCGTGTTGCTCGCCGTCCCTGAATCCCTCTTGAGCCGCCTGATGCTCGCGGCGCAGGTCGGGGTTTTGCGTCTGGCTGTGCGCAGCGCCGAGGAACAACGCCTGAGCCAATACTGGGCCGGCCGTGGTGACTCATCGGCGAGCCTGGCCAACGCCAACCGCGAACTGGTGCAGTTCAGTCAACTGGCCCTGGCCGGCACTCCACAATCCCCCGCCCCCAGAGGCGCAGCACCGCGCAAGCCGAGCGTGGAAGTCATTCGCGGCAATGCCGTCACCCAACAAACGCCCTGAATCGAGCGAGGACTCTCCATGCGCAGATGTTTCACGCAGCACTTCCTCGAAAACGGCCACGTCGATAAACACGGCGGATTATCGCAATGAGCCAAAGCCAGAACCTGAGCCAGACCTTCCTCGCGATCACACGCAACAACACCGACTTGGAGTGGCTGCAAGGGGCGCTCGCCCCTTTGGGCCGAGTGATCAGCGCCGGTGGCGGCAACCTCGACGAGCTCCTGACACTGGTGGACGTGACCTTCGCCAGCCTGGTGTTCGTGGGCCTGGACCATGAGCATGTGGTGGCCCAGAGCGCGTTGATCGAGGGAGCCCTGGAAGCCAAACCGATGCTGGCGATCGTTGCCCTGGGCGATGGCATGGACAACCAACTGGTGCTCAATGCCATGCGCGCCGGAGCACGGGATTTTGTCTCTTACGGCTCGCGGTCCAGTGAAGTCGCCGGCCTGGTGCGACGCCTGAGTAAACGCCTGCCGACCGTGGCGCCGAACACCCAACAGGCTCAACAAGGTGGCCTGACCGTGCTTTACGGCGTACAGGGCAACGGCGACGGCGCGTTGCTCGCCAACCACCTGGCGTACGTGGTGCAAAAGAGCGGCCAGCAAACGCTGTTGCTGGATCTGGGGCTGCCCCGTGGCGACAGCCTGGCCTTGCTGGGGTTGGAGAGTTCGTTTCATTTCGGCGATGCATTGCGCCACCTCAGGCGCCTCGACGCAACGCTGATCGACAGCGCCTTCACCACCTGCGACGCCGGGCTGCGAATCCTCGCCTACGCCAGTAACGATGAACCGCTCGAACAGACCAGCGCCGCCGAGCTGTACATGCTGCTCAGTGCCTTGCGCCAACATTTCCAGCACATCGTGGTGAACCTCACCGGCCAGTCGGACAGTGAAGCATTGCGCACCTTCGTCAGCCATTGCGACAAGTTGCTCTGGTACACCGATCAGAACGTGCTCGACTGCCGACGCAACCTTGAAGTGCTCAGCCGCTGGCGCGAAAAGGGCCTGAAGCTCGACCACGCCAGGTTGCTGGTGGACCGCTACCTGCGCAGCATCGCACCGGACTCCGACACCTTGGGCAAAACTTTCGGCATGGAGGTGATCGCGGTGTTTGCCTACAGCCCGGAAGTGCGGCTCAACGCCAAGAATCAGGGGCTGAGCCTGTTCGAGCTGGCCCCACGCGAGGGCCTGACCCAAAGCCTGCGCACCCTCGGCGAACGGCTGGCCAAACGCTCCGAAGGCCTGGATAAGCCCAAGGCCGGCTGGTTCAACCGGTTGAGGGGCGTGCAATGAGCGGGGAAAAACTCTTCGGCGCGCCTTCGCACGGGCCGACCGGCAATACCGACCACGAAGGCCTGAAACTGGTGCTGCACCGCTACATCATCGACGCCATCGAAGAGTCCGGAAAAAACCTGCTGGAAGGTTCGCGGCCCATGCTGTCGCAGTTCGTCACCGACAAAGTCGCCGAGTACATCGCCCGTCTACACCTGGCGATTTCCCGCTACGAAATGGAACGGCTGGCGGAAGAAATCGTCGACGAACTCACCGGTTTCGGTCCGCTGGAAGTGCTGCTGCGCGACTCGGCGGTGACCGAGATATTGGTCAACGGCCCGCACCGGGTATTTGTCGAACGTGATGGTGTATTGCACCTGAGTGACCTGCGGTTCATCGACGACCACCATGTCGAGCGGGTCATGCAACGGATTCTCGCGCCCCTGGGCCGACGGCTCGATGAGTCTTCACCGATGGTCGATGCACGCCTGCCCGATGGCAGCCGGGTCAACGCGATCATTCCACCGATCGCCCTCGATGGCCCATGCCTGTCGATTCGAAAATTCCGCAAGGACATGCTCAAAAGCACGGACCTGATGGCGATGCAAACCATCGACCAGGCGATCTTCGAGTTCATTCAGGAGGCCGTGGGCAAGCGTTGCAACATCCTGGTCAGCGGCGGTACCGGCACCGGCAAGACCACACTGCTGAACATTCTCAGCCAATTGATCGCCCCTCACGAACGGCTGGTCACCATCGAAGACGTCGCCGAACTGCAGCTCGGCCATCCTCACGTGGTGCGCCTGGAAACCCGACCGCCGAATGCCGAAGGCCACGGCGAAGTGAAGGCCAGCGACCTGATTCGCAACGCGCTGCGGATGCGCCCGGACCGGATCATCCTCGGCGAGATTCGCGGCGTCGAAGTGGTCGACGTGCTCACGGCAATGAACACCGGGCACGACGGCTCCATGAGCACCGTGCACGCCAACAACGCCCAGGATGCACTGTTGCGCCTGGAGACACTGGTGGGCCTGACCGGGCGGCTCATCGCCGAACGCACCCTGCGGCAAATGATTTGCGCGGCGCTGGACGTAGTGATCCAACTGACGCGCCTGCCCGATGGCCGCCGCTGCGTCAGCGAAGTGGTGGAGGTCGTCGGTATTCGTGACGACGTCTACGTGACCAACACCCTGTTCCGCTTCGACCGACACACCGGCCGCGGTTTTCTGCGCGAGGCGGCCAACCCCGCCGGCGACAAACTGCGTCGCGAGTCGGCGCTCTCTCCCTTGGCGTATTGAGGGTCACGGCATGCTCAAACCGGCGCTGCTCATCCTGCTTTGCCTGACGCTGTTGGGGGTGTCGATCCGTTTGTTCTACAACAGTCAGCGCCAGGCCGGCATCGACCGAACCCTCGGCCGCCTGACCCAGGGACAACCGCAACTGACCGTCGCGAAATCATCCTGGTCGGGCCTGGAACGGACCTTTCTACGCGCCGGTCTCGGTCGTCCCACGGAGCGCCTGGGGTCGTGGCTGCTGCTCTGGGCCTCAGCCGTTTTGCTGGGATTTGCCCTGGCGGGCTGGATCGGTTTGTTGATGTTGTTGCTGGCGCCGCCCGTGGCTTTGCGGCTGTACATCAGTTGGCGTTATCAGCGCCGGCTCAAGCGCATGATCGAACAACTGCCGACGTTGCTCGATCACACGGTGCGCAGCCTGAAGTCCGGACGCACCCTGGCCGATGCAGTGCTGGGCGCCATCAACGCCGCCGAAGCGCCACTGAAAGACGCCATGGGTCGGGTTCAGCGCAACGTGCACTTGGGCGTCAGCCTGCCGGACGCCGTCTCGGACCTCGCCGAGCTGTATGAGAAAGACGAGCTTCGCCTGTTCGCCCTGGGCCTGAAGGTCAATCACCGCTACGGCGGCAATGCCAGTGAGCTGTTCGAGAACCTGATCAAAATGATCCGCGAACGAGACCAGGCGTCGCGCCAACTGCGCGCCATGACCGGCGAAACCCGAGTCACGGCCGTGGTGCTGGGGCTGATGCCTGTGGGGCTTGCCGGTTACTTTTTGGTGTCCAATCCGAAATACCTGCTGGCCATGTGGAACAGCGGCTCGGGACAAATGATGCTGGCGAGCGCGTTCGGCTTGCAGGTCGTGGGTTGCCTGGCGCTGTGGCGCATGTTGCGAAGCGTATGAAAATCGCCCTGCTGATGAGCGCACTGTTGTTTCTGGCGGCCACGCTATTGCTGCTCAGCGGCCTACTGGACCAGCACCGGCGTGCGCGCCAGGTAGCCCAACGGCTGGACGGCAAACCGCTGAGCGACCATCGCGTCAGTCACTGGCTACAACTGCTGGGCGACAGCCGCATCGGTCAGCGTTCGATCCAACTGGACAACGAAACCCAGACCCTGCTCAACCGCCTCGGCTGGCGCAGCGCCCGACAACGCTCGCTGTTCGCCGCCTGCCAGATCGGCACACCGGTGCTGGCGTTGGCCCTGTGCCTGTTGATACAGGGCCTGTTCTTCCCGCAGGTGGACAACCACTGGATCACCCCGACCCTCGCCACAGCCCTCGGCTACCTGCTGCCCAAACGCTTGCTGGCAGCCGCCGCGCAGCAGCGGCAAAAACAACTGGCGATCGAGATATCAACCTTCATTCCACTTCTGCGCATTCTGTTCGAATCCGGCATGGCGGTGGAACAGTCCCTGCGAGTGTTGAGCGTCGAAAGCAAACAACTGCTACCGGCCCTGACCCACGAACTGCGCCTGATACTGGCGCGGGTCGATTCCGGTCTGGAACTAGGCGAAGAACTGAACAAGGCCACCCAATTGCTCGCAGTGGACGAATTCACCGACACCTGCGTGATCCTTCAACAACTGATTCACCAGGGCGGCGGCGCGATGAAATCACTGCTGGCGCTCAAGCTGCTGCTCGATGACCGACGCCTGACACGCTTGCAGGAATACATCTCCAAGATGTCCGCAAAAATGTCCGTGGTGATGATGTTGTTCCTCTTCCCGGCATTGCTGATCGTGCTGGCCGGACCAAGCTTCACCGCGCTGGCGCGGGCGTTTGGTTCTTGAAAGACCAACGAGCCTGTGGCGAGGGGGCTTGCCCCCGTTGGGCTGCGAAGCTGCCCCAAAACCTCTGGTGGTCCAAAGATCTTGTGAGTGCTACGCACTCAAACGGGGGCAAGCCCCCTCGCCACAGGTCGTTCCTACAAGGGGTCAGCTGTGTGGCGCGGGTTTGGGCACGTCGACGTTATCCAGCACCCGATTCACCGCCAGCTCGGCCAGCATGATCACCTGCTGAATCGCCAGGAGCGTATGCCGCTGCGGGGCGTCGACATACGCAGCAATGTCGCTGGTCATGACGCTGGCCGAGGCCAGTGACTCGCAGACATGAGCGAGCAGGCTTTCGTTGTCCATGTCCGGGGCGACCAGAAACATCCTGCTTGGTTTGCGGCCTTCGGGTTGTTTGGGTGGTGGTTTTAGGTAGTGGTCGAGCGCGCGTTCGGCGGCTTCGTTGAGTTTTTTGGAATCGGGGGATTCGTAGGGGGAAGTGCTGTCCACTTCAGGCGGATTCGGTGTGGCTTTGAACATGGTGAAGCTCCAAGTAAGTAATGGAGTTGCCACTAATCGCCGCGATGCGATGGGGGTGGCAGCTGTACGCAGGTTCGCGGACCGAGCTACTTGGAAACCCGGCATACCCAAAGGTATCCCGCGCACAGCCACCATAAGACCAAACGACACACTCCGAAGGAACGGCGGTTGGGGACGATGATTATGCACCAAGTAAGCTATTTCAGGCCGCGACGCCCGGTCGCTGAATTGTCAGCGACGGACAAAGGCTAGAGACGCAGCTTCCGACGGGCAACCTGAAAAATGCGTGGGAAAAGATCTGCGCACTGAGACATCAATTAAACATTCAAAAGCGGAACGCGGAGCGTCCCTGGCGGCGTTCCCACGCGGGAGCGTGGGAACGATCATTCGTTAACCGATTGGTCGGCTGTCAGGCCGCCAAGATCAAAAGATCGCAGCCTTCGGCAGCTCCTACAGGGGAACGGCGTACACCCGCCCCTCACCACTCAACAGGCCGAGCGTTAGCTCGCCTGCCGCCTTTGATTTTGATCTGCCCGCCCCTTCGGGAGGCTGAGTGGAGGTGTTCATCTGGGGATTGGCGCGCAGCGCCGTTCGACGCAGTCGAACCCATCGCATGTAGGTTGAAGCGAAGCCAACCGTAGGGCGATGCCCCCAGATGGATACCGGAGCGAAGGAACGCCGAGCCTTAGCGAGGGGCCGTACGCTTGGGGCGAGACCTTTTGGTTCCTTTTGGGGCGTTTGCCAAAAGGGACTCGCCGTCAGGGCGAAACCATAAGTAGCCGTTACCGCAGAAACGGATATGTACACACCGCAAACAAGAACATGGTCGGCCCAAAGGCCGCCAAGATCAATGCGCAGAAACCCGCCGCCCCCCAACATTCCCGGGCGACAACGCCAACGCCACCTGCGTACGATTATGCATATGCGTCAACCGCAACACCTGCGACACATAAAGCTTCACCGTGTTCTCGGTAATCCCCAACTCACAGGCAATCTGATAATTGGTCTGCCCCTTGCCCACCAACTGCGCCACCTCCAACTGCCGCGGCGACAACTGATTGAACACCGCCGGCATCCTCACCACCCGCTCCGGTTCACCGAGCGCACCGTCAACCGAACCGGACACAGGTTCCGGGGACGCCCCCCGCCGAACCTTGTCCAGATCCTGATAAAGCTCATCGATCGATTCACAAAGATACTGCAGCTTCTGACTCAAATGCCCCAACTGCAGGTTCTTCTGCCGCTCCTGCAAGGCCACCTCCTGACGCTGCAAACCTTCGAGCAACTCAGCCAGATCAATTGGCTTCTGATAGTAATCGGCGAACCCGATACGCAAAGCCTTGATCACATCCTGCTTGTTCGCATGCCCGGTGAGCATGATCGCCTCGAATGCCCGATGCTTGCCGGACAACCGCTGCAGCGCCTGGACAAGCTGGATGCCATCCATGTCAGGCATCTGCAAATCACACAACACCAAGCCGATATTCACGTCTTCGCTGAAACGCTCGATCGCCTGATGGCCAGAGACGCAAGGCACGCAGCGATAACCATTGAGCTCGATGAACTCGCAAAGCTCTTCGACAATCAACGGCTCATCATCAACCACAAGAACTTTTACTGCCGAGGTAAGCTTGTTCACGTGCCACTCCATGCCAAGTCTGGCTTGGCCGCTCCTGCACCGACACCACAGGCTGTACAACAACTGTTTTGAAAGTAGACGCACTTTCCAACTATGTACATAGAACAGGGGACGCCTGCGATTAATGCATCCAGGCCAGTGTGAGCAGCACACCCACCAGTACGAACGGCGCAAAGGGCTGCTTTTTTGACGTCCCAGGCTCCAGGTAACGAAGACGCGCCCTAAGCCCCTGCCCCATATGCAGCCAGAGTCTTGGCGCCAGCAGCAGCCAGAGCGCAATGGCCACGCCGGCACCGATGAAACCGCCGAGCAGGTGCGTACCGTCCGTCGCAAGGCCCAGCGTCGCCATCAGCTTCACGTCGCCTGCCCCCATGCGTCGCACTGCATAACCGGGCAAGGTGAAGGCCAATGCCAGCAACAAAGCCCAGCCGCCCTGCACCGCCTCGGCTCCCAGCCACGTAGTCCCTGTCCACAACAGATAGATAAGCGCCAGCACACCTGCGCCAACGGTCAGGCCGTTGCCGATGTGGCGCTCTCGGGCATCCTGTGCTGCGCAAAGCGTCAGCCAGATGAGTAGGACAAGGCTCTGCATCCGGTAAAAAACGTCCGTTTTGGCTGAATGATTCTATGCTGACACTACGCAGTAATTGTCAGGGTAGACGCACTCATGAAAACAGGCCTCCCCCGCCAACAAAAAGGTGCCGTGGCGATTGAGTTCGCCTTGGTGTTCGTGATTTTTTTCGCCGTGTTTTATGGGTTGGTCAGTTACAGCCTGCCGCTGTTACTGATGCAATCGTTCAATAAATCCACGGCCGAAGCGGTGCGTCGCAGCGTGGCGCTGGACCCAAGCACCGCCAATTACGACAGCGCCGTACGAACCGTTGCCACCACCGAACTGACCCGGCAACTGGCCTGGATTCCCGCCGCGCTGAACTTCAACGTGGCCACCGACGCCAGCGCCACCTACACCGGCGGCGTGCTGACGGTCAGCATCAACTACCCCACCAGTAAACTGAATCAAGTGCTGCCGTTTCTGGTGCTGCCGGGAATCGGTTCGGTGCCCAATCTGCCGGCGACCCTCACGGCCCAATCGAGCCTGCAGTTTTGAGCTCCGGGGACAAACTCTTCGGGCGTCTGCTCAATCGCCATCCGCCACAGACCCCGAATACGCCAGACCCTGCGAGCGTGCAGCGTGTCGGCTTGCAGCTGCATCTGAATGATGAAGGTCGAGTGATTCAGCTGAGCGGTCCGTTGCGGCATCTGCTGGCGCAACAGATACCCGACGCGCAGTCACCGCACCTGCTCGATTACCTCATGCCCCATAGCGCCCTGTCGGTCGAAGGCACACCGGCCGAGTGGCAGGGACAAAACTTGGACCTGGACTTTTTCAGCCTCGCCGGACAACCGCTGCACTTGCGCGGCTGGGTGCAGCCGTTGGGCGAAGAATGGTTATTGCAGTTGATCGACATCGGCGATCTGTTGCTCGAACGTCGACAAGCGCGCAGTCGTGAACAGTGCCAGTTGCTCGCGGCGCAGGTCAGCGAGCAGTTGCGCCTGTGCAGCCTGACGCGCCTGCCCGAGGTACTGGCCGAACAACTGCAAGGCCTGGCCCAGCGTTTTCAGATTCCGTGCATGGCCATGGCCTTGCTCGATGAACAGGCCGAGGGTTGGTTGATTCACCAGCAGTACGCGGCCTTCGATGCACCAAGGTTGTGGGAAACCCATCAACACCTGGGCACCGGCCTCGACAGTTTGAATGGCTCAGTCCCCCAACAGTTGACACCCAGCGAGCACCCACGCCTGCAAAGCATCTTCGGCAATGCCGAAGGGTTCGCGGTGCCCTATCGCAATGCCCTGGGCGTGGTCGCGTGGTTGCTCTGTGGTTTCTACCCGGTGCAAGAACGTGCTCCCGACTTGAGCGAGCGCGACTGGTTGCAACTCACCGCCGCCCTGGCCGGCCCGCTGCTTGAGCGCTTGCGCGAGCATCAGCACCACCTGCAACTGGAACGGCTGGAATCTCTACAAGCCTTGCTCGGTACCGGTTGGTGGGAGGTCTTCAGCGACCATGCCGAAGTGCAATTGGCGCCGTCGCTCGCCAGTACGCTGAACCTTGCGAGCGCTCGTTTTCCGCTGCACGACTGGCTCGAACAGATTCATCCCGCCGACCGTGAAGAGCTGACGATTCGCCTGCAATCCTTGCAGGACGAAGGCGCGCCGTTGCTGTTGTGCGTACGTCTGCATCGCCCCGACACGACACAAACGCCGATCTGGTATCGACTGCAAGGCCAGGCGTTGGGCATCGGTAAAAACCGCCGGCTGGTGGGTTTCATGCTCGACATCAGCGACATCAAAAACCAGCAGCAGAACGCCGCTGCCGCCCATGCCCGGCTGGACAACTTGATCGCCAGTTCACCGGCGGTGATCTACGTGCAGCGCTATGTCGAAGGTGCGCTGCAACCGACGTTTTTCAGCGACAGCCTGTTGCCGCTGCTCGGTTGGTCGCTCGCCGACTGCGCCGCAGGCTCGCTGGTGGAGCGGGTCCATCCCGAGGACCGCGACGGCTATTTCGAGCGTACCCGGCAACTGCTGCGCGAGGGTTCGGTGAGCGCCCGTTATCGACTGCGCGACAGTCACGGTGATTACCACTGGCTGCTCGACGAAGCCAAACTGCTGCGCGATGACCTCGGGTTGCCGGTGGAAGCCGTGGGCCTGTGGCTGGATGTCACCGAGGCGACCCTGGCCACCGAGAAAGTCAAACAGAGTGAAGAGCGCTATCGGATTCTGGTGGAAGATTCCCCGGCGATGATCTGCCGCTACCGCCCCGACCTGACGCTGACCTTCGGCAACCGGCCACTGGCGACCTATCTGGAATGCCAGCCCGAGCAGCTGCCGGGGGTGAACCTGGGCAGCTGGATGTCGCCGGAGCAGCGCGAAGCGTTCCTCCAGCGCCTCAGTCGACTGAGCCCGGAGTTCCCGGTCAGCACTGCGGAGATCAACCTGCAACTGCCGGGACGGGAACATGCCTGGTGGGTCTGGTCGGATCGCGGCGTGTTCGACGACCAGGGTCGTTTGCTGGAAATTCAGGCCGTGGGCCGCGACAACACTGAGGTCAGGCGCGCCCAGCAGCAGCTTACCCAGAGCGCGAAAATGGCCACCCTCGGCGAAATGGCCACTGGGCTTGCCCATGAAATCAATCAGCCGCTGAACGTGATGCGCATGGCCATCGTCAATGTGCTCAAGCGTCTGAGCAATGGCGACGCGCAAATCGATTACCTGACCGACAAGCTCAATCGCATCGACGCCCAAGTCCAGCGTGCCGCGAAGGTGGTGGATCACATGCGGGTGTTCGGCCGGCGTTCGGAGGTCGAGCAGCAGCCGTTCAATCCGGTTCAAGCCATCGAGGGCACGCTGGCGCTGCTGTCCGAGGGCTTGCGCGGCAAAGGCATCGAGCTGCGGGTCAGCGAGAGCGGTTTTGATGTGCAGGTACGCGGTTACGTCGATCAGCTGGAACAGGTGCTGATCAACCTGATGGTCAATGCACGGGATGCGCTGCTGAGCAAACGCGAGGCCGACCCGGCGTTCAAACCATGGATTTCGCTGCACGCCGAACGTGATGAGCATTCAGTGCGGCTGTGGGTCGAGGACAACGGCGGCGGCATCGACCCACGGTTGCTGGAGCGGATTTTCGAGCCATTCTTCACCACCAAACCGGTGGGCGTCGGCACCGGGCTCGGGTTGTCGGTGAGTTACGGCATCGTCGAGAACATGGGCGGACGGTTGAGCGTAAGAAACGCGGCCGAGGGCGCGCGCTTCTGCATCGAGTTGCCGATTGTCACGGGCGATCAGATCACCAGCGACGCGCGCCCTGAGTGACAACTGAGGTTGGCGCCGACGTCGACCTTGTTCAAGTCGACCCCAAGGCTTATCAGCACAGTGTTGATCAGACTGTCGAGCAACGGGTTGAGCACGCCGTTGATTGCGCTGACCAGCAAACTGGTCACGCTGCTCAGGATCGCCCCCAGACCGCCGACGAGACTGCCTGACGGGCCATACATGTCGACGTGAAGGTTGACCGGGGTGTTGAGCAAGTTGCTGACAATGCTGCTGGTGGAAAATGAGTAGTAAAACGGCGGCTGGCTGATGTCCGGCAGGCTGCTGGCCGGTGGTGCGGAGTAGACATGGGGCATGTTGGTGTTCGCCGCCACACTGGTGTCAGCAACGACATCGATGCCACCACCGACGCCTGGCACACGCGGATCGCAGGTGATGGGCACGAACAAAAACCTGCGACAGGTTTTGATGCCGATATCGATCAGTTTCAACGGCTGCACCGTGACCGTCGGTGGTGCGGTGTTGCTGCCGAACATACTGGCGGCATCGATCCGGCCGATTTTCAGGTTCACCAGCGATGTTCTGGTGTTGGTGGTCAGGGTTTTGTTGGTGTTGCTGACGCAGCTGTAAGCCGTGACGTAACTATCGGCACTGGCGACGTCCAGCGCCACGTCGAGCCGTATCGGACCCGGTAGCACGATGACGTCGGGCGTCTGACAGGGCACGCCGATGGCACAGGTCAGTGAATCGAGCACCGCCACCAGGTCGAGATTGAGCAAGGCGTTGAGGGTGTTGGTCAGCGGTCCTGCCAGATCCGCTGCGGCATTGACCAGCGCCGCGATGGCGTCCAGCGCCGGCAAGTCGATCGACAACAACGTGCGAAGCTGTGCGGTTCTCACGTAGATCCGATTGGGTCCCAGCGGATCCAGCGCGGCGTTTTTCGGATTGCCGATCGCGGAGAGTTGCGGCGGCTCCAACACCTGCACCCGAGCGGTGATTTGCGCCAGCCCTGCCAGATTGATCGGCACTGTCGCCACCACACCGTTTTTCTTGTTGGCCAGTTGCACGACGCCTTCGATCAGGTTGAACACACTCACAGTCGTCGCGAACGTTGAGACGTCGCTGCCGTTCTCGACGTGCAGCAGATTGCCCAACACCACAGTCGTGGAGCCAGCGGCCACCTTGAGGGCTTGCAGACCGACAATGGTCGCCGTCGCGCCGAGGGTGCCGCCTGGGTCCAGCACATTGACGGCGGTCTGGATCAATTGGCTGACGGCCACCGAAGCACCCAATACCTGGTTATACCCGGCGGCGTTGAGGCCGAGGTCGACCTTCAGTCGATCAAGGTAACCCAGCAGGCTGATGTTGGTGTTCACCAACCCATCCCACCCTGCCACGGACACGTTCAGACTGCCGCCGAGCAAACCGCCGAACAGCGCATTGAGGGTGGCCGACTTGCTGCTATCGATGCTCAGCGCCGTGGTGCGCAGGGTCAGCGATGCCAGCGGTGGCGGCAGCCCCGCAACGGCGGTCGCCGTCAGGTTGAGGGTGGCCCCGGCCGGCGCACCGCCGAACAGAGCGCCAACGCCACCGGCGAAACTCTGCGGCACTGAATGACTGACGATCACCCGAATGGCTTCGCTGCTGCTTGGGTTAGCCACAAAAAACCGAAGACTGTTGGCGTCCAGGCTCAAGGTGCCACAGGCTACCGCCAGGCTGCGCGTGGGGTCAGGAAGGGTGAAGCCGTTACGATTTACGCTGGCAGTGGCATAAGCGGTGGCTGTAGCACCCACGGCGCAATCACCGTTGCGCGTGGCAGCCTCCAGTGCGGCCATGTCGGCTATCCGCTGCAAGCTGCGTTTTTCCAGGTACAAGCGGCCACTGTCGACCACGATCAGCAGGAACACCAGGGCCATGCCGAGGGTCAGCACTGCCATCAAACCGATCGCTCCCCGTTGCCGGGCCGGGCTACGAAACTGCAAGCAGGGAGACATGGCGCACTCCTTTGCCGGCGCACCGCCGAGGGCTACCTCCATTGATGAACAGCAGTGTAGACAAGGGTTTACCGGATTGCTGGCAACTAGCCATCCCACCAACAAAAACTCCCTGTGGGAATGGGCTTATTGTGGGGCGTGTGTGGCGAGGGGGCTTGCCCCCGTTGGGGCGCGAAGCCCCCCTAAAACCAGCAACCACAATCGTGAACTTAGAAAGTGGTGACTGGTTTTACGACTGCTTCGCAGCCGAACGGGGGCAAGCCCCCTCGCCACAGGCTCGCCCTACAGGGGGCTGTGGTGTTGGTTAGTTCAGGGTTCAGCGCGGTGGATAGTTAGCCAATATGCGCCCGACCGTCTGGCGTATCGTATTGCTGCGGTCCTCTGGCTTGGGTGTGCGGCTGAGGGTCTGCTCGTCGCTGCCACGCCACACCAGTTTGCCGTCCTTGCCATCGAGCAGGTCGATCTGGATGGTCGCCACCTTGTAGCTGACGTTGCGGGTTTCGTTGTACATCGGCCCGCCCCAGTAGCCGTTCCATGGGCCACCATAACCGCCGCCATAGGAGGTGGTCACTTGTTGCTGGCGATCTTCAACGATCAGGTAGGTCTGCACCTTAAGGTCTGCCTTGGCGCCGGCGGCGGCCGGACGCAAGCCACGCTGATCCAGTTGATCGGCAACGGCCTGGCGGATGCGTTGCTCGGTCAGGTCACTCTTGATCCTTGGGTCGTCGGGACGGTATTGCACGGCGGGCTCTTTCCAGCTCCAGCTGCGATAGGCGGCAAAGTCGCGGCTGGCATCGAAGTCATGATTGACCTCGTTGGCGGCGCAGGCAGTGAGCAGCGCTGCAATGGCCAGTAAAACGAGACGGCGGAACATGATTTTTCTCCGATTGAAGACATGCACCTGCGGGGCGCTTCCTGAACAGGAAGCTAACTAGGAGGATACGCCGACATGGCCTTTTCGACAGCTTCGCGCAGGGCATCGGCACGTTCGCTCTGGTTGCCCTGACTGCTGGTTTCGGCACTGGCACTCCATACCGGTTGACCGGTGCTTGCGTCGAACAGATCGACCCGAACCACCACAACCTGTACCTGATAAGTACGGACGACCGGCACGCTGTTGTACATGCCGTAACCCGTGCCGTAGCGGTTGTAACCACCGCCGTAATACCCGCCGCCATAGCCGCCACCGTAACCAGAGCCGTCCTGCACCTGGCGCAAGCGGGTTTCCAGATGCAGGTCGGCGCTGACCAACAGGTCCGCCGGGCGGTTGTCGTGCAGTGGGCGCAAGCCGCGCTGGTCTAGGGCATTGCTGACGACTTCGGCCACCTGCTCCGAATCGGCCCAGGCCGTGCCCGCAGGCAGGCGCCCGTTGAGCCAGGCCCAGCTGCGGTAGCGACCGTAATCGCGCGGCGCCGCCGGGTAGGCGCTGCGGTCGAAAGTGCCGGCGGCCTGGGGCGGTGCCGGTGGCAAGGGATTGGACGTCGCGATGTAAGGGTTGCTGCCCTGACAGCCCGCCAACCCCAGACAGATCACCAGTAAACCTGAACGACTATTCATTGCGCACTCCGGTCAGATCGGCCGACAGATCCAGTGCAAGTAGCGCCCAAGCCCGGCGAAGCTTGGGTGACGGCGGTGAGCCAGTTCCATTTCCAGCAAATCGAGCAGTTCGGCGCGGGCCTGGAATTCCACCGGCATGTAGTCATGAAAAACCCGCACTCCACTCTGGGTTTCGACCCGCCACAGACCCTCAAGTTGCGCTGCCAGCTCCCGTGGATCAAGCGGCTGTTGCGGCGTCAGGCTCTGCTTCTCGCCAGCCATGTCGTTCTTGCGCATCTTGCGGAAATGGCCCTTGAGCAGATTGCGGTAGATCAGCGCGTCGCGGTTATAGAACGCCAGGGACAACCAGCCATCCGGCTTCGTCAGCTGATGCAACACCGGCAAAATCGCATGGGGTTCGGCCAGCCATTCCAGCACGGCGTGGCACAGCACCAGGTCGTAGGGTTCGGTGAGCTGACCAAGCAACTCCTGCCACGGCGCCTGAATGAACGTCGCCGTCTGCCCGGCTTCGGCGAAACGCTGGCGAGCGCCTTCAAGCATCGGCTCGGCGGGTTCGGCCAGGGTCACCTGGTGACCGCGCTGGGCCAGCCACAACGACATGTGGCCCAGGCCCGCACCGATGTCCAGTACGCGCAACGGGCGGTCCGGCAGGGTTTCGGCCAGGTCGGCCTGCAGCACCGCGAGGCGGATCGCCCCTTTTGCGCCACCGTAGATTTTTTCAGCGAAGCGGGTCGCCAACTGATCGAAATGACGGTCGCTCATCAGCTGAACCGCCGTTCGCTGTCCGCGAGCTTGTTACGTACCACTTCATTCATGTCCAGCCCCAACTCGCTGCACAGCAGCAGTAAATACAGCACGATGTCGCCGATTTCCTGCCCGGCATGGGCCAGTTTGTCCGCCGGCAACTGGCGCGACTGGTCTTCGGTCAGCCATTGGAAGATTTCCACCAGCTCGGACATTTCCACGCTCGCGGCCATGGCCAGGTTTTTCGGGCTGTGAAATTGCCGCCAGTCATTGCGGTCACGAATGGCGTGCAGGCGTTCGGTCAGTTCAACAAGGTTCATCGGGCTCTCCTGAAGGCGTATAGCTTCAGGGGGATGACGGGTGAAGGCAAGTGGCAGCGTTGTGCCTGCGTACTTGCGCCATACTCAAAAAAATCGCAGCCTTCGGCAGCTTCCACGGGAACCCGGGAGCACGATCAATAGCCCAAGGCTCGGATCCGGCAACCACGCCACCACTCCATCAGGACGTACACATGCAGGTAGACAGCTTTTTCGAATGGCTTGGCCAGGCAATCGGTTCGGTCATCCGTTTTATCATCGACACCCTCAGTGGCCTGTTCAACCTGTTGAGCAACGCCGGCAGCAATTTTGTCGAAGGGCTGGCCCAGGCATTGGGCATGGAAACCTCGATTATCAGCATCATCACCTTGATCCTCGGGCTGATGCTGCTGTGGTCGGCGATTCGCGCCTTCATGAACGCGTCGATCATCATGGGGATTATTTGGTTGCTGCTGGGGTTGTGGTTGCTGAGCTGGATCATTCACTAAGGCTGCCCCACAGGCTCGCTTCCACAACGGATCGATGCAGATTCCGAGTTCGTCGCTACAATGCAGGCGCCCCCAAGGAGCCTGCATGTCCAACCTGATTGCCGACTGGCGCGACCGTCCGACCCATCGCCGCGTCTGGGCGCTCGCCGCCCCGATGATTCTCTCGAACATTTCCGTACCGCTGGTGGCGCTGGTCGACAGTACCGTCATCGGTCACCTGCCCCATGCTCATCAGCTCGGCGCCGTCGCGGTGGGCGCCAGTCTGTATACCTTTCTTGCCTGGGCCATGGGCTTTCTGCGCATGGGCTCCACCGGGTTCGCCGCCCAGGCTGCCGGGCGCGGGGATGGCGCTGCGTTGCGGCAGATTTTGCTGCAAGGTCTGTTGTTGGCCATGGGCCTGGCCATTCTGTTGGGGGCGTTGGGTGTGCCGTTGAGCGGGGTCGCGTTGCACTTCATGCAACCGTCTGCGGAGCTGGATCAACTGACCCGCGAGTTCTTTCACACACGGCTGTTCGGCCTGCCGGCGGCACTGGCCAGTTATGCGCTGGTCGGCTGGTTTCTCGGTACCCAGAATGCCCGGGCTCCGCTGGCGATTCTGCTGAGCACCAACCTGGTCAACATCGCACTCAACCTGTGGTTTGTGCTTGGCCTGGAGTGGGGGGTGGTCGGCGCGGCACGGGCCTCGGTGATCGCCGAGTGGACCGGCGCGTTGATCGGCCTGTTCATGACCCGCAAAGCCCTGCGCGCTTATCCCGGCCATATTGCCTGGGCCGCGCTGGCGTTGTGGCAGAGCTGGCGCCCATTGTTGGCGGTCAACCGCGACATTTTCATCCGCAGCCTGGCGCTGCAGTCGGTGTTCTTCCTGATCACCGTGCAGGGTGCACGACTGGGCGATGCCACGGTCGCCGCCAATGCGCTGCTGCTCAACGGCCTGCTACTGACCGCTCATGCGCTGGACGGTCTGGCCCACGCCGTGGAAGCCCTGTGCGGACACGCCATCGGTGCTCGCGACCGTGATGCCCTGCGCCGCTCACTGGTGGTGGCGTGCGGCTGGTCGTTGCTGGCAAGCCTGGGGTTTGCCTTGCTGTTTCTGTCCGCCGGGCACCTGTTCATCCAGATGCAGACCAACATTCAGAGCGTGCGCGACACCGCCTTCATCTATCTGCCGTACCTCGCCGCGCTGCCGCTGATTGCGGTCTGGAGTTACCTGCTCGACGGCCTGTTCATCGGCGCCACCCGCGCCCGGGAAATGCGCAACGGCATGCTGTTGACCGTGATCCTGCTGCTGCCCTTCGCCTGGATGCTGCAAGGCTTGGGCAACCATGGACTGTGGATAACCTTCCTGTTGTTCATGGTGCTGCGCAGCCTGACCCTTGGCACATTCGCCTGGTACTTGCGCAAGAACGACGGCTGGTTAAAAGGATGACGAGCGACATACCTTCAACCCGTTCAGGGTTGATCGTTCTGCCACAGGTTGCGCAGGCTATCGAGACGCTCCTGCTGGGTGGTTCCCGATAACGACTGCCCCGGCACGGCGTCAGGGTGCTGCAAACGCAGCCATAACCAGCCATCGAGCACCGGGCGCTCACTGAAACCCAGCGCCAGCCCTTCCTGCAGGTGAGCCCACAAGCTGTTGTAGTCGGTGCCGGTGGATCGGCTCCAGCGCCAGGCATGCTGCTCCAGCAGGCAGGTCTGCAAGCTGTCTCGCTGACGCGAACTGAGGTTTTCTTCGATGGCCAGCGGCCTGACGGCAAGCCGTGGATTGAACAACTGTTGCCAGCCCAGACAGCCAATGGCCCGATCGGCCCAGGTGCCGCCGAACCAGCGTAACTGATCGATCGGACCGAGCCAGCGACTCAGCTCCTGCGCATCGCAGGCATCGAAAAAGTAACTCGCCGTTTGAGGGCTGTAGTAACTCAACAAAGCCCGGTGATGCAGGCTGAAGGTGACGGTAAGCATGCGGCGCAAATGCTCCAGCAGCTGTGATGAAGAGGCGTCACTGACCAGCAGCAACCCGCCCCATGTGTGTGGCTCACTTGAGTACAGCTCGGCGAGTGCCGGGCATTCGCGAAGGTCGACCAACACTGGCCCGTGCTCACGCAACGGATGAAACTCGGTGCCTTCGAACAGCCAGAACCATCGGACATGAGCAAACTGTTGCCGCAACATCGCACCGGCCTGAGGCACGCCCGGCACATCAAGCAACAGCCATTGCGGGGTCGAGTCGGGCGCCTGAACGGCAATCATGCCGCACCGCTCTGGCCAAGCTGCGTCGCTGCCCGGCAAGTGCATAAGGATTGCGCGCAATGACTGAAACTGCCCCCACCTGGCAGCAAACACAGGAGTACCAAGGGTTCGCTGGATTGCAGCAAGCCCAATAAACCATCAACCGCGCGGCTGGCTTCAGTGGTCGAGGCGGATAGCAGCTCGGCCATGCCCGGCTCTGCGCTGGACGGTGCTCCGGGAAGAAATCCGCTGATCAAGGGTTGATCAGGATCACCTTCGATAAAGCTCACCAGCACTTGCGTGCCCTCACTCAAGGGCATGACACCCGCGCTTTCCAGCTCGCCAGACAACGGCAACCAACAGTGGCTGGGGGCTGCGCCTTCGCCCTGATATAGCCAGTCAAACTGCACGGCGACCGATCTGCCGGGATCGGGGCGAGATTCACCGACGTCGACTACCCATCCCCTTTGCAGGCTGTGCATCCTGGGTTTCACAACGGGATGAGCCGCGATGAAAGGCACCTCCTGCGCAACGACGCGCAGCTGGTTGCGATACAAAAAATCTGGCTGTTGTCCTCCCTGATGCTCGACATGGGTCACTAGCCAGAGACGATTCCAGTCCGCATACGGATGACCGGACAACGGCATCAGTTGACCGCTGCGCAGCGTTGGCAGGTTCGTCTGCCCCTCGGCAATCTGCCCGCAGCCATGAAGCTTGAACTGATGAACTTCATCCTCAAAGACCCTTTCTACGCCACGGCGAAACTGCCCCGGACCGTCGCCCAGGACCAGACAATGCCCGCGCGCACGGTGCTCGAAGTAGTAATGAAGCCGCTCCTGGGCGCATAGACGCTGGAGAAACTGCAGGTCCGATTCCCGATACTGCGTGCAGAAATCACGGGGCGGATAATCGCCGCTCAGGTCGAAACGACGATCCTTGCCGGCAATCCCATGCTCCTTGAGAACCTGGGCGAGAATGTCCGGCACCGAGCGATCGCTGAAAATTCGCTGATTGAAGCGCTGGGCCAGGCAAGCAAGCCTGGGGCCCAGACGTACACGACAAAGCCTGGGCTCATCGCCATGACCAGATTGAACGAGGCCAAGCAACTGCCCGTGAACGCCCTCCCCCTGCGGCCCGAAGTGCAAAAAGGCCGAGCGGTACAGCAGGCTTGCAAGGTCCAGCGTCGGGTCATCGTTCAGCAGATCCACGTCGAACGCAAAAGGCTCGCTGATCGCTTCACTACCGGTAAAGGCCAAGACCTCAAAGGGGTCGGCAAGACCCGCTATATCCAGACGAAATGACGGTTCGTTGACTGGATCGAACATCGGCGATTCTCTACAGGAGGGGCGGCCGGGGATTCTCGCTGAGAGACATGGCCGAGTAGAGTGCCGAAGTACAACTTAGGAAATGACCTACGTGAAAAGAAGACCACATCGCTTGGATTGCTAGGTATGTGGGTCATTTCGCGTGAAAAAAGAGAAGCCCCGCACCAGGTCATCTGAAATTTCCGCAACCTACGGAGAAATTTCAGACAACCTGATGGGCGCGGTGCCTTACCTCAAGAAGACAGGTAAGACGAACGGGTCAGGCCCAGACGCAAGGCATCAAGGAACTGGGTGCGCTCGCTGGCGCTGATGCGGGCACTGGCGCACTTGTCGCGGTAGTGGGTCATCAGCTCTTCCGGCGACAAGTGTACGTAACGCAGCATGTCTTCGATGGTGTCGTGGGTTTCGATACCGGCGTGGTAAACGCTGCCGTCAGCATTCTGATAGATGTTCACCGAATCGGTGTCACCGAACAGGTTGTGCATGTCGCCAAGAATTTCCTGGTAGGCACCGACCAGGAAGATCCCCAGCAGGTAGTCTTCACCCTCGTTCAGACCGTGCACCGGCAGGCTGGTCTCGATGCTCTGCTCGTCGACGTACTGCTTGATCTTGCCGTCGGAGTCGCAGGTCAGGTCTTGCAGCACCGCACGGCGCAGCGGCTCTTCGTCGAGACGGTGCAGCGGCAGGATCGGCAGGACCTGGCCGATGGCCCAGGTGTCCGGCAGGCTCTGGAAGACCGAGAAATTGCAGATGTATTTGTCGGCCAGTTTGTCGTTGAGTTCGTCGAGCACCTGACGGTGGGAACGCTGACGGGCCTTCAACGAGTTGTGCAGACGGCGGCAAACGGCAAAGTAGCATTGCTCGGCCAGGGCTTTTTGCGCCAGGGTCAACTTGCCATCGGCGTATTGGGTAGCCACGTCGCTCATGTAGTGCGTGGCGCGCCAGTAGGTCTCGGTGACCATTTCGATGTCGGTCGGGCCGAGCAGGTCAACCAGCCACTGCACGGTTTCCGGCAGTTCTTCCTTGTTGTCGATCTTCGGCACGTCGTCGTTGTGTTTCTCGACGTCGGTCACCTGAACCACCAGCATCGCGTGATGGGCGGTCAGAGAGCGGCCACTTTCAGAGAAGATGTTCGGGTGCGGCAGGCTCTGCGCGTCGCAGAATTCCTTGAGCATCCCGACCACGACACCGGCGTAATCGTCCATGTCGTAGTTGATCGAACTGGCGTTACGCGAGTGAGTACCGTCGTAGTCCACGCCCAAACCGCCGCCGACGTCGATGTGATCGACCGGCAGGCCAAGGTTGCGCAGTTCGCCGTAGTAACGAATCGCTTCCTTGAAGCCGTGCTGGTAGTCCGCCAGGTTGGCGATCTGCGAACCCATGTGGAAGTGCAGCAGGCGAATGCCCTGGTCCAGGCCAGCGGCACGGAAACGCTCGACCACCGACAGCAGCTGCGCCGCCGACAGGCCGAACTTGGATTTTTCGCCACCGGTGTCCGCCCACTTGCTCGACGCCAGGGACGACAGACGCACACGCAGGCCGACCTGAGGCTTGACCTTGAGCGACGCCGCTTCTTCGATCACCAGACCGACTTCGGATTCTTTCTCGATCACGATGAACACGTTGTGGCCCAGCTTCTGGCCCATCAGCGCCAGACGGATGAACTCACGGTCCTTGTAACCGTTGCAGACGATGGTGCCACCCTTCGGCGCCAGCGCCAGTACCGCCAGCAGCTCAGGCTTGGAGCCGGCTTCCAGACCGATCGATACGTTCTGGGTGGCGATGATGTTCTCGATCACCGCTTCCTGCTGGTTGACCTTGATCGGGTACAGCGCGGTGTACTTGCTCTGGTATTCCAGGCGCTCGATGTTGGCGTCGAACGCACCGGTCAGCTGACGCACGCGGTCTTGCAGAATGTCTGGGAAACGCACCAGCAACGGCAAGGACAAACCGCTTTTGCGCAGTTGGTCGACTTGCTCGAACAGGTCGATAGGCGAACTGGTCGGGCCGTTCGGACGAACTTCGACGCGACCGGCGTCATTGATCGCGAAATACCCGGCCCCCCAATGGCGAATCCCGTAAACACTGCGGCTGTCCGCAACTGTCCATTGGCTGCCATCGTCTTTGCGTGTGCGTCTTACGGACATCGAAGTCCCCTATAAAGAAGTCATAGAGCGTCGCCTTGAGTTCAGGCCGGCGCAGTCTAAAGAATGAAAATGACGTTTCGTCAACGAGGGGGTAGACCTCGCTGACCGCAGTGAGTTTAGAAACCAGTCTTGAACAGGCTCTGTGAAAACCATGGAGACGACGCCAGACCAGAATGAAATCAGGACTGGATCAAGCCGCGGGTGGTTTTCACAGAGGCTGCTAGCCGCCGGACTTCTTCGCTTTGAAACCGTGCTTGATCAGCTCAGCCAAGAGTAGCTCGACATGATCGCCCTGGATTTCGATGATCCCGTCTTTCAATGCCCCACCGGTCCCGCAACGTTTCTTCAACGTGGTGGCCAGTTCCTTGAGCGCGTCTTCGGCCAACGGCACGCCGGTGATGGTCGTCACCGTCTTGCCGCCACGGCCCTTGCTTTCACGACGCACGCGAGCGATGCCGTCGCCGGCCGGGATAACGGTTTGTTTGCAGATGCAGGCATCCACCGGTTTACTGCATTCCGGGCAATGACGACCTGCGTCGGTGGAAAATACCAGGCCACCAAGGGCGGCGAAGGATGCGGCTTTTTTGGCCACCGGCAATCCTCTTGGGAGGACAAAGACTGATCGCAACCTTGGGCAAGGTTATCGACCGCGAAGCCCCACTCAGGCAGGGGCAGCGCTACTGAGCCGGGCACTGCCGGTTCAGCTTGAAAAGGTCGCGCAGTGTAACGGCAAAAAGCCGACTTGCTAAGAGCCAATCGGCGCCAATTTACAGCTCTTTTGCGACGTCATCCCCTTGGGCGCGAAGATAGCGCTTCAGAGCTGCCAAAGAGTCCGGGCAGTACGGCTTTTGCTGGATTTCCAGCAGGACCTGATCGATCGGGATAAAGCGCGCTTCCAGCACCTCTTCCGGTTGCAGGATCAATGGGCCGTCCCACACCGCCGAAAACGCCGAGCACCAGAGCCGGTTGCCGGTATCCTCGAAGAAAAAGTGATCGTGGGCGGTCAGTTCCACACCGCTCACCCCCAGCTCTTCTTCCAGCTCACGGGCCGCCGATTCGGCGTAGGTCTCGGTGGCCAGCACCATGCCGCCGGCCGCCACGTCCCAATAACCGGGATAAATCGCTTTGCTCAGGGTGCGCCGGTGAACGCACAGCTCACCGGCAGAATTGAACAGCATGATGTAGGTGCCGCGCCCGATCAGCCCGCGCTCGCGTAAGTCGGAGCGCACCAGAGCGCCGAGCAGGTTGTCCTGCTCGTCGACCCAGGCGATCTGTTCGGCATCGGAGGCCGCGCGGTGGGCGGCCTCTTTAGCGCTATCTACCATGACTCAGCCCTGATTGAGCAGTTGACGCAAGTCGATCACCGCGGCGTTGGCCCGGGAGATGTAATTGGCCATGACCAGCGAGTGGTTGGCCAGCACACCGAAGCCGCTGCCGTTGAGGATCATCGGACTCCAGACCGGCTCTTGCGAAGCCTCCAGCTCACGGATGATCTGGCGCACGCTGACTGTGGCGTTCTTCTTCGCCAGCACATCGGCGAAGTCGACTTCGATGGCGCGCAGCAGATGGGACAATGCCCAGGCCTGACCACGGGCTTCGTAGAACACGTTATCGATCTGCATCCACGGGGTTTCAACGACTTCTTCGTCAACCTGCGGCACCTGACCGAGCGCCGGGACTTCGGTTTTCAGCGCGGTGTTGAGCTTGACCCGGCCAACGCTGGCCGACAGCCGTTGCGACAGCGAGCCCAGACGAGTCCCTACATCACCCAGCCAGTTGTTCAGGTTGTCGGCGCGGGCGTAGAACAGCGCGCTCTTCTGGTCAGGACCCGACAGGCGTGCCTGATAGCGGCTCAGGGAGTTGATGCCTTCCTGATACTCGGACTCACTGGATGGCAGCACCCAGCTCTTGTTGTCGAAGTTGAAGCGCGGCTCGGCCTTGGCCAGGTCGGCGTCTTCGGCGGACTGCGACTGGGAACGGGCGAAGTCTTTACGCAGCGCACGGCTCAGGTCGCGGACCTGGACCAGCACGCCATATTCCCAGCTCGGCATGTTGTCCATCCACAGGCCCGGCGGGAAACGGTCGTTGGAGATATAGCCACCCGGTTTGGTCAGCAAGGTACCGGCGACAGTCTTGAGGGTTTCCACCGTGGTGTACCCGACCACCATCTGCTTGCCTTCTTTCTCGGCTGCCACCTGGGCATTTTGCTGAACCGGAAAGAGCGCGGGCTCCTGGCTCCAGTACCAGCCCAGCGCGATAGCCACCAACAGGTAAAGGCAAATCAGAGTGGCCAGCGCCCGACTGAACAACAGGCCACCAAAATAACTGCGGGTGGCCGATTTCGGTTCAGCGGCACGCTCAGGCGCGCTGCCCGTGCGGTTCTTCCAGTCCAGCATGGCGATATCCTTTCAATCACTTGAGTTCATCGGTTCGACTACAACCCTACGCCATCGTGCCTTATTTGCCGCGCATTAAATCCTGCGGGACACAGCGAGCCATACAATGACTGCAATCGAAGCCGTCACTATAAATGAAGCACAGCGTTGAGCCTATGCGACCAGTCGGTCGGGAACTGAATGATGTCGCTTTGCAGATTATTGACGCAGGACACTCATGCAATTGAAAAGAGGTGCTAGCATAGAGCCACCAGTCGATCTCAGCATGCACCCTAACTAGTAGTCAGGATATGACCGAGCCAGAAGACCCCAGCCGTGAGCGCCTCAAGCACCACTTTGCCCAGCGGGTAATTCATCAGGCACGTCAGATTCTTGAGATATGGCAACGCCTGCAACGCAACGAATGGTCCATCGCCGACTTGTCGGAGCTGAGCGAGGCCAATCTGCGCCTGCTGCGCTTTGCCGAACGTTTCGAACAACCGGAACACACCCTGCTGGCCCGTCATATCGGCCAGTCGCTGGAGGCCGTCGACGCCAATCGCGGACGCCTGAGCAGCGGATTGATCACTGACCTCAACCGCCTGATGCAGCGCTTGTCCCGCACCGGCCTGCGCCATGGCGATCAGCTCGAACACACCTTTCTGCCACCGCTGCGCAAGCCGATCTACGTGATGCTGCAGGATCACGACCGGGCCGAACGGCTGGCCAAGCAACTTGAATTCTTCGGGCTCAGCGCCCAATCCCTGGGCAGTGTCGCCGCGTTCCGCGCCTCGATGGTCGAGCGGTTACCGGCGGCGATTGTCATGGACGTCGACTTCAGCGGTGCCGGCATCGGCCTGAAACTGGCGGCCGAAGCCCAGCAAGGCCTGGAGCAGCCCTTGCCGTTGCTGTTTTTCAGCTTGCACGAAACCGACACCCCAACCCGCCTCGCCGCCGTGCGCGCCGGTGGCCAGGAGTTTCTCACCGGCACCCTCGAAGCCTCGAGCCTGCTGGAAAAAATTGAAGTGCTGACCTGCGTCGCCCAGTACGAACCTTATAAAGTGCTGATCATCGACGACTCCCGCGCACAGGCCTTGCACACCGAACGCCTGCTCAACAGCGCCGGGATCGTCACGCGGACCTTGATCGAACCGATCCAGGCCATGGCCGAACTGGCGGATTTCCAGCCAGACCTGATCATCCTCGATATGTACATGCCGGCCTGCACCGGTACGGAACTGGCCAAGGTGATCCGCCATAACGACCGCTATGTCAGCGTGCCGATCATTTATCTGTCGGCCGAAGACGATCTGGACAAGCAGCTCGACGCCATGAGCGAGGGCGGCGACGACTTCCTGACCAAGCCGATCAAGCCACGCCACCTGATCACCACCGTGCGCAACCGCGCGGCGCGGGCGCGCAATCTGAAAGCGCGGATGGTGCGCGACAGCCTGACCGGTTTGTACAACCACACCCATATTCTGCAGTTGCTCGAAGACTGTTCATTCCGTGCCCGTCGCGAAAACAAGCCGCTGAGCTTTGCGATGCTCGACATCGACCACTTCAAACGGGTCAACGACAGCCACGGCCATCCCATGGGCGACCGGGTGATCAAGAGCCTGGCGCTGTTCCTCAAGCAACGGTTGCGCAAGACCGATTTCATCGGCCGTTACGGCGGTGAAGAGTTCGCCATCGTCATGCCGGACACCGATATTGAATCGGCCTACAAGGTGCTCGATGAAATCCGTCAGCGCTTTGCCGAAATTCACTACCCCGCGCAACCCCAGGACCTCTGGTGTACCTTCAGTGCCGGCGTCGTCGAACTGCACGAAGGCTCCGACAGCCTGATGATGGCCACACAGGCAGACGAGGCGCTGTACCGCGCCAAGGACGCCGGACGCAACCGCGTGCAAGCCGCGCGGGAGTCAAAGCAAAGTGCCACTTTTTCATCGGAATCGACCGATTCGGTCATAACGCTGTAACAAAAACGCAATAACTTCAGGCACTTACCATTCTGCCGTTGGTAGTCCGCAATGCGCCTGAAGCTGTTGACCAATCTCAATACCCTCCTTCTGGTCGCCGTGTGCGTGGCCCTCGGCGCGACCCTCTGGTGGTCGCAAAAAGCCCTGGAACGCCCCTATCTGTTGATGGAACGTTACTTGGGCCTGTCCCAGCAGTTTCAAAATGAAGTGGCGCGCAACGTCGAGGATTACCTGGCCAGCGGCGATGCCCTGCGCCTGAGCAGCGCCAGCCAGGCCATCGACAGCCTGCAAAAGGAGCTCGGCGAATTACCTCCGAGCCTGGCCGATACCTTGCGCCCCAGCCTGTCGAACCTGGAGGAGTTCAGCAAGATGGACCTGCTGGCCGCCGGCAAACTCGCCGGCGACCCACAAGCCCTGCTGCTGCAAGCCGAGCGCGAGCTCGGTGCCAGCCTCGATCAGCTCAGCCAATACGCCAACGGCAACGTGGCGTACCTGACGCCTTTGCTCGCAGCTTCCCAGCATCTGGGCAAGTTGTCTTTGGCCCGGGACAAACTGGTCAGCAGCGGGCGCAGCGAACTGGCCGCCGATGTCGAACGCGAAGTCGCCAGCATCCGCGTTCAGGCTGAACAATTGAACACCTTGCCGCTGCTGGGGGTGACCGCCAGCAGTGAATCGAACACCGATGACTTCTCCGCCATGATGGGCCTGGAGAACACCGAGAAAGCCGTCGCCGAAGACGCCGGCGTCAGCCTCAAGCGTGAACTCAACAGCCTGCTCACCCGCTACCCGACTGAACTGGCACGCACGCGCGAACAGATCCAGAAACGCGCCGACCTCAGCACCGCGACTCACTTGAAAATTACCGCCGTGCAGCAGGCCATCGCCGGGCTGGAACCGGTAGTGCGCGCCCAGCACGGGCAAATCCAGGGCGAAGTGCGGCTGATGCAGGGCGTGATGATCGGGCTGATTCTGCTGATCGCCTTGCTCATCGATACCTTGCAGCGACGCCTGGCCCGAACCCTGACCAATCTGGCGCCAGCCCTTTCGATCTGGGCCGAGGGCGACTTCAGTCGCGACATTCAACTGGGTGCGACCAACCGCGAACTGCATGACATTCAAGCCTCGCTCAATCGCTTGCGTGCCTATCTGGTCGACCTGGTGGGGACCATTCGCCTCAACGCCGAGCAGGTCGCCGGCAGCAGCCGGACGCTGGCCGAGTTGAGCAACGACCTGCACAGCGGCGCCGAGCATCAGGCCGGCGACACCGCATTGATCCGCGACTCTCTCGGCGAGCTCGAGGCGACGATTCAACAAGTCGCCGGTGACGCCAGCCAGGCCGCGGACGCCAGTCGTCATGCAGGGCTGGCGGTGGAGCATGGTCAGAAGGTCATCGGCCTGAGCCTCACCGGGCTGCATGCGCTGGTGGGTGAAGTGCAAGGCAACGCACAGATGATCGAACATCTGGCCGAAGAGTCGGCGACTATCGGCGGCGTGCTGACGGTGATTCGCTCGATTGCCGACCAGACCAACCTGCTGGCGCTGAATGCCGCCATCGAGGCGGCCCGCGCCGGGGAGATGGGCCGGGGGTTTGCGGTGGTGGCCGAAGAGGTTCGTTCACTGGCGCAGCGCACCGCCGGTGCCACCGCCGAGATTCAGACGCTGATCGCCGGCCTGCAAACCGCCGCGCGGCAATCAGTCGAAGGCATGCGCGCTCAGGTCGAACACGCCGAAGCCACGGCCAACCAGGCCCAGGCCGCCGACGGTGCATTGGATAAAATCGTCGGAGCGATCCAGACCATTTCCGACACCGCCGTGCGCATCGCCGATGTCACCGCCCAGCAGAGCGGCGCTGTCAGCGAAATCCGCGATCACAGTGAGCGGATTCATCAATTGGGTGGGGATAACTTGCTGCGTATCGGCGAGGGGCGTGAGCAAGGGGAGAATTTGCTGGTGCTGGGCGGACGGTTGCATACCGCCGTTCAAGCCTTCCGCGTCTAGTTGCCCCCCTGCAGGAGCTGCCGAAAGCTGCGATCATTTGATGTTGATCCTGGCGGCGGATCGAGCGTTGAAGATCAAAGTCAAAATATCGCAGCCTTTGGCAGCGCCTACGGGAGATCGGCGTAGTCGCATACATTGCACACTCAGCTATCATGCCCGCACCTCCAATACGCGAGATTGTCATGCGCCGTTTGCTCTGCCTGCTGTTTTTAGTGCTCGCCCTCCCGGCCTCCGCCGCCGGGTTGCTGGACAGTCGCCCCAGTTCCACCCTGGGTTCGATCAACAACAGCGCCGACTTTCTGCCGGTGCGCGAAGCCTTTCAGTTGAGCCTGGTAGAAAGTACGCCACAATCGATCAAGCTGCGTTTCGTCGCCACCGAGGGTTACTACCTCTACCGCCATCGCTTCCAGTTTCGCGCAGATCCGGCCGACGTTGGCCTCGGCGCGGCTCAACTGCCCAAGGGCGAACAAAAGCACGATGAATACTTCGGCGATGTCGAGGTTTACCACGGCATTCTCGACGTAGAACTGCCACGCACCGATTCCCGCGCCTTTACGCTGGCCGTGACCTATCAAGGCTGCGCCGACAAAGGCCTGTGCTACCCGCCCGAAACCGAACGCCTGAGTATTGATGGCAGCGGTGCCACGACCACAGCCTGGGGCTGGCGCGAACTGGCGCTGTTCTTCCTCGCAGGCCTCGGGCTGACCTTCACCCCCTGCGTGCTGCCGATGCTGCCGATCCTCTCCGGGGTGGTCCTGCGCGGACAGATCGGCGGTTTACGTGGCTTCAACCTGTCGCTGGCTTATGTGCTGCCGATGGCCATCTGCTTCGCCCTGCTGGGCGCCTTGATGGGCATGTTCGGCGCACAGCTTAATCTTCAGGCGCGCTTGCAATCGGCCTGGGTGCTGGTGCCGTTCGCGCTGTTTTTCGCGGTGTTTGCCTTGGCGATGTTCGGGGTGTTCGAACTGAAACTGCCCTACGCCATCAGCAGCCGCCTGGACCGGATCGCCGGGCGTACCGAGGGTGGCTCGCTGTGGGGCGCGGCGGTGCTGGGCGTGGTGTCGAGCCTGCTGGTTTCGCCCTGCGTCTCGGCTCCCCTGGCCGGTGCGCTGCTATACATCAGCGCCAGCGGCGATGCCTTGGGCGGCGGATTGAAACTGTTCATGCTTGGCCTGGGCATGGGCGCGCCGCTATTGCTGGTGGCGACTGGCGGCGCGGCCTGGTTGCCGAAAAGCGGGCCGTGGCTGATCTACGTGAAAAACGCGATTGGTGTGCTCTTGCTGGGGCTGGCGATCGGTTTGCTCAGCCGAGTATTGCCGGGCCAGATCACCTTACTGTTGATCGGCTTGCTCGCCGGTGGCGTCGGTTTGTTCATGGGCGCGCTGGAGTTTGTCTATAAGCCGCCGAGAAAACGCCTGGGGCAATTGCTGGGGATGTTTCTGCTGTTTTATGCACTGGCCTGTTGGTACGGTGCGTTCAGCGGTCAGTCCGATCCATTCAACCCCATTGGCCAGCCGCGCATCGTCGCCAGCAACGAGCAGCAACCGCAAATCGCCAGCACCTGGCAAACCATCACCACTCCAGCCGAACTGGATCGTGTCCTTGCCGAAGCCAAATCCTCTAGCACGCCGCTGCTGCTCGACTGGTACGCCGACTGGTGCATCAGTTGCAAAGTCATCGAACACGAAGTGCTCAACGATGCCAACGTCGTCGAACGTCTCAAAGGCTATCGACTGATCCGCTTCGACATCACCGCCAGTAACACCGAACAGCGCGCCCTGCTCGACCGCTACAAGCTGTTCGGCCCTCCGGCGCTGATGTTTTTCGGCAGGGACGGCGTCGAACGCATCGATGTGCGAGTGATCGGCGAGATAAACGCTATGGACTTCGCCGAACGTGTTGCGAAAGCAAATGACCGGATTTAATCACCCGGTCACATATTTCGCGCAAACATCGGCCATCGTGCTGCCTATTGCATAGAACTGGACAGTCACAAAGGCTTTGCGGCATAGTCGCCGGGTTCTGACAATTGCACACAGATAACAAAGGAGCAGCAGATGGCGACCCTATTGGTTTTGCACGGCCCTAACCTGAACCTGCTTGGTACCCGGGAACCGGGCGTCTACGGTGCAACCACCCTGGCACAAATCAACCAGGACCTGGAACAGCGGGCGCGCAATGCCGGCCACCATTTGCTTTACCTGCAAAGCAACGCCGAGTACGAATTGATTGACCGCATCCACGCTGCTCGCGGCGAAGGTGTGGACTTCATTCTGATCAATCCAGCAGCTTTTACGCATACAAGTGTCGCGTTACGTGACGCGCTGCTGGCGGTGAGCATCCCATTCATCGAAGTGCATTTGTCAAACGTGCATAAACGCGAACCTTTCCGCCATCACTCTTACTTCTCCGATGTAGCGGTGGGAGTGATCTGCGGCCTTGGCGCCAGCGGTTATCGACTGGCCCTGGAGGCCGCACTAGAGCAGCTTGAAAGACAGGCAACGGCTTGAACAACAAGCGTTAAACGCCCCTGACCGACCCTTGGGAGTTGATGATTCATGGATATCCGTAAAGTTAAGAAACTGATCGAATTGCTGGAAGAGTCCGGCATCGACGAGCTTGAGATCAAGGAAGGCGAAGAGTCCGTACGCATCAGCCGTCACAGCAAGACGCCGGCTCAGCAGTACTACGCACCGGCTCCGATGCATGCACCGGCACCGGCACCAGTTGCTGCCGCCGCTCCGGTTGCTGCCGCTGCTCCTGCGGCTCCAGCGGCTCCAACGCTGAACGGCAATGTTGCCCGTTCGCCGATGGTCGGCACGTTCTATCGCAAATCTTCGCCGTCCTCGCCGTCCTTCGTTGAAGTTGGCCAGACCGTGAAGAAAGGCGACACCCTGTGCATCGTCGAAGCCATGAAGATGATGAACCACATCGAAGCTGAAGCCAGCGGTGTGATCGAATCCATCCTCGTCGAAGACGGCCAGCCGGTTGAGTACGACCAACCGCTGTTCACCATCGTTTGAATCGCGGAGAGCCTTTGATGACTGCGAAGTTGGAAAAAGTTCTGATCGCCAACCGCGGTGAGATCGCCCTGCGGATTCTGCGTGCCTGCAAGGAAATGGGCATCAAGACCGTCGCCGTTTACTCCAAGGCCGACAAAGAGCTGATGCACCTGGGCCTGGCAGACGAATCCGTCTGCATCGGTCCGGCCTCCGCTGCGCACTCCTACCTGCACATTCCGGCCATCATCGCCGCTGCTGAAGTGACCGGCGCTACCGCCATTCACCCAGGCTACGGTTTCCTTGCGGAAAACGCCGACTTTGCCGAACAGGTCGAGAACTCCGGTTTCGCGTTCATTGGCCCGAAAGCCGATACCATCCGCCTGATGGGCGACAAGGTATCGGCCAAGCACGCCATGATCGCCGCTGGCGTTCCAACCGTTCCGGGCTCCGATGGCCCGCTGCCTGAAGACGAAGAAACCGCTCTGCGCATTGGTCGCGAAGTCGGTTACCCGGTGATCATCAAAGCCGCTGGCGGCGGTGGTGGTCGTGGCATGCGCGTGGTGCACAAAGAAGAAGACCTGATCTCCTCGGCGAAACTGACCCGCTCCGAAGCGGGCGCAGCGTTCGGCAACCCGATGGTCTATCTGGAAAAATTCCTGACCAACCCACGTCACGTGGAAGTTCAGGTGCTTTCCGACGGTCAGGGCCACGCCATCCATCTGGGCGACCGCGACTGCTCGCTGCAACGTCGCCACCAGAAGGTTCTCGAAGAAGCGCCGGCACCGGGCATCGACGAGAACGCGCGCGAGGAAGTCCTCGCCCGTTGCGTCAAGGCTTGCATCGACATCGGCTACCGTGGCGCAGGCACTTTCGAGTTCCTGTACGAGAACGGCCGCTTCTACTTCATCGAGATGAACACTCGTGTCCAGGTAGAGCACCCGGTATCGGAAATGGTCACCGGCATCGACATCGTCAAGGAGATGCTCAGCATCGCCGCCGGCAACAAGCTGTCGTTCACCCAGGATGACGTGGTCATCCGCGGTCACGCGCTGGAATGCCGGATCAACGCCGAAGACCCGAAAACGTTCATGCCAAGCCCAGGCACGGTCAAGCATTTCCACGCACCAGGCGGCAACGGCGTTCGCGTCGATTCGCACCTGTACAGTGGCTATGCCGTTCCGCCGAACTACGACTCGTTGATCGGCAAGCTGATCACCTACGGCGCAACCCGTGACGAAGCCATGGCGCGCATGCGCAATGCGCTGGACGAAATCGTTGTCGACGGGATCAAGACCAACATCCCGCTGCACCGTGATCTGACCCGTGACGAAGGCTTCTGCAAAGGGGGGGTGAACATTCACTACCTCGAGCACAAGCTGGCTGGCGACAAGCACTAAGCTTCAGCCGGAACATGACAAGGCCGCCTTCGGGCGGCTTTGTTGTTTCTGGAGATGCCGCCCAGAAACCTTGTGGCGAGGGAGCTTGCTCCCGCTCGGTTGCGCTGCAGCCGCAAGACCATTCATCCGGGTTGTGTCAGACAGAGCCGTATCTGCCATTTTGGGACCGCTTCGCGCTCCAGCGGGAGCAAGCTCCCTCGCCACAGAGACCGACGTCTCCGCTATCGGATGGCAACCCGGTCGTCTTCTGCCGCGCGCTCGCGTAAACTTGCGCGCTTCTCGCAGCCCGCTAGGCTGCAATCTATATTTTTCAAAGGTGCCCGCCATGCCTTGGCTGCAAGTCCGTCTCGCCATCAGCCCAGAACAAGCCGAAACCTACGAAGACGCTTTCCTTGAAGTGGGCGCCGTGTCGGTGACCTTCATGGACGCCGAAGATCAGCCGATCTTCGAGCCGGAACTCAACACCACCCCGCTGTGGTCGCACACACACCTGTTGGCCCTGTTCGAAGGCGGCACCGACGCAGCCAGCGTGCTGGCCCACCTCGAGTTGCTGACCGGCAGCCCGCTGCCCGAGCATCACAGCGAAGTGATCGAAGACCAGGACTGGGAACGCAGCTGGATGGATGGCTTCCAGCCGATGCGCTTCGGCCAGCGCCTGTGGATTGTCCCGAGCTGGCACGCCGCACCCGAGCCTGACGCGGTAAACCTGCTGCTGGATCCGGGCCTGGCGTTCGGCACCGGCACTCACCCGACCACCGCGCTGTGCCTGGAATGGCTCGATGGCCAGGACCTGAAAGACTGCAACGTGCTGGATTTCGGCTGCGGCTCGGGAATTCTGGCGATTGCCGCCCTGTTGCTGGGCGCCAAACAAGCCGTCGGCACCGATATCGATGTGCAGGCCCTGGAGGCCTCCCGCGACAACGCCGGACGCAACAACATTGCCGACGAGCTGTTCCCGCTCTATCTGCCGGAAGATTTGCCGCAGGTTCAAGCCGACGTGCTGGTGGCCAACATTCTTGCCGGCCCGCTGGTGTCCCTGGCGCCGCAACTGTCCAGCCTGGTCAAGCCCGGCGGTCGCCTGGCGCTGTCGGGCATCCTCGCCGAACAGGGCGAAGAGGTCGCTGCCGCTTATGCCCGGGATTTCGATCTGGATCCGATCGCCAATCGCGACGGCTGGGTACGCATCACTGGCCGTCGGCGCTAGAATGAGCGCCTGCATAAACCGGATTGCCGCATGACCGATAGCTTCGTCACCCAGTGCCCGCATTGCCAAACCAGCTTCCGCGTCAGCCATGCTCAGTTGAGCGTGGCCCGGGGAGTGGTTCGTTGCGGCTCATGCTTGCAGGTGTTCAACGCCGCCAGGCAGTTGCTTGAGCAACGGGCCGGCAAGGAAGCGGTAAAACCGGCTGCATCGGCGCCCGTAGAACCGCCAGTGCAGCGAGCCATCAGCCAAAAGCAATGGACCGCGGCCGAAATGGACCTGGACAGCCTGGATCTGGACGAAGAACTCGCCCGGCTCGAACAGCGGGAAATCCAGCCGACGACGGAATTCGGTCGCCCCCGCGAAGACAGCCTCAGCGCTCATCGCGACAGCACCGAACACGACGAAGCCCCTTGGCCCGACAGTCTCTTCAGTGAGTCGGCCGCCGATCGCGCGCAAGCCGCCGACGCGCTGACACCAGCACCGATGGTCGAACCGACGATCGAGCCAAGCAAACACTCGCGCACCGAGCCTTCGCTGTCCATGGAGCCCGTGCCACTGGACGATGAGCCCGAGATACAGCAACTGCGCCTGCATGACCCGCTCGACGCCCCGATCCCTTTTGGCAGCCTGTCGGCGAAAACCGATGACGATGAGATCGACGATGACCTGCCCTCCGTCGAGCCCCTGCGCAAGCGACGCGAACGCAGCGAACCGGCCATGCGCGCTGAAGTGCTACAGGACCTGACCGACGATCCGTTGCAACTGGATTGGCAAAAACGCCGCTCCCCCTGGGGTCGGCGCTTTTTCTGGCTGCTGCTGATCCTGCTCGGCGCCGCCGGCCTCGTTGGCCAATACGTCGCCTACCACTTCGATGAACTGGCGCGCCAGGACCAGTATCGTCCGTGGTTCCAGCAACTGTGCCCGCACATCGGCTGCACAGTGCCGTCCAAGGTCGACATCGCGAAAGTCAAAAGCAGCAATCTGGTGGTCCGCAGCCACCCGGACTTCAACGGTGCGCTGGTGGTCGATGCCATCATCTACAACCGTGCACCCTTCTCCCAGCCGTTCCCGCTGCTGGAGCTGCGCTTTGCCGACCTCAACGGCCACCTGATCGCCAGCCGTCGCTTCAAGCCCGGCGAGTACCTCAACGGCGATCTCGAAGGCCTGGCCGAAATGCCGCCGCAAACGCCGATCCACATCGCGCTGGACATTCTCGACCCAGGCCCCAAAGCGGTGAACTACAGCCTGAGCTTCCATTCGCCCGAGTGAAACACTCAAGCGTTGCAGGCTTGACGGCGGTTTCCTGACTTTAGCCGTTCAAACCAAACCGCTGGCGATAACGAATTAGTTGTTCAGATTTTGTTCAATTCAGCCTTTATCCAGTCATCGAGAGCGGGTATCATGCCAACCCTTTTTCGAACTCTCATGATCCGGCCCCACAACAGGGAAGTCCTATGTCGGCGGTACGCATCGGTCCATATACATTGCACAACGGCTTGATCCTCGCCCCCATGGCGGGTGTCACCGACCAGCCCTTTCGTCAGCTGTGCAAACGATTGGGCGCAGGACTTGTAGTCTCGGAAATGGTCACCAGCGACATGAGCTTGTGGAACACCCGCAAATCGCGGATGCGCATGATCCACGAAGGCGATCCCGAGCCCCGCTCGGTACAGATCGCCGGCGGAGATGCGCAGATGCTGGCGGATGCGGCCCGAGCCAACGTCGAACTGGGCGCACAGATTATTGACATCAACATGGGCTGTCCGGCGAAGAAGGTCTGCAACAAGGCCGCCGGCTCTGCACTGTTGAAAGATGAAGCATTGGTGACCGAGATCCTGCAGGCCGTGGTGGCTGCGGTCGATGTGCCGGTCACCCTGAAGATTCGCACCGGCTGGGACCGGGCGAACAAGAACGGTCTGACGGTGGCGAAGATCGCCGAACAGGCAGGCATCACGGCGTTGGCCGTACATGGCCGCACGCGTGCCGACCTGTACACCGGGGAAGCTGAGTACGACACCATTGCCGCGATCAAGCAGGCGGTGTCGATTCCGGTCTTCGCCAATGGCGATATCGACTCGCCCGAGAAAGCCCGGTACGTGCTCGACGCGACCGGTGCCGATGGCCTGTTGGTGGGTCGGGCTGCCCAGGGGCAGCCATGGATTTTTCGTGAAATCGACCATTATCTGCGTACCGGTGAAAAACTCCCGGCACCGGAACTGATCGAGGTGGAATGTATTCTGCTTGAGCATCTGGCCGCGCTGCATGCCTTCTATGGCGACGTCATGGGCGTGCGCATAGCTCGCAAGCATGTGGGCTGGTATCTCGCAACCTTGCCGGGCGCCAGGGAGTTTCGCGCCCACTTCAATCGTTTGGAAGATACGGAAGCACAATGCGCCTACGTTCGGGGCTTCTTCGCCGAACGCTACAAGAGCCTGACAGGGGACGGAGAAGGGGTGGCCGCATGACGATGATGACCGAGACTTTAGTGAGTGGAACAACACCCGTGAGCGACAACGTGAATTTGAAACAGCACCTCAATACACCGAGCGAAGAAGGTCAGACCCTTCGCGGGAGTGTCGAGAAGGCGCTGCACAATTATTTCGCCCACCTTGAGGGCGCTGCCGTCACGGATGTGTACAACCTGGTGCTCTCCGAAGTCGAGGCTCCCCTGCTCGAATGCGTGATGAACTACGTCAAGGGTAACCAGACCAAGGCCAGTGAGCTGCTCGGACTGAACCGGGGCACCCTGCGCAAGAAACTCAAGCAGTACGATTTGCTGTAAGCATTCAATCAAACCAGAAAGGCGCCCGCGTAAAACCGGTCGCCTTTTTTGCTGACTCCTTTGCTTTTGATGGAAATTGAGATGACCGACCAGACTACCCGCCTGCCGATCCGCCGCGCCTTGATCAGCGTTTCCGACAAGACCGGGATCCTTGAATTCGCCAAAGAGCTCGAAGCCCTGGGCGTAGAGATCCTCTCCACCGGCGGGACGTTCAAGCTGCTGCGCGACAATGGTGTTGCCGCAGTGGAAGTCGCGGATTACACCGGTTTCGCAGAAATGATGGACGGCCGGGTGAAAACCCTGCACCCGAAAATCCACGGCGGGATCCTCGGTCGTCGCGGTATCGACGACGCCATCATGAGCGAGCACGGCATCAAGCCGATCGATCTGGTAGCGGTCAACCTGTACCCGTTCGAAGCCACCATTAACAAGCCAGGCTGCGACCTGCCGACCGCCATCGAGAACATCGACATCGGCGGCCCGACCATGGTTCGTTCGGCGGCAAAAAACCACAAAGACGTGGCCATCGTGGTGAATGCCAGCGATTACGCCAACGTACTGGAAAGCCTCAAGGCCGGCGGCCTGACCTATGCTCAGCGTTTCGACCTGATGCTCAAGGCCTTCGAACACACCGCGGCCTACGACGGCATGATCGCCAACTACATGGGCACCGTGAACCAGGCGGCTGAAACCCTCAGCACAGAAGGCCGCAGCGAATTCCCGCGCACCTTCAACAGCCAGTTCATCAAGGCTCAGGAAATGCGCTACGGCGAGAACCCGCACCAGAGCGCGGCGTTCTACGTTGAAGCCAAGCCTGCCGAAGTCGGCATCGCCACGGCGACCCAACTGCAAGGCAAAGAGCTGTCGTACAACAACGTGGCCGACACCGACGCCGCACTGGAATGCGTGAAGAGCTTCGTCAAACCGGCCTGCGTGATCGTCAAGCACGCCAACCCGTGCGGCGTGGCCGTGAGCCCGGACGCCGAAGGCGGCATCCGTCAAGCCTACGAACTGGCCTACGCCACCGACACCGAGTCGGCGTTCGGCGGCATCATCGCGTTCAACCGCGAGCTGGATGCTGAAACCGCCAAGGCCATCGTCGAGCGTCAGTTCGTCGAAGTGATCATCGCCCCATCCGTCAGCGCAGAAGCCCGCGCCATCGTGGCCGCCAAAGCCAACGTACGCCTGCTGGCCTGCGGCGAGTGGTCGGCTGACCGCGTTCCGGCCTGGGACTACAAACGCGTCAACGGCGGTTTGCTGGTACAGAGCCGCGACATCGGCATGATCGGCAGCGAAGACCTGAAAGTGGTGACCAAGCGCGCGCCAACCGAGCAGGAAATCAACGACCTGATCTTCGCCTGGAAAGTCGCCAAGTACGTCAAATCCAACGCCATCGTCTACGCCAAGAACCGTCAGACCATCGGTGTCGGCGCCGGCCAGATGAGCCGCGTGAACTCCGCGCGTATCGCCGCGATCAAGGCTGAACACGCCGGTCTGCAAGTCGCCGGTTCGGTGATGGCATCCGATGCGTTCTTCCCGTTCCGCGACGGTCTGGACAATGCGGCCAAGGTCGGCATCACTGCGGTGATCCAGCCAGGCGGCTCGATGCGTGATGCTGAAGTGATTGCTGCTGCCGACGAGGCCGGCATCGCCATGGTCTTCACCGGCATGCGCCACTTCCGTCACTGATAGACCGCTCCCCCTGTAGGAGCCTGTAAAAGCTCGTAGGAGCTCGTAGGAGCTGTCGAGTGAAACGAGGCTGCGATCTTTTGATCTGGCTTTTGAAGCAAAGTCAAAAGAT
>NZ_JBGLZF010000035.1:0-58715 GCF_047304405.1 Pseudomonas sp. Pseusp11
CCCCCCCCCCCCCCCCCCCCCCCGCGCCGCCCCCCCCCCCCCCCCCCCCCCCCCCCCCCCCCCCCCCCCCCCCCCCCCCCCCCCCCCCCCCCCCCCCCCGCACACCTCAAAAGAGTGTCATATCCTTTATAAAGTCATCCGCCCACGAGGGCTTGCTGTTGATCTAAATCAAATCAAGGCACAACCGGCCTCCCGTTTTGTCTGACGACTCGCCCCCTCGGAGCGGACCACATTGCGCGAAATTGATCTGCATCAGATAGACGATGAACGCTCAATACACACTGCAAGCGTCTGGCTCGCGCAGGAGCGCTGACATGTGCGGGAAAATCATGGCGTGTATCGGTGGGAGTGTCGCGTTCCGGCTGCTGATCCGCATCATGCTGACAAGCGTCTGCGCACTGGCCTGGAGCACGGGCGGCGCCGCACAGAGCGCCGCACAGAACGTCGAACCACGCGTCACGATCCTCGTTTACCACCGTTTCTCGGACACGGCGGACGACTCGATGACCGTGCGCATGAGCACCTTCGAAACCCAGTTGCGCGTCCTGCGCGAGCACGGTTATCACATTGTGTCGCTGCGCGAGGTGGTCGACTGGCTGCGCAATCCCGACGCGACATTAGCGTCGAAGCCGGTGGCGATCACCGTCGACGACGGGCATCGTTCGGTCTTCGACAAACTGCTGCCCGTCATCCAGCGCGAGCGTTTTCCGGTGACCCTGTTTATCTATCCATCGGCCATCTCCAATGCGTCCTATGCGCTGACTTGGGAGCAGTTGCGAACCCTGAAGCAGACCGGGCTCTTCGACATCCAGTCGCATACGTACTGGCATCCCAATTTCAACGTCGAACGCAGGCACCGCACGCCGGTGGACTTCCAGCAATTCGTCCGAACCCAACTGCAAAAATCACGTCAACGCATCGAGTCGCAAACCGGTGTGCAGCAGGTCGACATGCTCGCGTGGCCGTTCGGTATCTATGACGACGAGTTGATCGCACTCGCCTCCGACGAGGGTTACGCAGTGGCCTTCACACTAGACGCGCGCAAGGCTGACCGGCACGCGCGACTGCTCGCCCTGCCGCGCTTTCTGATGAGTGATGCCTACGGCGCGCACGCGTTCGCGCAGTTGCTCGGCGAACCGGACACTCAGCCGACCGCGGGGAACCCGCGATGACCTTCATCCGCGCATTGAGGCGCTATGCGATCCCGGCGCTGCTTGTCGTCACTGCCCTGCTGACCGGGCAAGGCGCACTGGCCGTCACCGGTGTCGTGCTCGATTCGAGCACGCAGAACCCGCTCGCCGACGCGATCATCACGACCTCTGCCGGCGTGATGCGTACCGACGAAAACGGGCGGTTCGAGACGGCCGAGGCGGTCGAGAATGTCGCCGCCCGCGCCCCTGGGTATTTGCGCACCGAGGCCAAAGTGAGTGACGAAACGCCCGTGACGCTCGCATTGACCCCGTTTCGCCCCAAAGCGGTCTATCTGTCGGTGTTCGGCGTGACCAGTTCGACCCTGCGCAACAACGCTGTCAGCCTTGCTGAAAACACCGAGATCAATGCTTTGGTGATCGACGTCAAGGGTGACCGTGGCCTGACGCCCTATCGCAGTGCGGCGCGCGAGGCGATCGGCGCAACGGCCCACTTGACCACACGGGCACCTCAGATGCGCGACTTTCCGGCGCTGCTTGCCAAGCTGCGCGCGCAACACCCGTACCTGATCGCGCGCATCGTGGTGTTCAAGGACGATCCTTTCGCCAGCGCGCATCCAGAGTGGAGCGTGCACACCGCTGACGGCCAGCCGTGGCAGGATCTCGAAAAACTGCAATGGATGGATCCGTTTTCGCACGAGGTCTGGCAGCACAATCTCGATATCGCCGAGGAGGCCGCGCAGATGGGTTTCGACGAGATCCAGTTCGACTATGTGCGTTTTCCCGACAAGAGCGGGCTACGCTTTGCCCTCCCCAACAACCGCGCCAACCGGACCGCGGCGATCATCGGCTTTCTGCAGGCCGCACGCGCACGACTCGCGCCCTACAATGTATTCGTCTCTGCAGACATCTTCGGCTACGTCTGCTGGAACCTCGACGATACGGCGATCGGCCAGCAAATCGAACTGCTGGGCGCGGAGCTCGACTACATCTCGCCAATGTTGTACCCGTCCGGTTTCACATGGGGGCTGCCGGGCTTTACCAACCCGACAGCCGACCCCGGCCAGATTGTCAGGCATACCCTGGCGGAGGCGATGAAGCGCACCCACCTGCCGGGCGTGCGCTTTCGTCCCTGGTTGCAGGCCTTTCGCGACTATGCCTTCGACCGTCGCCCGTTTGACGAGGCCGCGATTAGTGCGCAGGTTCACGCCGCCGACGACGCCGACACCGATGGATGGATGTTATGGAACCCACGCAATCACTACGAAGCCGCCGATCTGCCACAGCGCTGAAGCGCTGGGCGATGCTGCTTGGCCTGGCGATGGCGGCGCACATTGCATGCGCCGCTGATCTCGATGCGACGACGCGCCTGCAAGCCGCACAGATCGTCGAGGGCCAGATCGCCGCCGGGCGCGTTCCAGGAGCCGTTGTCCTGATCGGTGACGCCACAAAGGTGTTCTATCGCCAGGCCTTTGGACAACGCACAACGACGCCCCCCCGCGAGCCGATGACGCTGGACACCGAGTTCGATCTGGCATCGCTGACCAAAGTCATCGCGACGACCACGGCCATCCTGCAACTGGCCGAAACGGGCCGCATCAACCTGGACGCCCCCGTTGCACGGTATTGGCCTGCCTTTGGGTCGCACGGCAAAGAAGCGGTGAAGGTGCGTGACCTGCTTACGCACACGTCCGGGCTGCGGCCAGGCTTGCCTGGGCGGCCACCCGGTGCGGGCCGCAAAGGTGTGTTGAGCGCCATCGCGGCGCAGCGGCTGCGCAACGCGCCGGGTGCCCAAGTCATTTACAGTGACCTGAATTTCGTGGTGCTCGGCGAGCTGGTCGAACGCATCACCCACAGCCCGCTCGACGCCTATTGCCAGGCTCATATCTTCGGGCCGCTGGGCATGCGCGATACGGTTTTTCTGCCGGATACCCTGCGAGCGATACGCAGCGCACCGACAATCGCCAACAAGGCCGGCACGCTCCGGGGGCGCGTACACGATCCGACGGCGCAATGGATGGACGGTGTATCCGGTAACGCCGGGCTGTTTTCCACGGCGGACGACCTTGCGCGTTTCGCGCAGATGGTGCTGAACCAGGGGCGCGCAGGCAGCCGGCAGATCCTGCGGCCGGCGAGCATCGCCGCCCTCACGAGCGCCGCTTCGCCGCTCGACAGCGTGCCGTGGCGCGGCCTCGGCTGGGAACTGGCCGCACCGTTCGTATCGAACCATGATCGTCTGCCGCCGATTGGCGTCATCGGCCATACCGGATACACCGGCACGGGGCTGTGGATTGATCTGGTGACCCGCCAATTCATCGTCATCCTGAGCAACCGGGTGTATCCCGATGACCGCGGTGACGCTCGCCCGCTTCGTGCGCAATTGCTCGCATTGATGGCCAGTCGCGGGGCAACTGCAAGCGGCGCGCAAATCGGCCGGTTGCTGCCCTCAGCGGTGCCGGCGCTGCGTGCCGCCGATCGCCTGCCCACCTCGTCAGGCCCGGTGCAGACAGGTATTGACGTGCTTGAGGCACAGCAGTTTGCCCCGCTCGCCGGCCTGCGCGTGGGCTTGATCACCAATCGCAGCGGATTCGACGCCAAAGGCCGACGCACCGTCGACGTCCTCGCACATGCGCCAGGTGTCAGGCTGGCGGCATTGTTCTCACCGGAGCATGGGCTGAACACCGACGTGGACGAACGGGTCGGCGACACCCGCGACCCGGCGACGGGTCTCACCGTGCACAGTCTCTACGGCGCAACGAAACGTTTCCCAGCCGGTTCGCTCAAAGGGCTGGATGCGCTGATCTTCGACATTCAGGATGCCGGCGTGCGCTTCTTCACCTATGAGACGACACTCGGCTACGCACTCGAAGCCGCCGCGGCGCAAGGCATTGCGCTGTTCGTGCTGGACCGGCCCGACCCGCTCGGCGCACAACGTTTCGGCGGCCCGGTGATGGACAGTCGCCGCGAATCGTTTACCGGCTATTTCCCTGCACCGCTACAGCCCGGCATGACCGTCGGCGAGCTGGCGAGTCTATTCAACCGCAACAAGCACATTGGTGCGGATCTGCGCGTGGTGCCGATGCAGGGATACCGGCGCGCGATGACCTTTGCCGACACCGGGTTGGGATGGGTGCCGCTCTCGCCGAACCTGCGCACACTCTCCCAGCTGGACCTGTACCCGGATATCGGTTTGCTCGAAGGCGCGAATCTGAGTGTGGGGCGCGGCACACCGCACCCGTTCGAGTGGGTCGGCGCGCCGTGGATCGACGCGACCCGGCTCGCAACCGCGCTGAATGCGTTTGACGTCGGCGCGCATTTCGAGCCGGTCGACTTCGTCCCCACCGAATCAAACTGGCACGGCCGGCTCTGTCATGGTGTGAGCATCACCCGCCTCTCAACGCCTGCGCAACGCCCTGTAGCCAGCCTGGGACTGGCCCTGCTCGCCACCTTGCACACGCTCTATCCCCACATACTCGACCTGGCGGCGACCCGTGATTCGATCGGCTCGCAAAGCGTGTGGCAGGCAATTCGCGATGGCGCGACACCTGACGCGGCGCAAGCGCTCGACGCGGTGCCGCTTGCGCGCTTCGCGCGGCTACGGCAGGAGAACTTGCTGTATTGACCCTCTGCGCGAGGGAGAAGCTGAAGCAGTCTATCTTTATTAAACGGGTTGGCCGTTGTCTTACCGATACGCGTTCCCACTCTGAGCCAAGGCCATGAAAAAGAACGACCAGTGGAACCTGTCCTACTTGGCGATCGCATTTATCGTGATGGGCCTCATGCAGGTTTTCTTTGTCGAGCGCCAGGCCGTGCAGCCCCTCCCCTACAGCCAGTTCATGCAATTGTTGAACGAGCAAAAAGTCAGTGACTTGCAGATCGACAAAGACCGGATCAGCGGCAAATTGGTGGAACCCATCGACGGACGCGACCGTTTCTCCACGGTGCGGGTCGATCCGTCGCTGGCGACCGAACTCTCCCAATCGGGGGTCGGTTTTACCGGGGTCAACGAAAACACCTTTATGAACAGCCTGTTGGGCTGGTTGTTGCCGTTCATAATGATCATGGTGTTCTGGCATTTCCTGTTTCGCGGGATGGCGGACAAACAAGGCCTTGGCGGGTTGATGAATGTCGGCAAGTCGCGGGCCAGGATCTTTGTCGAACGCGACACCGGAGTGACCTTCGCCGATGTCGCGGGCATTGACGAAGCCAAGGCCGAACTGGTGGAAATCGTCTCGTTCCTCAAGGACAAGGCCCGATACGCACGCCTGGGTGCGCACATTCCCAAGGGCACTTTGCTGGTCGGCCCGCCAGGCACCGGCAAGACCCTGGTGGCCAAAGCCATCGCCGGTGAAGCCGGTGTGCCGTTTTTCTCGATTTCGGGGTCCGAATTTGTCGAAATGTTCGTCGGGGTCGGTGCGGCCCGGGTCCGCGACCTGTTCGAACAGGCACGCCAGGCGTCGCCCTGCATCATCTTCATTGATGAACTCGATGCGCTGGGCAAGATGCGTGGCGTCGGCGTGTTAGGCGGCAATGACGAAAAAGAACAGACCCTCAACCAGTTACTGGCCGAACTGGACGGCTTCGATCCCCGTGAGGGCGTGGTATTGCTGGCTGCGACCAACCGGCCGGAGGTCCTTGATCCGGCGCTGTTACGCGCCGGGCGCTTCGACCGGCAGATTCTGATCGACCGCCCCGATCGCACCGGCCGGGAAGCGATCCTCAAGGTTCACCTCAAGAAAATCACCGTGGAACCAGGCCTCGATGGCGCACGTATCGCCGAAATCACCACCGGTTTCACCGGCGCCGACCTGGCCAACCTGGTGAACGAAGCGGCCATCGTCGCCACCCGCCGCGGCGCCGATGCCGTCAACCTGAATGACTTCACGGCCGCAGTAGAACGCCTTATCGCGGGGCTCGAACGAAAGAGCAACCTGCTCGATCCCGACGAGCGCCGGGTGGTGGCCTATCACGAGATGGGGCATGCCCTGGCCGCGAGCAGCCTGCCGGCCATGGACCCGGTGCATAAAGTCTCGATCGTGCCCCGGGCCATCGGCTCGCTGGGCTATACCTTGCAGCGACCGACCGAGGATCATTTCCTGATCAGTTGCCAGACACTCAAGGACCGGATTGTCGTGCTGATGGCCGGACGCGCCGCCGAGGACCTTGTCTATGGCCAGATCTCCACCGGAGCCGCCGACGATCTGGGCCGCGCGACCGATATCGCCCGGCAATTGATCACCCGCTTCGGCATGAGCCCTGAGCTCGGCCAGTCGGTGCTGGAAAAGCAAACCCCAACGTACCTGGGAGATCGCATGGCCACGATGGGCGAAAAGGATTATTCGGAACAGACCGCCCGGGAAATCGACCTGGGTATTCGCGCCCTGCTCGATGAAGCCTACCAACGGGCCAAGGCGCTGCTCCAGAGTCGTCGAGCCGACCTGGACGAGGGCGCTCGCCTGTTGCTGGAAAAGGAAACCCTCACGCCCGAGGAGTTCCCGCCGCTGATGCCATTCAAGCCCACCCCGGCATTACCAGCACCGTGACGTACCGATCAATCGCCCGCAGACGGCGCCCTGCCCTCATCGCTGAAGGATCATCATGTTCGCAGTCACGCTGATCAACACGTTGGTGGTGGTCATCACGGTGGTGATCCACTACGAATGCCTGCTGCGTCTGAACGATTGGCTGCCCAGGCTCAAACTCTGGAGCCGCTTTCGGATCGTCGTCGGGGTATTCGGCGCGATGGCGGCCCATGCGTTAGAGGTCTGGTGTTTCGCGCTGGTCTATTACCTGCTGATCCGCTCCGGCGAATGGGGCAGCCTGAGCGGCAATTTCGATGGCTCGTTCATGGACTGCGTGTACTTTTCCTTCACCACGTTCACGACCATCGGTTTCGGCGACATTTCACCCATGGGAAACCTCAAGTACCTGACCGGGTTGGAGGCACTGACGGGGCTGGTGCTGATTTCCTGGACCGCTTCGTTCCTGTTTCTGGAGATGCAGAAATACTGGAAGAGCAAGTAACGCCCGCCGCTCAACAGGGGCAAGCCTTTTCCCGCTCATCGATTGAGCCTGTAAACACCCGATTGAAACGGTGATCCGAACTATGCTCTAAGCTCCTGTTACAGGGGCTTTTCGCAATGCCTGAAACCCGGCCGTATCAACATCATTATCTGAAAGCCGCGTGCTCCAATTGCAGCGTTCTGGAGTTGTGTCTGCCGATTGGCTTGACCAGCCACGAAGTCGAACGGCTGGATACCCTGATCATTCAGCGCGTAAAGGTTAAAAAAGGTGCAGCCCTGTACCGGGCCGGCGATCCGTTGCGCTCGCTCTACGCGGTACGGATCGGCTCATTCAAGACCAGCATGCTGTCGGTCGACGGTCGCGAGCAGGTCACCGGGTTTCAGATTCCCGGCGAGATGCTCGGTCTGGACGCTATCAGCGACGATCATCACACCTGCAGTGCCTTTGCCCTGGAGGACAGCGAAGTCTGTCCCTTCAACTTCGCCCAACTGGAGAAACTCGCCCTGGAGCTGCCCTCGTTGCAGCACAACATGAACAAGATCCTGAGCCGGGAAATCGTCCGCGAGCACAACCTGCTGATGATGATGGGCAACATGAACTCCGATGAACGCCTGGCCGCCTTCCTCCTGAACCTGTCGCAACGGCTGAGTATTCGGGGGTACTCGTCCCGAGACTTTGTGCTGAAGATGCGTCGCGAAGAGATCGGCTCCTACTTGGGCCTGCGTCTGGAAACCATTTGTCGGGGCATCGCTCATCTGCGGGACTCGGAACTGGTCGAGATTTCCGGGCGTAACGTCAAAGTGCTGAATCTGGACGGGCTCAAGCAACTGGTCGCCGGCTGCCACCGGGAGTCCCCCCTCTGACGCCTGCGGTGCATCGGTTTTAGGAGAGTCGTCATGCGCGCCATGGTTCTGCATGCCCCCGGTCAGCCGCTGCAACGCGAAGAACGTCCCGTACCGCAGCCCGGCGCGCAGCAACTGTTGATCAAGGTGTTGGCCTGTGGCGTGTGCCGCACCGACCTGCATTTGGTGGACGGTGAACTGCCGCAAGCAGTGCTGCCGCGGGTGCCGGGCCATGAAATCGTCGGTGAAGTGACAGCGGTGGGTGGCGACGTTTCGCCCGACTGGGTCGGCAAGCGCGTCGGCGTTCCCTGGCTTGGCTGGACGTGCGGTGAGTGCACGTTTTGCTGCTCGGGCCGGGAAAACCTCTGCGACCGGGCGCAGTTCACCGGCTGTCATCGGGATGGCGGTTATGCCGACTACACGGTTGCCGATGCCCACTTCTGTTTCCCCCTCCCGGACGCGCTCTCGGCCACCGAAGCCGCACCGCTGCTGTGTGCCGGGCTGATCGGCTTTCGTGCCTTGCAAATGGCCAAAGGCGCACGCCACCTGGGCCTCTATGGCTTCGGCGCGGCGGCGCATCTGGCGATTCAGGTGGCGCGGGGACGGGGGCAGCAGGTGTACGCCTTCACTCGACCGGGCGACAGCGAGGGCCAGGCCTATGCCAGGACGCTGGGCGCCGTGTGGGCAGGTTCCTCGGATCAGCCGCCACCGCACCCGCTCGACGCCAGCCTGATCTTCGCCCCTGTCGGAGCACTGGTGCCATTGGCGCTGGAAGCCACCGTCAAGGGCGGTTGTGTGATTTGCGCCGGCATCCACATGAGCGACATCCCCGGTTTCCCTTATCGACTGCTGTGGGGCGAACGCAGCGCCCGCTCGGTGGCGAACCTGACCCGCGAAGACGGCACGGCGTTTTTTGCCGAACTGCGTCATACGCCCGTGCACAGCGACGTCACCTGTTTTGCCCTGGACGATGCCAATCAGGCGCTGGCAAGCCTGCGGGCCGGTCAGGTCAAAGGGGCGATCGTGCTCGTCCCCTGACGCTCGCCCCTGCCGTTCGGTGTTTTTTCCGGCAACGTCCACTAACAACGCTAGGCTTACGGATGACCTGGCGATGCCTCGTCATTCTGCAGGGAGCGCAAAAAATGGAATTAATTGACCGTTGGCAGCCTCTCTCTCTCAGGACAGCCTGTATCAGGGAGGAATGCCGCCATGCAGATTTCTAATCATTACAAATGGTCTGCCTTGGCAGCCATTGCACTGACTCTCTTCAGCGTACTGATATTTTTGCTGATCAAATCCTACTCGTACGACACATCGACCTACTTCGAATCGCGCGACTTCGTTCGTCAACTCAAGCAATACGATGCCAATTGGAACGTGAAGCTCCTGCGAGCCAAAATCGGCATGAACAACAACCTGTTGCTGGTGGCGCCGCCTGAAGCGGAAGAGCGCTGGCAACAGCTCGATAGCCTCAACGCTGTCGGCCCGCTCCCGACCCTTTGGCAAACCCGACGCCAGGGTTATCTGGAGGCGGTAGAAAACAAAGCCCGGTTGGTTGAGCAATTCAAACAGCACAACACGGCCTTGCGAACAGCATTCGAGGCCCTGCCTACGCTGGAAGATGCCATTCGGGTGTTGCAGGAAGATTCCAACGACAAACTCTCGTCGGTGGATGCCCGGGCGGCCTCAGTGGTGTTCGACCTTACCTTGGACACCCTTGAATACGCCCTCTATGTCAGCAGCGAACGGGCCGAAGAAATCTCCGGGCATCTGGAATATCTGAATGAGTACATCAATCAACTGCCGCCTGAACGGCGCCCGACTTTCACTGCACTTGTAGACGCTGTGAATGCCATTGTTCGAGAGCAGCCCATCGTCAATGACCTGGTTGATCGCATCAGTGTCATTCCGGTTGCACAGCAACTGGACAGCATCAACGAATTATTGAACGAGACACAACGGCGCACAGCCGCGACAGATCGCCAATACCACCTCTACCTGGGGATCTGCGCCGGCATCATGGCGCTGCTGTTGCTGTACCTGGCGGCCCGTCTGATTCGCAGTTATGCGCTGATCAACAAGATGAACAACCAATTGCAGACGGCAAACGAGCGGCTGGAGCAACGCGTCGAGGAACGCACCCGCGAACTGTTGGAAGCCGAGCGCGAACTGATCGACGCCGCGCGGATGGCCGGTATGGCAGAGATCGCGACCAACGTGCTGCACAACGTCGGTAATGTGTTGAATAGCGTTAATGTCTCCGCGGAGTTGATCACCCGCAAATTGTCGACCAGCAAAACCCTCGGCCTGGGCAAAGCGGTAAAAATGATCAATGAACATGCCGAAGACCTGGGGCAGTTCATGACGCACGATGAAAAAGGCAAGTTGCTGCCCCTTTACTTCAATCAGCTGGTGGATTCCATCGCGGCCGAGCAATCGAGCATCGTTGACGAGCTGGCGCAACTCACCAAGAGCATCGATCACATCAAGGATATTGTTGCCACCCAACAGGCCTATGCCGGCGCCGCCAGGCTGGTCGAGCCGTTGAATGTCGTCGATCTGTTCGAAGATGCGTTACGCATGAATTCCGGCGCCTTGAGTCGACACCATGTCACCGTCATTAAAGACTACCAGGCCACACCGACCATCATCGGCGACAAACACCGTCTGCTGCTGATCCTGATCAACCTGATCAGCAATGCCAAATATGCGATGTCCAGGGTCAGCGATCATGAGCGCCGTATGACGCTGGGCGTCAGGATTATCGATAACGCAACGCTGCGCTTCAGCGTAGAGGATCAGGGCGAAGGGATCGCCGCCGAGAACATGACCCGCATCTTCAATCACGGCTTCACCACGCGCAAGGAAGGTCATGGTTTTGGCCTGCACAGTTGCGCACTCGCGGCGGTGGAAATGAACGGGCACCTTCGCGTCCATAGCGATGGACCCGGCCAGGGAGCGGTTTTTACCCTGGAGATTCCGCTGGAGACGGCGCAAGTAATGCCGGCCGCCGTAAGCCTGTAGCAGCTGTCGAGCCTGCGAGGCTGCGTTCGGCGGCGAAGCCGTCGTCAAACCAGAGCTTGCGGTGCATCAGGCAGACCGCGTCAGTCGGACTCACGACTGCTGCGCAGCCTCGCGCTGCTCGGCAGCTGCTACAAGGTAGCCGTCAACCCACCAGCGCAATCAATTGCTGGCGCTGTGCATCCGTGAGCATCGGTCCTCTACCTGCACCGGCGTTTTCCGTCATGTAGCGCGGGTTGCCGGTGCCGGGGATGACGCAGGTCACCGCCGGATGAGCCAGCAGGAACTTGAGCGCCAGTTGCGCCCAGCTGTTGATCCCCACTTGCGCAGCCCATCCCGGTAACGGTTTGCCTTTCAATCGAGCGATCAGGCCGCCACCACCGAAGGGCCGATTGCAGATCACCGCCACACCGCGCTCACGACACAGCGGCAGGATTCGATTCTCGACAGCGCGGTCGTCCAGGGCATAGTTGATCTGCAAAAAATCCATCGGCTCGGCTTTCAACACCGCCTCCACTTCGTCGTAGGCCGACGCCGTGTAATGGCTGATGCCGATGTAGCGGATGCGCCCTTCTGCCTTCCATTGACGCAAGGTCGGCAAATGGGTTTTCCAGTCCAGCAGGTTGTGAATCTGCATCAGGTCGATCCGGTCGGTCTGCAACAGTTTGAACGACTGCTCCATCTGCGCGATGCCTTCTTCGCGGCCACGGGTCCAGACCTTGGTGGCCAGGAAGGCCGGTGAGCGAGGGCGATGGATCGACAACAGCTCACCGGTGGTCTGCTCGGCGCGACCGTACATGGGCGAACTGTCGATCACCTTTCCACCCTTCTCGAACAACGCGCTGAGCACCGCCTGCAGTTGCTTGTAAGCGGCATCGGCAGGCGTGACATCAAAACCGCGATAAGTACCCAAGCCGACGATGGGCAACGGCTCGTTGCTGGAAGGAATGGCTCGGGTCAGCATGTTCTTGCCTCCGTGTGGCGAGGGGGCTTGCCCCCGTTCGGCTGCGCAGCAGTCGTAAAACCATTGCATGTGGTGTACCGCGATTGCAGGTTTTGGGGCCGCTTCGCGACCCAACGGGGGCGAGCCCCCTCGCCACAGGTGCTCGCACCTACACGGGCATTGGGCGGCGCTTCTGCACAGCTGAAATTGCTGGACTACACTCTGGCGACGCTCCAGCAATAGCTGTCTCAAGGCCCGAAGCAGTCCATGCCGTCCACTAAACTTAGCCGAATGTCGCGAACCCTGGTGTCTCTCTTCGCTTTCATTGCCGTTGCATACCTGCTGCTCTGCATCGCGCTGTTCGTGTTTCAACGGGCCCTCATCTACTACCCGCAACCTCGTACCATCGACACACCCGAATCGCTGCTTGCCTTGTCAGTCGCCGACGCGCAGGTGCTGGTGACCGTCAGGCCGCACGACGGGCCGAAGGCGTTGATCTACTTTGGTGGCAATGCCGAGGACGTTTCCTGCAGCCTGCCCGGGTTTTCGCAGGCGTTTGCGGATCATGCGATCTACTTGCTGCATTACCGAGGCTACGGTGGCAGTACCGGGTCGCCGTCCGAGGAGGCGATTCAGCGTGACGCCATGACCTTGTTCGACTATGTCTACAACAGCCATCCCGATATTGCAGTGATCGGACGCAGCCTGGGTTCAGGCGTTGCCGTGCGCCTGGCCAGCCAGCGTCCGGCGTCGCGGCTGATCCTGATCACGCCCTACAACAGCCTGGAAGACCTCGCCGCCCGCCAGTTTCCCTGGTTCCCGGTGAAATGGCTGTTGCAGGACAAGTTCGAGTCCTGGAAATACGCCGCTCACATCACCGTTCCGACGCTGTTGGTTGCGGCCGAGCACGACGAAGTCATACCACGCGCAAGCACAGACCGGCTCTACACCCATTTCGCCAAAGGCGTGGCCACGCTGCAGGTCATACCGGACACGGGCCACAACTCGATTTCCGAGAGCCCCAACTACCTGCAAATGCTGGGCACCGCGTTGTGAGCGCCCTCACACCAGCACGCGTTTAAGCAAGCGGTCAGAAAAACGAAGTAATTACTTAACGTTTTTTTTACAATCCAACTGGCAGGGTATACGGCTGCCATTTCTGCGGCTCATGATGTGCACTGCACAGAACTTTACCAATACAATGGAGCAAGGCATGGAGCCAATGGTGGCAACAAGCCCAAAAAATATACTGATCAGCGAGTACTTACAGGGGATTGTGATGCAAAAGCGCCCTTTGCGCAGAATCGGAATCAGTCACGCACAGGCGCAGGCCTCATGACTGTTCTGGTTACTGGCGCCGCCGGTTTTATTGGGTATCACACCGTCAAGCGTTTGTGTCAAGAAGGCCTTGAAGTCGTCGGCATCGACAATCTCAACGACTATTACAGCGTAGAACTCAAACACGCACGGCTCAAGGAGCTGGAATCCTTGCCGGGCTTTCGTTTCCAGGCCATGGACATCGTCGACAAACCGGCCTTGATGGCCTTGTTCGAAGACCATGCTTTCACCGAGGTTGTGCACCTGGCCGCCCAGGCGGGTGTTCGCTATTCACTGGACAACCCGGATGTTTATGCGCAGTCCAATCTGGTGGGCTTTCTGAATGTGCTGGAAGCTTGCCGGCACCATCGCCCCGCGCATCTGATCTATGCCTCGAGCAGCTCGGTGTACGGCACCAACAGCAAAATGCCGTTCAGTGTCGAAGACGCCGTCGACCATCCTATTTCTCTGTACGCCGCCAGCAAACGCGCCAATGAACTGCTGGCGCACAGCTATTGCCATCTCTATGGCCTTAAAGCCAGCGGCCTGCGCTTTTTCACCGTATACGGACCTTGGGGGCGCCCCGACATGGCGCTGTTCAAGTTTACCGAGGCAATCCTGAAAGGCTTGCCGATCGACATCTATAACCATGGCCAGATGTCGCGCGATTTCACCTATGTCGACGACATCGTTGAAAGCGTCGCCCGCCTGCGCTCCAAACCACCGGTGCCGAACGAGCCGGGCGCTGGCGTAAACCGGATTTTCAACATCGGCCGTGGCCAACCCGTGCCACTGCTGGAGTTTGTCGACTGCCTGGAATCGGCGCTGGGCATCAAGGCCCAACGCAATTTCATGCCGCTACAGGCAGGCGATGTGATCAAGACCTGGGCCGATATTTCGGCACTGGCCGAGTGGGTCGACTTCCGTCCTCAAGTGACGGTCGAGACCGGTGTAGCAGAATTTGTGAAGTGGTATCGCCACTTCTATCAGATATGAATCGAGCCCTTGATAAACAAAAGACCAAGGAGCAAGGGGGGACTCTATGAGCCAAGACATTTTTGTATCTGTACTGATTCCAGCAAAGAACGAAGCGAACAACCTCAAACCGTTACTTGAGGAAATCCGCGTCGCATTGGCCGATGAGGCCTACGAAATCATCGTGGTGGACGATGGCAGCACCGATTCCACCTTGCATGAACTGCGGCAGTTGAAAAACAACGGCCTGGACGCGTTGCGTATCCTGCGCCATGAGCGCTCGCTGGGGCAAAGCACCTCGCTCTACCACGCGGCAATCGCCGCCCGGGGGCAATGGCTGGCCACGCTTGATGGCGACGGTCAAAACGACCCTGCGGACATCCCCGGGATGTTGGAGCTGGTGCGTGGTGAAAAGGGTCTGGTCGACGTTCAGCTGGTGGCCGGGCACCGAGTCAACCGCCGCGATACCGCGAGCAAACGCTGGGCTTCGCGCTTCGCCAACGGGCTGCGCAGCCGCCTGCTCAATGACTCGACCCCGGACACCGGCTGCGGGCTGAAGCTGATCGAACGCGCGGCGTTTCTGCGCCTGCCGTACTTCGACCACATGCATCGGTACATTCCCGCACTGATCCAGCGTCACAACGGCCGAATGATCGTTCACCCGGTCAACCACCGGCCCCGCACCGCGGGTGTGTCCAAATACGGCAACATCGACCGCGCCCTGGTGGGTATTCTCGACCTGTTCGGTGTGTGGTGGCTGATCAAGCGCACGCGGTTGAACACCAACGCGCAGGAGATCGAAGGATGAACCTCTCCCGCGAAACCCTGTGGCTGGTGGTCGGCTTCGCTGGCCAGATCGCCTTTACCGGTCGCTTCATCCTGCAGTGGCTGTATAGCGAGTACAAAAAACGCAGCGTGATCCCGGTGAGTTTCTGGTACCTGAGCATTGTTGGCAGCGCCCTGCTGCTCGCTTATGCCATTTACCGGGCAGACCCGGTGTTCATTGCTGGCCAGGCCTTTGGCTCCATCGTCTATCTGCGCAATTTGCAATTGATTGCCCGCACCAAACACCTGAAGGACTGAGCCATGCGTAAAACCCTGTCGCCCAGCATCGAATGCCTGGGCCTGGTGCTGCTTGCCTTGCTGTTGATCGGCGCTGGCCTGGGGCTGCGTCAACCGCAAAACGTCGACGAGGAACGTTTCCTCGGCGTAGCGCTGGAGATGCTGCACAACGGGTCATGGTTCATCCCTCACCGCGCTGCGGAGATCTACGGCGATAAACCGCCGGTCTTCATGTGGATGGTGGCGTTCTTCGCATGGCTCACCGGCCTGCCCGCCCTCGCCCTGTATATTCCGGGGATGTTGTCGGCGGCGACGGTCACGGCCGTGGTCTACGACCTGGGCCGCCGGTTGTGGAATCAGCGCATCGGTCGAATAGCGGCGCTGTTGTACCTGGCCACCTATCAGACTTACAGCATCCTGCGTACCGGCCAGATCGACAGCCTGTTGATTCTGTTCACCTCCCTGGGCCTGTACGGACTGGCGCGGCACCTGTTGCTCGGGCCAGCCTGGCGCTGGTTTTACGTGGGCTGCGCCGCCATGGGCATTGGCATAATCACCAAAGGGGTCGGCTTCGTCCCGGCCTTGATGCTGATTCCGTATGCCTACGCGGTGCGCAAAAACTGGTCCGGCGTGGTGGCCATGCCCGGCCAGAAGCGCAAATGGTTCCTGGGCTTTTTGGTGGCGCTCGGGGCTATCGCAATCTGGCTGCTGCCTCTGGCACTGTCCATTGTGCTCAATGGCACCGCGGAAGAAGTCGCCTATGCGCGAGAAATCCTGCTGCGCCAGACAGCGGCACGCTATGCCGCCGCGTGGGACCATCGCGAACCGTTCTGGTACTTCTTCGTCAACGTGATCCCGCAATACTGGCTGCCGTTGGTGCTGGCCCTGCCGTGGCTGGTGCCGGCCTGGCGCAAGCAACTGCGCAAGCACGACGGTCGAGTGCTGGTGCTGTTGAGCTGGGTCGTGCTGGTGGTGCTGTTTTTCTGCCTGAGCACCGGCAAGCGCAAGTTGTACATCTATCCGGCGTTGCCCGGTCTGGTGCTGGTGGCGGCGCCACTGATTCCCTGGCTGCTCAAGCGCTGGTTCGGTAAACGTCCACGCGCTATGCGGGTATTCCAGGCGCTGGTGGTGAGCTGGTTCGTTCTGTGGTTCGCCCGCGGGTTTATCGAGCCGATCAAGGAAGGTCCGAACCCCCACGAAGCGATCATGGCGCAGGCGGCGACCATGACCCACGGCGCCGACCTGGTACTGGTCAACTGGCGCGAGGGCCACTGGTTATTCGCCCGGCAGCCGATCGTACATTTCGGGATGAGCAGTTCCTCGGTCGAACAAGCGGCGCAATGGCTACGCGAACACCGTGACGCCTACGCCCTGGTGCCCGACGAAGTGCTGAGCCAGTGTTTCAATCCCGAGGCCGCTCATGAGCTCGGCGAAACGTCTCGTGCGCAATGGTCGATCGTGGGCGCCGATGCCGATAACGGCAAATGCCAGCCCGGACAACCCAAAAAGGTCTATCGCTTCAGCTGGGACAAGGACAAGTCATGAGCAAGAGAGGGAAGCTGGGGATACTTCTCATTGTTGTATTGCTTGGCGCCTATGTGGTTTCCGCACGCTTCATGGTCCACCAGCAGCTGTATGCGTACTGGCAAAACCTCTGGCATGGCAATCAGTCGCCCGATAAAAATATCTGGCTGCCAGACTATAAAGCCGTGATCCAGGCCAAGCCTGTCGCGGACATCACCAATCTGTCCGGCATCGCCTATGACCCGGACCATGATCGACTGCTGGGCATCACCAATGGTGGGCCCATGCAGATTGTGGCCATGAACCGCAACGGCGATCTGCTTGAACGTTACCCGCTGATCGGCTTCCAGGACACCGAAGGCCTTGCTTACCTGGGTAACGGACGCGTAGTGATCGCCGATGAACAGTTGCAGCGACTGTATGTCGTCACCTTGCCGGACAGCCCAGGCCCGATCAATGTCGAGAACGCCCCGTTCGTTGCCATCGAGATCAACCTGAGCGAACACAACAAGGGCTTTGAAGGCGTGACCTATGACGCGGCCAATGATCGTATCTTCGCGATCAAGGAACGCGATCCGCGGCAGCTGTTTACGGTCACGGGCATGCTGGCGTCCATCGGCAGTCCGTTGCAGGTGCATATCCAGGACTTGACCCACTGGATCGACCGTAGCGTCTTCGGCCTGGATCTTTCCGAGGGTTACTACGACCCGCGGACCGGTCACTTGCTGTTATTGAGCGAGCAATCCAGCAACGTGACCGAACTGGACCAGGACGGCAACTTCGTCAGCTTCCGCTCCCTGCTCGGCCTGAATGACCTGAAAAAAACCATACCGCAAGCCGAAGGCATGACCATGGACACTTCCGGCGAGCTCTACATTGTGAGCGAGCCCAACCTGTTCTATCGGTTCTCCAAATCAAAGGTTGCTGTGGCGGAAAATCAGCAGAAGCAATAATGGGTTTTGCACCGGATGGGCCGGCAGCTGCTACGGATCGCATCACGGCTGAACTGACCACCTATCGGACAACTTCCCGCCCCTTGCGCCATTAAGCCGATTCCGGGTCTTTAATGGTTGCAGGATTCCAAGCCAGCCCCCCACTCCGACCAGAAACACGACGTCCAAGCGGGGCTGACACCTCGCACCCCACTGCACACGCATCGGGAGACTCGTCATGAAAATCGTCGTGATTGGCGGTACCGGGCTGATCGGCAGGCAGCTCTGCAAAAACCTGCAAGACCTGGGGCATGAAACCTTGGCCGCGTCACCGAGCACCGGCGTCAACGCCCTCACCGGCGAGGGCTTGCAAAACGCCTTGCAAGGCGCCGATGTAGTGGTCGACGTGGCCAACTCGCCCTCCTTCGAAGACGCTGCCGTGCTCGAGTTCTTCGAAACCTCCGGGCGCAACCTGCTCGCCGCCGAGAAGGCCGCCGGGGTCAAACACCATGTCGCGCTGTCGGTGGTAGGCACCGAGCGTATGCTCGACAGCGGTTACTTCCGGGCAAAAATGGCCCAGGAAAAACTCATCAAGGCATCAGGCATCCCTTACACAATCCTGCGGGCCACGCAATTCTTCGAGTTCATCGGGGCCATTTCGTACTCCGGCGTACAGGATGGCGACACCGTGCGCTTGACCTCCGCCGCGTTGCAGCCGATTGCCGCGTTCGATGTCGCGACAGCGCTGGCGAAAGTCGCGGTGCAGGCGCCGAGCAATAACACCCTGGAAGTGGCCGGGCCTGAGCGCTGGCCGCTGGTGGAGTTCGTGCGCTTGTTTTTGCAACACACCAACGACCCGCGCCAGGCCCATCCGGACGACACGGTCCCCTACTTCGGCGCGCCGATCGATGACCACTCGCTGACGCCGGGCGAGCACCCCATCGTCGGGCCGACGCGCTTCGAAACCTGGCTCAAGAGCAGCGTTTAACCTTCAATCGAGGGCTTACACCAACCGCTCGATCTTCTGATGCTGCCAGACCATTTTGTAATACAGGGTCTGCAGCATCAGCATGCCCAGATACGCCACCGGAAACGCCATCCACACCCCTGGCAGCCCGAAGCGCGTATCCAGCAGATACGCCACCGGCAACTGCACCCCGACCACGCAAACGATCGACACCGCTACCGGCACCAATACCGTGCCGCTGGCGCGCATGATGCCGCCGACAATTGCCTGAAAGCCAAACACCAGCAGGCTCCAGAGCATGATGTGCAACAGGTGTTCGGCCATCGCCCGGGTGGAATCATCCGTAAGAAACAACCCCAGCAACCAGTGCGACAGCAGATACCCCAACAGCACCAGGCCACCGGTCAGGCACACGTTGATCAACAACCCGGTGCGCAAAATCTCCCCATGCGCTCAAGGCGCCCTGCCCCGATCGCCTGCGCGCCAAGGATCGATGCCGTGATCGCAATCGACAGCGCCGGGAACTGCACGTAATTGACGATCTGCGTCACCGCCCCGTACGCCGCCGTCGCCTGGGAACCGTGCTGGTTCACCAGCGCCAGAATCACCAGCTCCGACAACGACAGCACCACCATCTGCAACCCGGTCGGCAGCCCGATGCGCAACACCTTGCCGAGGATGACCCTGTCGAGCCGCATCGCCGCAAACATCTCCCGATCCGGCGCCAACGGATGCCCCTTGCGAATCAACCGCCACGCCAGCCACCCCATCGCCGACAGGTTACCCACCAACCCCGCCCACGCCGCACTCTGAATCCCCATCGGTGGCAGCCCCAACCAACCGAGAATCAACGCCGGCGTCAACGCCAGCCCGACACACGTCGACACCATCAGCGCCAACAACGGCGACAGCGTATCGCTCACCCCGCGCAGCAACTGCGTGAACAACACAAACACCAACAGCGACGGCAAAATCCACATCATCACATGCGCATACGCCACCGCATCGTCCAGCACATCCCCCGGCATGCCCAAACCCTGTAACGCCGGCCGGGCAAACACACTGCCCAACACCGCCGCCACCACCCCGATCATCGCCCCCAGCAACAACGTCGAACCGGCAACGGCCTTCACCAGATGCGGCTCGCGGGCGCCCCAAGCCTGGCCGATCAACACCCCTGCACCGGCGCCGAGGCCGATAACCAAGGCGATGAAGAAGAACACCACGGGGAACATGCCCGATACCGCCGCTAACGCCTGGGTGCCGAGCAATTGGCCGATGTAGATGCTGTTGACGGTGCCGGACATGGACTGGAGGAAGTTGGAGAGGACCATGGGGGCGAGGAATAGGAGGTAGGTTTGCCAGAGGGGGTGTTGAGGTTTGGCTGGGGTTTGCATTGAGGGTCCGTCTCGGGTGGGGGCTGGCGTTCTGGAAATTCTACGCTACGGAACTGGGAACAACGCGCTTCTATTTTGGCGGATTTGAGGTGCATGAGTAATGGCTGCTTTCGACAATGGATACAACCGAAAGCGGACAGTAGACAGGTAACCGCTGATGTCCTTAGGCTGGTCAATCTAGTGACAACACAGCGCTAAAGAGGACCATTCATGTTGGTAGTTGCCATTGATCGAGATAGCGTGCATGCGGGGGATGATCTGGAAAGTCACGTGACGTCGATCAAACTCAATCCAGCAGCAACGCTACGCGCCTTATTCGAAGTGATACAGGATATGGGCTACCTCCCTGATATCACTGGAGGCAAGGCTACCTGGATTATTTGTTCGTCTGGCAAACCAATAGGTGTTTTAGCGCAGCAATGGCCAGAACCTAAATTATCCGTGCCTTATGAGAGCATCGTAGATCAATATTTCAGAGCTACGGAACCTCGGCTACTGTTCAGATATTGGTGCCAGGCAGATCCAGATCAGGTCTTTTCCAATATCAAGGCCGGACATGAGCCACCGTCACGATTTTAGGGTTTGTCGTTAACTTGGCCGTTCAACAGTGTCCGTATTGCCACCCGTTAATTTACGCGTCAGGTACCACCATGTACGAAGTCAAAGCCCTTGTCTTGTCCGATGCCCCAGTATTTCCAACGTGGGCGCATCCGGCAGTTTATTACTCAGGTTCAGACCTATACATATGCTTTGAAGCACACGAAGATGATGTATTTTCCGTGATCTGCTTTACCGGCCTCATCGAGTACCGTGTGCAACCGCTCACCGATGAATCAATCTGGAAGCATCAGTATTTTTCAGCCGGGCTCGAATCCTATAAGTTTCATCTTATGGAAAACTCCCCTCTAACAAAACCCTGGCCAAATTCTCAGCACTGGACCATCACATTTAAAGACGAAATCCACGATGTTGTAGCAAGTTCATTGACTGTAATCAGTAGAGAATTGCGCGCGCCCTCTAAAGAAAAAGCCCTGCTAACTTCAATGAAGCCCGAGGCTGCCAGCGTTTCCTGAACAGTAGCGGCTCCACAGGGCGAAGTGCCTGGCGGACTAATCCAAATCCTGTTTCGCTCGACATTTGGGGTAGGCACTGCAGCCCCAGAACCGCTCTCCTGCTCTATCGCCTGTCTTACGAATACGAATGACAAAATCGCTTCCACAACGCGGACAACGGCGTTTTGCTAAAGGGTCGTTTCGCTGTTTCAGGTGTTGTACATGCTCGTGGTGGGTAGCGAGAGAACTGTCCCTCCTCCCGCTCTCAAGCGCCTTCACCATTGCACTCACCTGCGCGTCGTTAAACACAGGCTGCTGAAAGGACCTGATGTAGCGGATGCAGCTGATGCCTTGGGTGACATTGTCCGGCATGACGGTTTTGAAGCTGCTGCCACCGACGAAGGCGATTACAGAATGGATGTGCTCGGGCGGAACGTTGAGCAGCGCTTCTAGCGCCTTCAAGTGTTTGTAATTCTGTCGCAGCGGGTTCTGGAACCTGGAGCGATGCCGAAAGATCTGCTGTGTCCACTGGGCCTGGCGCTCACCTCCGAAGATCCAGCCACGCATGTTTTTGGTCTCCAGCACGAAAATGCCAAAGGGCGACAGGAACACATGATCGATCTGGGTAGTGCCGTCGGATGTATCCAGTGTGACGTTGTGCAACCGTCGGTAGACCTGGCCATCCAACCCATAGTGGGCGAATGTCCGCACCAGCAGCTCACCAAACCAACCCTTGAACCAAGGCGTCTTGATGATGATGAGCATGACCAACAATGGCATCAGCCACTTCAGCATGTCGAACAGCGGCTGGAGCATAAAGAAAATATTCATCGCTTCCTTTGCGTGGCGTACGCCAGACGAGGCCACACCTTCACCCTTTTGTTCCTTGCTAGCTTAGGCAAGGTAACTAACTTTCGCTTTACCTTGTAGTCTGTGAGTCATGAAATAGACGGTGCTCCTCTTGGATTCAACGCTTCCGACAAAAGTAATCACACCTGCTTTACATACAGGTCCTACACCAACCTCGGAAATCACTACTATCCCACTGGTGCGGAAAAAACTATCTTCACCCCGTCACCTACAAAGCGACCAGGTTTGGCGACCTGCAGATCGGATCAGTCCCTTTAAATCTGATTCGGAGTTTCACCTGTGGATAGATACATGCCCCTCACCGGAATCGACCTGATCCCGGCCTCCCTGCTCATCGACACCCAAGCCCCACTCGACGTCCTGCAAGCCATGGCCGACTACCGCATCCGCACGGTCACACAGGTGCTGGAAAACATCGCCTTCCGCGCCGAGATCGGTTGCGACACGGTGGTGCTGTCGGATTTTGCCAAACTGCTGGCCATTCCCCTGCGCGACGGCTGTGATTTGATGGATGTGATTGGTAGACGCTTGCGGGCGCAAGCAGCGGAGTAAATGAAAACGGGCGCCTGACTGGCGCCCGTTTTTTGGTGCCCGCAAATCGTGATGCATCAGCCGCCACCAGACACCTGACCTTTAACCAATCTGCTCGAACCGCCGCCGCTTCATGAACAATCCCATCCCTATCGCCACGGCAAAAACCGACAGCAACCCCAGATCAAACCCCAACAAGCGGATCTGACCTGCCACAACGCAGCCAACCGCACCCGCCGCCACCAACACCACTCCTAGCCACTTGCGTAGCAGGTACGGTTTGAGGAATTGATCAAGCAGAAAGGACAACACCAAGGCAATGACCAATTGAGTAATTACGGACATGTACGTTTCCAGTCAGGCCTTGATGATCAATGTCGAGAGGGCTTGGTGCGTTGGGCATCGAGGGTATCGCCCTGTTGCCGGGTCAACGGTTTGGAGATACCGATCATCATCACGCACGGCAAGCTCTTGGCCTGCATCTTGTCGTACACCTCGACGACCTTGCTGTTGACCTCATAGTGGGCGCTTTTCGCTTCGCCAAAATGCAGCTCGCGCAGGCGTCCGCGTTCGCTGTCGGTGAGGGTGATCTGCGAGACGTTGAAGACGATCCCGTGAGTGCCCATGTATTGAAAAGTCCCTTCGAACTTCATCCCGCGCATCCTTTCGAGGCAAAGAGGGCGATTCTCTACAAGGAGCGCATTGGATTCAAATCATTTCACCTTGCTGGCAAGGTGTGTACTCGGTTTGTCAGTGCGTGAATGACACCAGCGCCTTGTCAGGCGCCTGTTTTGTTTTTTCGAACCCGGCCAACACGCAGAGGTCGAAACAAGTGATGGCATCGCTACTGATCACAGGCCGCTGGCCTGCTTCATTCAAGGGCGAAGCCAGTAGCTCACACCACTGTAGGGTGCGCCGGATAATTTCAGCAGGCCCGGATTCTGCCGGGGCAAGTGCTGGCTGCTGCTGACATCCAATGCTCCCGTATTGGAGTACCTGACATGACTCAGTCAATGCGGTTCTTCTTATCGATCGTCCTTGCGACAGCTTCACTGGTATCGGCAAGTTTCCTGAACACCGCAGGTGCGGCAACTGCTGAGGATCTGAATGCCGACTCTCAACAAGCGTTGCAAACTCTTTACAAGTCCACACCACTGGCCGAATCCATTTCGCACAATGCCAAAGCGATTCTTGTCTTCCCGAATATCGTCAAGGCAGGCCTTGTGTTCGGCGGCAGCTACGGCGAAGGCGTATTGTTGAAGAACAAGAAAGTAGAGAATTACTACAACACCGTAACCGGGTCCTGGGGGCTACAGGCAGGTGCACAGTCGTATGCCTATGCGGTTTTCCTGATGACCGACAAAGCCGTGGACTATGTACGTAAAACCAAGGGTTGGGAAATCGGCGTAGGCCCCACTGTTGTATTGGTAGATGCGGGTGTGGCGAAAAATCTGTCCAGTACGACGCTGAAGGGCGATGCCTACGCGTTCATTTTCGACCAGCAAGGGTTAATGGCTGGCGTCAGCATCGAAGGCACCAAGATTTCCCTGATCAAGCGTTAGAACCGGTCGTTTGGCGCTTGCACGCGCAAGCGATGGAGCAAATAAAAACGGGCACCTGAAGGGGCGCCCGTTTTTTGTGTCCGCGATTGGTGATGCATCAGCCACCCTGGAGCGTTACTGCATGCTTTCGATCAAGATTTTCACCAAAGCCACGGATCATCTCCAGCAACGACTTCACCCGCAGCGGCAGATTGCCGGCCGGGTACACCGCGTGCATCTGCGGGCTCTCACCGCTGCTGGAGGTGAGTTTGTACTCGGGACAGACCCGGATCAGGCGCCCCGCTTGCACTTCGGGCTCTGCCAGCCAGTCCGCCAGGCGGGCGATACCGAGGCCCGCCAGGGCCGCCTGGAACACCGCCGAACCGGAGTTGAAGCGAAACTTGGGATGAGCCCGAACGCTGATGGCCTGCGTCTCACTACGAAAATTCCACTCCTTGAGAATCCGTGGTGCCGTGTGCAGGATCAGCGAGTGCGCCTCCAGCGCCTCGATAGAGTCGGGCATCCCGTGCCGCTCCAGATACTCGGGGCTGGCGTACAGATACCGTGAATAACTCCAGAGTGGAAAGCCGATCAGGTCACTGGATTGCGGATACCCGCCGCGAATCGAGAAGTCCAGTTTGCTCTTGGCCGGGTCGATGGTTTCATCGGTGAAAATCCCATCGACGTTCACGTCTGGATAACGCTCACCGTACTGCGCGATCAGCCGGGGCAATACCCCGTGCCCGAGAAACTCGGGGGCGGAAAAGCGGACCCAGCCGTAGGCCTGGCCGCTGATGCCGGCCAGGTCTTCATCCGCCTCACGTTGCAGATCCAGCATTTTGTAGGCGTGGGGCAACAAGCGCTCACCCGCCTCGGTCAAGCTCACGGCATTGGAGGAGCGATTGAACAACTTGCCCCCGACACTTTCCTCCAGAGCTTGAACGGCGCGGGTCAGCGCGCTGGGGGAGCGCCCCAGAGCACGTGCCGCCGCGACGAAGCTGCGCTTGCGAGCCACCGTCGCGAAGGCTTCAAGTTCCCCCAACATATCCAATGCCATGCGCCACCTCGTTGCACTTTTCACAACGTGGTATTGCAACACAAAAAAAGCGCTTTGGTTAACCTTCCCGTTCAACCTGGACTCTCACCCACCTTTCACCGTCAGAGCCTGATTCCATGATCGATATTGTCATCCTTTGCGTATTCGCCTTCTCTGCCGGCCTGATCGATGCGGCGGTGGGCGGCGGCGGACTGATCCAGATTCCCGCGCTGTTCAACGTGCTGCCCACGGCACAACCGGCAGCGCTGCTGGGGACCAACAAGGTTGCGGCAGCCTGCGGCACCGCATTCGCGGCCCGATCCTTCGTGCGCAAGGTGGTGATCAACTGGAGTCTGGTGATCCCCGCCGCCTGCGCGGCGTTTGTCATGTCCTTCTTCGGAGCGGCGACGGTGTCGTTCGTCCCCCAGTCGGTGATCCGGCCGGCGGTGTTGGTGTTGATCGTGCTGATGGCGATCTACACCTTCTGGAAAAAGGACTTCGGTGCCCTGCACAAGCCCATGCACATCGGCACCAAGGAAAAACTGCTGGCGATCGTCATCGGCGGCGCCATCGGTTTCTACGACGGACTGTTCGGGCCCGGCACTGGCAGCTTCCTGATCTTCCTGTTCATCCGCTGCTTCGCCTTCGACTTCCTGCATGCCTCGGCGTCGGCCAAGCTGGTGAACATCGCGACCAACGTAGCGGCGCTGATGTTCTTCATTCCGACGGGGAACGTGCTCTACCTGATCGCCATCCCCATGGCCGCATTCAACATCCTCGGCGCGCTGACCGGCACCTGGCTGGCGGTTCATAAAGGCGTGCCCTTTGTCCGGGCGCTGTTCCTGGTGTTGCTGCTGATCCTGATCGGCAAACTGTCCTATGACCTGTTCGTGTAAGCGCGTTTTCTGCCGCTACACTCAAGCGGAGCAAGGCATTTCACATAGGCATTACGCCATTTCCATCGTCTATTGAGAGTGAGTCGTTCATGAACCGTCGATTGCTCACCGTTTTCATCGCGATTTCTCTTTCATGGACCAGTGCACAGGCCGGCTACTGGAAGGATTCAAACGGCAATCCAATCCCGGACTCTGAATCAAGACGAACCATCGGGGAGTTTGGTGGCTCGCTATTCATCACTTCCGATCCCGATTGGGAGAAAAAGTGGAATACACCGGCCGAAACCACTCCAGTATTTACCGAAGCCAAAATAGTCACCCGAGGTGAAAGGATCTTCGCGCTTACGTTTTTTGCAAACCCGAAGCTCAATGCCAATCACGAAGCCAACATCACGTGCGATTTGAAAGCCACAAGGCCGAACGGTACAGAATCGATCAATCAGCGAGATGCCGTTTGTTTTCAAGGGCGTCTTAAAGGGGATCCGAACAACATGTATCTCGCCGCCCCCGTGATCGGTTTCATCGGCGAGCCTGACGATCCCACAGGCATCTGGACGCTGGAAATCACCCTCAAAGACAACTTGCGTAAGGTTGTCATGCCGCTCAAAGCAACATTCACGCTGAAGTAAGTGGTTCTTTACACCGCTGACCGCCGTTGTCGGCCTGGCTGTAGCGGCATAGAGCATCACTCCCGGCGCCGCCAGATTGGCTGGGGTTGCCCACCACGTTTCAACCATTGCTGACGTCGATAGTCACCATCACGTCAATGAAGTTCTCATAAAAAATCCTCGGCGTAACATCCGCTCCATACCCAACCAATAACACCCTGGAGCACACCATCATGAAACGCCAAACCCTTCTCAGCATCGCTTTCTCGGTTTTTGCAGTAAACGCTTTCGCCGCTTCTTCTACTCACCCGGTCGTCGCTGAAGGCGGCTCGGATCGCCTGATTGAAAGCCGTGTGGCTGAAGGTGGTTCGGATCGTCTGATCGAGAATCGCGTCGCTGAAGGTGGTTCGGATCGTCTGATCGAAAACCGCGTCGCTGAAGGCGGTTCGGATCGTCTGATCGAAAACCGCGTCGCTGAAGGTGGTTCGGATCGTCTGATCGAGAATCGCGTCGCTGAAGGTGGTTCGGATCGTCTGATCGAGAATCGCGTCGCTGAAGGTGGTTCGGATCGTCTGATTGAAAACCGCGTCGCTGAAGGTGGCTCGGATCGTCTGATCGAAAACCGTGCTGCATGAATGAGTGGCTTTACCGCAACACTCGACCAAAGAACCCGGCCTCATCAGCCGGGTTTTTTCATGCGTTTTTAGTGCCCGGCTGAATGAGCCGGAGGTATGAGCCTCGGTGTGTTTTCACCCTATTTGATCCGACAGCTTTTTATTGCAGCAGCGTCATTCAGTGCCTGGACATCAGGCCATGAAGAACGCCTAACCTTAAGCCCGGTTCGGAAGGACTCATGTGCGAAATGCCGAATACCTTGAACGCCGCCAGCATGAGCACCAGACCACCGGGCAAGATATTCAGGCGATGGGGTGGCAAGCCCGCCAATTTGAGTTGTTTAACATGCCCCACTTCCAGCAGACGCAATGACAAGCGCAACAGACCGCCGTAGGTGATACCGCTTTGCCCCTCGTCATTCAAGCCATTGGCCTTGAGCACTTTGGCCAGCATCCGTGCGGTGCCCGAAGAGCCGATAGTCTGCTGCCAGCCCATTGCACGATAACGACGGGTAACTTTCTCAAACTGTAGAGTGGCCACTCGCTCAGCCTCCAGGAGCGCTTGAGCCGTGATACAGCCCCCCTGAAAATAGCGCGCGCCAAGGGTGCCGCTGCCAATGGCAATGCTCTCGGTCAACAGGGGCTGCGTGCCCTGCCCCAGAATCAATTCAGTGGAGCCGCCGCCGATATCCACGACCAGTCGCATACTCTCTGTATTGGGTATCGCATGGGCAACCCCTGCGTATACCAGTCGAGCCTCTTCATGCCCAGAGATGACGTCTATACGAAAACCCAGGTGCCGCTCCGCGCTGGCCAAGAATAATTGAGCATTGTCGGCTTCGCGCACGGCACTGGTCGCCACTGCCCGCACGCGCCCCGCCTCAAAGCCGCGCAGTTTTTTGCCAAACCGCGCGAGGGCTTGCCATCCCCGATCCAGCGCCAACTCGTCCAGCGCTCCGCCCTGAAACCCCTCCGCCAAACGGACAGGCTCACGCAGGGTTTTCACTTCCTGGATAACGAACCCCTGATTACGCCTGACCGACTGGCCAATCATCATGCGAAACGCATTGGACCCCAGGTCAATGGCCGCAAACAGGGAGGCGTCTTTCATAGGGGATTCCTGGCAAATTCATCAGCCCGCAGACGGAGTTCCGCTGAGCGCTCAAGACGGTTTGCGAGGATCTTGCCATCAGGTCGATGACACGAAGATGACACCCTCTGGATAGACGGGTGGTCGAGCTGTTTTTAGGTCCCTTTTTCGATGCACAAAAAACAGTCATCGTTCTGTAACCTTCCGACAGTAATACTGAGGCTATTCAATACGTGCTGTTTTTTCTGCTGCCACTTCAGGCAGCTTTTTTTTGCCTGATGATTTTGGCAGCAGTTTAGCCAAGCCTTTTCCGGCGGACGCAGGTCGGCTTCGATCAGCGCCTTTTGGCACCTCCAATAAAGTGCCTGCACTTTCGTCTCACCGCTAAATCATCAACAACGACCGTCCGTAACCCCGCCCCGACGGCCTCTCACCCTTCGCTATTCTTAACCACACACACCGCAAGCACGGCTTGCGGCATCAGAACCAGGAGTAAGGATCCGGGTAAGGAGTGCGCCACTTCTAACAGAGTATTGAATGATGAAAATGCTACTGATGGTCGAGTTTCCCCATGAGCCTTTCAACGCGTTTGTCAGGTCCGGGAAGGTCGGCGAAATCATGAACCGTATCCTGGACACCATTAAGCCTGAGGCGACTTATTTCACTGAGCAAGATGGCATGCGAAATGGGATTTTTCTGATCGATATCGTGGATCCCTCCGAAATCCCCGGATATGCGGAACCCTTCTTCCTCAACTTCCAGGCCAACTGCAAATTCCGTGTGGTCATGAACCCGCAAGACCTGCAAAACGCCGGTCTGGAGGAACTCGGAAAAGCGTGGGCGTGAGGTTCGATCAATGAGCCGGGTGATGGCATCTGGAGTGCCTCACCCCGGTCGATGTCCTAAGCCGTAATGCGATCTGTAGCAGCTGCCGAGCTCGCGAGGCTGCGTTCGGCTGCACAGCAGTCGTAAGATCAGAACTTGCGGTGCATCAGGCAGACCGCGTCAGTCGGATTCACGACTGCTTCGCAGCCGAACGCAGCCTCGCGAGCTCGGCAGCTGCTACAAGGAGTGCGCCGCAGCTGAAATGACTGAAGGCGCACTGCACTTACTGAACGGTTTTCAGCTTGACCACATCACCGGAGATTTTGGTGGTGTAACCGGTCAGGACCCAAGCCCAGAACCAGTTTTCCTGCACTTGGGTGTTGATCATGGCATCGCCGCCCTTGGCTTTGATGGCCGCGTCCTGAGCGCGGATGAAGCGGTTGTTCTGCTGGATCGGGATGACGCCGAACAGCAGCAGGCCAGTGGCGGTCGCTTCACTGTGGCCGACAACGGTGTACTGGCTGCTGTCGTATTGCTGGGTCTTCATCGGGGTGCCGGTGCAACCCGCCAGAACCAGGCCAAACAGGGCTACGGCAACCACTTTGCTGAGGTAATTCACTGTGTCACTCCATTAGAAATACCCGGGATCCATCTCTCGGGCGGCGCATACTCTAACGGATGAAGTGGCTCATTGATATCACGCAACACTGAAAAAAACGGATCGATGAGGCACCGATCATTGCGGCTGAAACGTCTGCAGATAGGCCAACAGGTTTTCGATCTTTTCCGGATCGCTGAGGCCCCAGAAAATCATGCGGGTGCCGGGGACCACTGTTTTTGGCGCTTCGATGTAGGCGGTGAGAGTTTCGCGGGTCCAGACGACGCCTGATGATTTCATCGCGTCTGAGTACTGGTAGTCCGCCGTGCTGCCCGCAGGGCGCCCGAAAATCGCATTGAGTTGCGGACCAAAAAAACCTCGCGCCGAACTCCCTACCTGGTGGCAGCCGCCGCAGATTCGCTTGAACAGTTTCTCGCCCGCCTCAGCATCGCCAGCCGCTACTGCTTGCGTGCTGAACAACCCCATGTTGAGCATCAAGGCCAAGGTGAGTACGGCGGCGTTTTTCATGTTCGGCTCCAAATCAGGCGTTGCTGACAGCAAAAGCGGGCGGCTATTTCATCATGACTGGCTGCTACGTCGAAACACTGATCTGGACCAGACGTGTCACTCAACCCACACTCGCTTGAAACTTCTTCCGGTAAGCCGCCGGTAGCAGGCCCACGCGCTGCTGGAAAAGCCTGCGAAATGAGTTGCTGTCCTCATAGCCCACTTTGTAGGTGATGCTGTCCAGGGTCATTCGTGTGGATTCGAGCAACTGCTTTGCCTTTTCCAGACGCAGTGTTTGCAGGTAGGTCAGCGGCGTGTAACCGGTGGCTTCCTTGAAACGCCGTTTGAAGTTCCTGACGCCGAATCCGAATCGCTCGGCCATGTCCTTGATCAGCAGCGGCTGATGGAAGTGATCTTCCAGCCACGCTTGAACCTGCAGGATTTCGCCATCCCCATGGTTCTTCGGCATCGACCACATGACATAGACCGATTGCTCGCTGCGTACGTTGTCGGCCAGCAAGTATTTGCCGCACTTCTGCGCCAGCTCCAGTGATGCGAAGCGGCGGATCAGATGCAGCAACAAGTCCATGGCAGCCGTCGCGCCACCGCTGGTGATCATGCGATTGTCTTCACAGAGGATCTGCGCCGACTCCAGACAGGCCTCTGAATACCGGCGACGAAAAAAATCGGCGAAGGCCCAGTGCGTGGTGGCACGAATGCCGTCCAGCATTCCCGCCTCTGCGAGCATGAACGCCGCCGTACACATGGAAGCCACGACGGCACCCTGCGCGTGCTGTTGACGCAGCCACGGCCCATAACCGGAAAATGCCGGCAAGGCGTCTTTCAGGGTAAAGAGAAACCCCGGGATCAGCACCAGATCGGTTCGAGTGATGTCGGCGATGGATCGGTCCACGCGCAGCGTTTGCCCTCCCCATGCGGCGACATCGGCGCCATCCAGCGAGGCGGCAACCACCTCAAACGGTGCACTGGCGGTATCGGCGAACAGGTTGGCGGCACTGAGCACTTCCAGCGCCAGGGTGGCGCTGGCGGCGGAACATTGATCAGCCAGTAGCAGGGTGACGTGCATGAATCATCCAGATTGCGCTTTTCGCATGAAAAAAGTCATTTGTGCACCTACCTTATCCGATTTCCGCCCCCTACAGTTCACCGGTCATTCAATCCTCGGCGTACTTATGAATCTCTGGTTCCGACTTATCCTCATGCTGTTCCGTCGCCCATGGCGCAAACCGGTCGACGGCCTGGCCACCACCGTCATCCGCCTGCGCGTCTGGCCGCTCGACCTCGACCTCAACCGGCACGTCACCAATGGCCGCTATTTCACCCTGGCCGACGTAGGCCGCATGGATTTCGTGCTGCGCAGCGGCGCCTTTCGAGTAGCGTTGCGCAACAAGGCCGTGCCGATCGTTGGCGATACCTGGGGCAAGTTTCGGCGTGAGCTGAAGCTGTTCGAATCGTTCGAAATTCATACCCGCATACTCGGCTGGGACGATAAATGGAGCTTTATGGAACACCGTTTCGTGAGCAAAGGCCGGGTAATCGGCGTCGTCATCATGCGGGGGCTGTTCCGCTCGGCCAAAGGCACGGTTGCACCGGTCGAGTTCGTCCGCGAGCTGGGGTTGGCCGAACAGTCACCCGAGATGTCGACGTGGCTGACGGCCTGGTCGCAAAGCTGCGACGACATGAGCCGTCAGCTGCGAGGGGAAGAAGGCCTGGTTGCCCAACCGCCCCTCTGATCAAGCGAAATCCCTTGTAGGAGCGAGGCTTGTGTGGCGAGGGAGCTTGCTCCCGTTGGGTCGCGCAGCGACCCCGGCATTCCAAAGTTAAACCGCATGCAAAGGGTTTACGACTGCTTTGCAGCCGAGCGGGAGCAAGCTCCCTCGCCACACAAGCCCGCACACATTTCTTGAGCTGCATGGCCCCGGTTACTTGGACTCGAGATATGCCCCTTGCGGGAGCGAGCCTGATCGCGATGAGGCCATCGCGCCGGCTGGCGTCGATGCCGCAACAGCAACAGTGTCCGCCTGAACCATCTCGGGTTTTTCCTCTGAGCCCTCCCCGTTCAGCGCCTTGTTCATCTTTACCGTGTCCAACGCGCCGACCCATTTGGCAATAGCCATGGTGCCGACGCCGTTGCCGATGGTGTTGGTGATCGCGCGTGCTTCCGACATGAACCGATCGACGCCCAACAACAGCACCATGCCCGCCACCGGAATGGTGCCGAGGGAGGACAGCGTCGCCGCCAGGATGATGAACCCCGAACCGGTCACCCCCGCCGAGCCTTTGGAGGTGAACATCAGCACCGCCAGCACGATCAACTGATCCATGAGGGTCAGCGGCGTGTTGGTCGCCTGGGCAATGAAGATCGCGGCGATGGTGTAGTAGATCGCCTGGCCGTCCGGGTTGAAGGTCAAGCCCGAGGGAATGATCATCCCGGCGACGGGTTTGGAAACGCCGGCCTTTTCCATCTTGGAAATCATCTGCGGCAGCACCGATTCCGAAGAGCTGGTGCCCAGTACGGTGAACAGTTCTTCCTTGATGAACTTCAGAAATTTCCACAGGCTGAAACCGCTGTAACGGCAGATCGGCCCGAGCACGAAGATCACGAACACCGCGCAGGTCAGGTACACGCACGCCATCAGTTTGCCGAGGGAGAACAGCGAACCGAAGCCGTACTTGCCGATGGTAAAGGCAATCGCCCCGAAGGCACCGATGGGGGCCAGACGCATGACCATGTTGACGATGCGAAACATCCCTTGCATCAGGCTATCCAGCGTGTCGACGAACACTTTTGCGCGCGGCCCGACATGCGCCAGGGCCACGCCCAGCAGAATGGAGAACAGCAAGATTTGCAGGACGTTGCCCTTGGCGAAAGCATCCACGATGGTGTCGGGGATGATGTTCATCACGAAGTCCATGAACGACGCATGCTTCACTGCCGTGGTGTAGGTCGCCAGGCTGGAAGTATCCAGCGAGGCGACATCGATGTTCATGCCCGCGCCGGGTTTGAACACATCGACCACGACCAGGCCGACCACCAGCGCCAGTGTGGACACCACTTCGAAATAGAGCAGCGCCCGGAAGCCGACACGCCCCAACTCTTTCATGTTCTCCATGCGCGCAATACCCGTCACCACCGTGAGGAAAATCACCGGGGCAAGCAGCATTTTGATCAGTTTGATGAAGGCGTCACCCAAGGGTTTGAGCGCAGCTCCAGTCTCGGGAATGAACACCCCGACAATGGCGCCGAGGATGACCGCGATGAGCACTTGTACGTAGAGTTTGCCAAATATTCTTTTCATGACAGGGCCCTGATTTTTTATTGTTGTCAGGAAATGCCAAGGGACCGGATTCAGCGATCTGCCCCTTGGCGTTGTGCCGCAGTACTACTTTGAATCGGGGGAAAATATCAGCGGTTGATCAACGCAATGACTGCATCGGTGATCTGCCGGGTCGTGGCCGTGCCGCCCAGATCCGGGGTATGCAAACCGCTTTCGGTCACGGCTTCGATGGCCGACATCAGCTGTTTCGCCGCGGCCGCTTCGCCCAGGTGTTCGAGCATCATTGCCGCGGTCCAGAATGTGGCGATCGGGTTGGCCACGCCTTTGCCGGTGATGTCGAAGGCCGAGCCGTGGATCGGTTCGAACATCGAGGGGAATTTGCGTGACGGGTTGAGGTTGGCGGTCGGCGCGATGCCCAGGCTGCCGGACAACGCGGCGGCCAGATCGGACAGGATGTCGGCGTGCAGGTTGGTGGCGACGATCACGTCCAGCGTCGACGGCTTGAGCACCATGCGCGTGGTTACGGCGTCGACCAGTTCCTTGTCGATCTTCACGTCCGGAAAGTCCTTGGCGACTTCGTAGAAGATCTCGTCCCACAACACCATGCCGTGACGCTGAGCGTTGGATTTGGTGACCATGGTCAGGTGCTTGCGCGGACGGCTGCGCGCCAGTTCGAAAGCAAAACGGTGAATACGCTCGACCCCGGCCCGGGTGAACACCGACACTTCGGTGGCGACTTCCTCCGGCAGGCCCCGGTGAACGCGACCGCCGTTGCCGGAGTACTCGCCCTCGGAGTTTTCCCGCACCACCACCCAGTCGATCTGATCACCGTTGTGCAGCGGGCTTTTTACCCCTGGCAGTACGCGGGCCGGACGCACGTTGGCGTACTGGTCGAAGCCCTGGCAGATCGGCAGGCGCAGGCCCCACAGGGAAATGTGATCCGGCACGTTGAGCGCACCGACCGCGCCGAAGAAAATCGCATCGAAGGTTTTCAGTTCTTCCAGGCCACCTTCAGGGATGTAGTAGCCGTTTTTCAGGTAGTTATCCGAGTTCCAGTCGAAGTGTTTGAAGGCCAGTTCGAAGCCGGACTTTTTCGACAAGGCTTGCAGCACTTCGACGCCCGCGGCGATCACTTCCACGCCGATGCCATCACCTGGAACCGCAGCAATTTTGTATGCGCTCATCATCAACTCCACTCTCGTTACGTTCTTGTTGTGCCTGTCGAACGGGGGTGTTCAATCAGGGTGTGAGCGGAGTATATGTAGTGAGCAAATGAGCGTGAGTTACTCCAAATCACTACATAGATGAATTTGAGTTACCAATGAGCCAGACCCTGGATTTGTCTTTTTTCTACCTGCTGGCCAACAAAGGCAGCCTCGCGGCGACGGCGCGAGAGCTGGGCGTGACCCCGCCGGCGGTGAGCAAACGCCTGACCGCGCTGGAAGCACGGCTGGGCATCCGCCTGGTCAACCGCACCACGCGCTCGATGAGCCTGACCTCGGAAGGTGAACTGTATTTTTCCCATGCCGCGCGCATCCTGACGCAGATCGATGAGGTCGAGCAGCTCATCAGCAGCAGTCGTGCAACGCCGAAAGGCCTGATTCGCGTCAACGCGTCTTTGGGTTTCGGTCGTCGCTACATCGGCCCGGCATTGGGCGCGTTCTTCGCGCAATACCCGGAGGTGGAAATACAGCTGGAAATCAGCGATCACCCGCTCGACCTGGCGACTCACGGGTTTGACCTGGGCATTCGTTTTGGCACGCTGCCGGACGCGGCCTTTCATGCGCGCAAGATTGCCTCCAATCGCCGCCTGCTCTGCGCCTCGCCGCTGTACCTGGAAAAGCATGGCGTGCCGCAACGCCTGGCGGATTTACAGCAACACAACTGCATCTTCCTGCGGCAAAACGAAACGCCCTACGGCGTATGGAGCTTTACCAACGGCGGGCGCACGCAAAATGTAAAAGTGCGTGGCGCGTTAGGCTGCAACGACGGTGAAGTGGCCCTCAATTGGGCGCTGGAAGGTCATGGGATTCTGCTGCGGGCCGAATGGGACATCGCCCGCTACGTGCGCAGTGGCCGCTTGCGCCTGGTGCTGGAGGACCAGACACCGACCCGCGCCGATGTCTATGCCATCTACCCGCAACAGTTGCACCTGTCGGCGCGAGTGCGCAGCCTGATCGATTTTCTGGTCGAGCGTTTCAAGCACATCGATCACCTGGATGAACCGGAATCTGTGCTCGACTGAACGGCGCTACGACATGTTGAACGCCACGGCGGCGCGAATCAGCGCCTTCAAGGCTGTTTCATCAATCCGGTCGCCCTCATGAATATCGATGGCACGCCGGGTGTTGCCATCGAGGCTGGCGTTGAACAGTCCTGAAGGGTCTTCCAGCGAGGCGCCCTTGGCGAACGTCATCTTCACGGCATTCTTGTACGTCTCGCCGGTGCAGATGATGCCGGCATGCGACCACACCGGAACGCCCCGCCACTTCAACTCCTCGACCACATCGGGGTCGGCCTGTTTGATGAGCGCTCGAACCCGAGCGAGCGTCTCGCCCCGCCAATCATCCAGTGCCTTGATTTTCGCCTCGATCAGCGTAGAGGCAGAGCCTTGCTCCTCAGTGTCCTTTGAACCGGCCGTCTCCTTGCTCATGGTGGTTATCCCTCTTCATAATGATTGTCGCTCGCCCGCCTCTTGAGTATCGCTGACAGGACTACAACGCAGGCGTTGCAGTTTGACCCGAAACGGGTCGTTTGCCTTCAAATCTCCGATGGGTGCAACCACTCACGGAATAGCAAAACAAGGACGTAACAACAGTGGAAAAGGAAATCATCTTGATGCGTCATGGCCAGCCAGATCTGGCCGTGCAAGACAAAGTTTCAGCGCGCGATATGAAACGCTGGATCGAGCAATACGACCTGTCAGAAATCATCGACCAACCCGCTCCACAATCGAGTGTGGCGCTGGCGCGTACCGCCAAAATGATCGTGTCGAGCAGTGCGCCCCGGGCGCTGACGTCGGTTCGAGCACTAGGCCTTCAAGCCGGCCTTGTCGATGATATGTTCTGCGAAGCGCAACTGCCCCATGGACGATGGACACTGCCGCACCTTTCACCGTTTACGTGGGCATTTATTCTTCGTGTTTTATGGTTGTGCGGTTTCTCGGGGAAGGTCGAGTCTGCCAGTAAGGCCAGAATGCGCGCCAATACGGCCGCTCAACGGCTTCAATCCCTTGCCGACGAAGGGCCCGTTTTACTGCTCGGTCATGGAATAATGAATCGAATGATTGCCAAGCACCTGGAGGCTACCGGATGGATTCGCCATACCAGCAATGGTAACCGGTACTGGAGCGCGACGGCCTATCGTATGAAACCGCATTAAGGTACGACGACAGCCCACAGACTGAATCCCGGCGCCCTGGCTGGTGGTCAAATAGGAGCTAATATTCATCTGTATTCCCCTGCAAAGGACTGCAATCATGAGCCGGCTCGAGTTACTGACCAAATGGAATCGCATGATCGTGCGGTTGCAGATCGAGCACGAAATCAGTGCCCGGGATTTCGAGAAGTTCAGCTGGAAACTGGGCATCCCTTGCGTGGTGTTGTCGGCGATAGTCAGCGCCAGCGTCTTTGGTTCAATCAGTGACTCATCGCCAGCATGGCTCCAATATGCAGCCGGCATCCTTTCACTGCTGACCCTGGTGCTGAGTTCGGTTCAGACCTTCCTTAACTTTGATACCCGGGCTGCCGGGCATAAAGACACCTCCGAGAAGCTCGGTGCGATGTCTCGCGAGATTCAGGACGAAATCGCCAGCGGCAAGGACGAGGCTACCCTGGGCCCGATCGTGCTGGACATCCGCAAGCGCATTGATTCGATTCTTCTGGATGCCCCGACCTTGCCCAAGTCAACCATAAGGAGACTGGGTGATGTTCGCATCCACCCGGAGACACAGCCAGAGGAGCAGGAGATCGTCCCGGCTTGAATAGAGGCCCGATGCCGGTCCGCGACATCGTGACAGGAGGCGTTTGAGATGCAACTCATCACGTTGAAAATCGACAAACCGGAAGCGACGAATTTCATTTTTGGTCAGACGCACTTCATCAAGTCCGTTGAAGACCTCCACGAAGCGTTGATAAACGTCGTGCCAGGTATCCAGTTTGGCGTGGCTTTTTGTGAAGCCTCCGGCAAATGCCTGGTGCGATGGTCTGGCACCAATACCGCCATGATCGAGCTGGCCCAGAAAAACGCGCAAGCCATTGCCGCCGGCCATAGCTTCATCATTTTCCTCGGCGACGGTTTCTATCCGCTGAACGTGTTGAACGCCGTCAAAATGGTGCCAGAGGTGTGCCGCATTTTTTGTGCAACAGCCAATCCAACCGAAGTGATTCTTGCCGAGACGGAACAGGGACGCGCGATCCTGGGCGTCGTGGATGGCTTCTGTGCCAATGGCATTGAAGGCGACGAAGACATCCTGTGGCGCAAGAATTTGTTGCGGCAGATTGGCTACAAGCTGTGAAACACGTTTCGCTGCTGAGCTAACGATGGGCTGCCGCCGTCGACAGCCTCACCTGCCGGAGTTCTGCACGAGTTGCTCAACGAAGAACTCCACGTGCCCTCTCGGATGAGTCGGCAATGGCCAGCTGTCGACGTTGTGAGCAAGGGCCTGGAAAGCTTGAGCACACTTGGAACGAGGGAAGGCTTCAAACACTGCGCGTCCCTTCTGCACGGCTTTGTGCGCACTTTCGTCGTTCGGCACCGCGCCGACGTATTGCAGCGAGACATCCAGGAACATTTCGGTAATCTTTTCCAGCTTGGCAAACAGATTGCGGCCTTCCGCCGGGCTGCCCGTCATGTTGGCCAGCACGCGAAAACGCTGCAGACCGTAGTTCAGGTTGAGCAATTTGATCAGCCCGTAGGCGCCGCTGATCGAGGTGGGTTCATCGCACACCACCACCAGCACTTCCTGAGACGCGCGGATGAAATTGATCACTGAGCCACCGATACCGGCGGCCGTATCGATGATCAGCACATCCAGTTTGTCGCCGATATCGCTAAAGGCCTGGATCAGCGCGCGGTATTGCGCAGGCTCCAGATGAGTCATGTTCTGCAAACCAGAAGAGGCCGGGGCCACACGAATGCCGCCAGGCCCTGGCATCAGCGCTTCGGACAACTCGCACCGCCCTTCGAGAACATCGGCCAGTGTGTAGCGCGGAGTCAGCCCCAGCAGAATATCGATATTCGCCAGGCCAAGATCGGCATCCAGCAGTACGACGCGCCGCCCCATTTTCGCCAGCGCCAACGAGAGGTTGACCGCTACCGTGGTCTTGCCCACGCCACCCTTGCCGCCGGTCACAGCGATAACTTGCACGCAATGCACATCATCCATTTGTTTTTCCCTTCCCTGCGCATCGTGTGCCAGCACGTAATGGCACTCTCCAGATGCCGCAAGAATAGCTGAAAAGCGCGCAATAGCTGCTTTATCTCCCGACGAGAGGCATTCTGCCGGCCTCCATCGAATCGTTTCAACGAAAAGGCCGGCAAAAACCACCAAAACGTCTAGATCCACACATCATTCATTGCGGTTCTTTCCCCGGCTTGATCACCGGTATTCAGCACACCTCGCGGCTCGATCAGCAACAGCTTCACCTCGCGTTCAGCGTAAGGCTTGTGTTCGACGCCCTTGGGGACGACGTACATTTCTCCCCGCCCAACCACAACGGCCCTCTCCCGAAGATCGATGCGAAGCTCGCCTTCAAGGACGATGAAGGTTTCATCGGTATCGGCATGGGAATGCCAGACAAAGTCGCCTTCGATTTTCACCACTTTGAACTGATAGTCGTTCATTTCGGCGATGACCTTGGGCGTCCATTGCTCGCTGAACAAGGCATATTTTTCGGCAAAGTTAATCGCGGTACAGGCCTGGGAATTCATTTAAGTCACCTTCGGGACAAGATATCGAGCCCTGACTCTAGGGATGACCTAACGCTGCGTATTGCATGATTGTGCAAGTTGGCCGAGCCCCTGCTCAATCAAGGCCCAACCTCTTCAGCCACCGACCGGGGGAGACGCCATAGGTCTGGACGAATTGACGCGTCATGTGGCTTTGATCGAAAAAACCTGCGCATACGGCCGCTTCTGCCATCGAGTGGCCCCCAATCATCAATGCTCTTGCCAGGTCGAGCCGGCGCTGGGTCATGTACCGATAGGGGCTTGTGCCGTACAGCGCCCGAAAATCACGGCTCAGGCTCCAGCGGTCGCGACCACTCGCCTGGGATAACTCATCCAGGGTAATGACTCGATCCAGCGAGTCATGAATCAGCGCACGCGCGCGCTCGGCCGCTGCAAAATCAAATGACTTGCGCCGCCCACGCTGACCAGAGAGCGTATCCAGCGCCTGTGCGAGATCGTAAATGGCATCGTCTTCTTCCAGGGGCTCGATGCAAACGTCGAGGTTTTGCAGCAGTACCTGGGTTGCGGCACCCAGCCGTGGGTCGCTCGATAAGCCACCCTCGATAAATGGCAACGGCTTGCCGCCCAGCACCTGCTGAATCAAGGCCGGCTCGATGTAGATCATCCGGTAATGAAAACCCGCTTCGGTACCGGCCTCACCGTCATGCACCTCGTCCGGGTGCAAGACGATGGTTTTCCCGGGCAGGCTGTGACGCTGGGATTTGCGGTACTGGAAACTTTGTACACCCGACAGCGTTCGCCCGATGGCGTAAGTATCGTGGCGATGCGGCGTAAAGCCATGGCCGCCAAAAAAAGCTTCGATGCGCTCTATCTTCAACGGCTGAGCCGAGCGCTTGACCCAATCCTTGTCGCCCTTGGTTTTAGTCATGTCCCTGTACCACTCGAATGATGTCAGTACGTTACCAGTGCGAGCGTCTGCTGTCCCAGACTCGTGACCCGTCTGAATCAGCCCTCTCGGCGTAGCCGTCAAATTTGTCTGTTCCCCTCGTGAACCAGTTTTGAGACCCGCAGTCATAGCCGTGCCGTAAAAGACGCTCGCCCAAAGAAGCGCTCATGCGGTTATTGCTCATCTTTATCCCACCCTTATCGTCGTCAACTCATCAGAGCTGTCTGTTCATGCGCCCGACTGTCCGCTGCTGCCGCTTTATTTCGCTGTGCCTGATGCCTTTGTTTCCGCTGTTCGCCAGCCCCGCCCATGCCAGTGGGGAACGGCAACTGGTGGAAGTCATTAACGACTATCGCGCCGATCCCGACCGCTGCGCGGGGCGTGCGGTCAGGCCGTTACGGCCACTGGCGCTGAAATCGGACTTGTCCTTGCCGATCGGCTATGGCGGTGGCTTGCGGGAGGGGTTGAAAGCTAACGGCTATCAGGCTGTAACGGTGCGGACCATCCGCCTGGTCGGCGCGCAAGACGCCGATGAGGCGTTCGACATGCTTCAGAGCGATTACTGTGGGGCGCTGCTCGATACCCAATACGCCGACATCGGCGTCACTCGTGCCCGCAGCGAATGGCGGGTGGTGCTGGCGCAACCGGTACTCGACGGGCGTATCGGCGATTCGCGCGCCGCGGGCAAGACGTTGCTGGCGCAGGTCAACGCGGCAAGGGCCAGGCCACGCATGTGTGGGCGCCAACGCTTTGCCGCCGCACGGCCATTAACCTGGAATCCCGCCTTGGGCGCCGCCGCTCAAGGGCACAGCAAGGCAATGGCCTACGGCAACTACTTCGCCCACCAGGACCCCGACGGCGATATGCCGGCGGATCGCGCCAAAGCCGCCGGTTACCGCGGCCGGCAGATCGGCGAGAACATCGCCGCCGGGCAAGGCTCGCCCAGCCAGGCGATGTCCGGCTGGCTGGCCAGCCCCGGGCATTGCGCCAACCTGATGAACCCAATGTTTACCCAGGTCGGCGCGGCGTATGCCAGCGATTCGCGCAGCAACAAAGGGGTTTATTGGACGATGCTGTTTGGCGCGCCTTGAGTGAGGGTTTCGAACCGTCCATAGAAAATGGCTGGCGCTGGGGTCAGTCAGTTTGGGGCTTGAACACCGCAGACTTGTGTGGCGAGGGGGCTTGCCCCCGTTGGGTTGCGAAGCGGCCCCAAAACCTGCAATCGCGGTATATCAGGTACACCGCATGCAATGGTTTTACGACTGCTACGCAGCCGAACGGGGGCAAGCCCCCTCGCCACACAGGCTCGTTTCCACAAGTTTGCGCCTACTTCAAGTCGAGACAGTAGGTGTAGTAACCCGTATCGCGCACATAGCCCAATGACTCATACAACCGTTGCGCGAGGTGATTGTCCGTAGCCGTTTCCAGCACCATGCCCTTGGCGCCGGTCAACAGCGCAAAGGCTCGGGCGGTGTTCATCAGCAACGTCCCTACCCCTTTGCCTCGGGCGGCAGGTGTGGTGAAGAGATCGCTGAGCAACCAGGTGCGGTGGGCATCGATGGAGGAGAACGTCGGGTACAACTGGACAAAGCCGAGCGCTTCGCCCGTGGAGTCCTCGGCGAAGAAAATCACCGATTCATCCCTGGCGATGCGCTCTGCGATGAAATCGCGGGACTGCATCAGGTTCGAGGGCTGGCCGTAAAAGCCTCGATAGGCGTCGAAGAGACTGGCGACTTTGTCGATGTGGCTTGCATCAACGCGCAGGACCTGGACGGCCATGTGGGTGGTCTCCGAACAGAGGGGTTACTTCGGTTGCGCCACGGTGCGCAAATAAGGTTTCAGCGTCTTGAAGCCATCCGGGTATTTCTTCCTGGCATCCTCATCGGAGACCGAAGTGGGAATGATGACGTCTTCGCCCGGACGCCAGTTCACCGGCGTGGCAACGGTGTGCTTGGCGTTCAGTTGCAGAGAATCGAGCAGACGCAGCACTTCATCGAAGTTGCGCCCGGCGCTCATCGGGTAGATCAGCATCGCCTTGACCTTTTTGTCCGGGCCGATAATGAACACCGAACGTACCGTGGCGTTGTCCACGGCAGTCCGAGCGCCGCCACTGGCATTCGGATGAATCATGTCGTAGAGCTTCGCCACCACCAGGTTCTCGTCGCCGATCATGGGATAGTTGACCGCATGTCCCTGGGTTTCTTCGATGTCTTTGGCCCAGGTCTTATGGTTACTGACAGGGTCGACGCTGAGCCCGACGATTTTGGTGTTGCGCTTATCGAACTCCGGCTTGAGCCCCGCCATGTAGCCGAGCTCAGTGGTGCACACCGGGGTGAAGTCCTTGGGATGCGAGAACAGAATCGCCCACTTGTCACCGATCCACTCATGGAAATGCAGCGGGCCTTCGGTGCTTTCAGCGGTAAAGTCCGGTGCTTCGTCGCCAATACGGATTGCCATGTTCGTTCTCCTTACTGTTGAGTCGTAGGGAAGTCGCCGGAACGCTGGCTGCTGTTCCGGCGGCATTCGGTGTCTGTGTTAAATCGTCAACGCGGATCAGTATAGGAGACGCTTGAGGACCCGGTAGTTAGCCGCGCGCCCGCCCTGCCCCCTTTGATGACCGGGCATTCAAGCCTGCGAACTGCGCTCGACCGACACCGCAAGCGCTGATGTCCTGGCCAGCCAGTAATAGAGCATGCCCGGCACCACCAGCCCGACGATCCAGGAAATATCGACACCGCCGAGCTGCGCGACCATTGGTCCGGAGTAGAAGTGAGTGTCGACAAAAGGCAACTGGACCAGTACACCGATCACATACACGCTGATCCCCAACACATTCCAACGGCCATAACGCCCCGCCGGGTCGGACAACGCCGGGATGTCATAGCGCTCCTTGTTGATGAAGTAATAATCCACCAGATTGATCGCGCTCCACGGCGTGAAGAACGTCAGCAGAAAGAGGATGAAGTACTTGAACGTGCTCAGGAACGAGTACTGCCCCAGCAGCGCGAGCGTGGTGGACGCGCCGACAATCGCCAGCACAAACAGCATGCGTTTGCCGGCGGATATTTCGAAGCCACGACGAAAGCCACTGATAATGGTGGCCACGCACATGAAGCTGCCATAAGCGTTGAGGGTCGACACCGTGACCTTGCCAAACACCACGCTCAAATACAGCAGGGAGGCCATCACGCCGGTACTGCCCAACCCGACGATGGTGGCGACTTCATGCCCGCGAAAATTCGCGCCCGCCAACGCAGCGGCGAACACTCCCAGCACCATGGAAGCCTGAGCCCCCACCACCGTCCCCAAGCCTACGGCGGTGAACGTCTTCCAGGACGAGGTCTTGCTCGGCAGGTAGCGTGAGTAGTCAGCCACATAAGGGCCGAACGCGATCTGCCAGGATGCGGAAAGGGACACCGCCAGCAGGAAAGTACTCCAGCCAAAATGACGGTTTTCCAGCAACAGACCGATGTCGTTGAGCGTCATCAGCCGCGTAAACAGATAGACGAAGGCGATGATGCCCAGCACGCTGGCCACCCGCCCGACCAAGTGGATGACCCGATAACCGAAGAGGGTCAGAAACGCGATGCAGGTGGCGAATATCAGGATGCCAGCGCTGTCGCTGACATGGACCAACTGGGCAATCGCCTGTCCCGACAGTACCGCACCGGTGGCGCTGAAGCCGAGGTACATCAGGCACACCAGCACAATCGGAATCGCCGCCCCATAGACACCGAACTGCACGCGACTGGAGATCATCTGCGGCAGCCCGAGCTTCGGTCCTTGTGCAGCGTGCAGCGCCACCACCGCACCGCCGAGCAACTGACCGATCAGCAAACCAATGAGTGACCAGAACACATCGCCACCCAGCACCACGGCCAGCGCGCCGGTCACAATCGCTGTGATCTGCAGATTGGCGCCGAGCCACAGGGTGAACTGGCTGTAGAGGCTGCCATGGCGCTCGGCCTCGGGAATGTAATCGATCGAACGTGTCTCGATCAGGGGACTTCGCTGCTGGGTATCGCTGACCTTGGTCATTTTTTTGTTCTCTTCTAATGGAGTAGACGCGTGCTTTTATTTTTGTTGTTCAGTAACGGCTACTTGAGCCGCCCGTTGTTCAAAACCAACGAACGGCGCCTTGGCCCATACGACCTTGCCGCCGACCACCGTCAGCAGCACGTCATTGCGGGCCAGTTCATCCTCGGGCACCTGCATGAAGTTCTTGTCCAGAACGATCACGTCAGCAAACTTGCCCACTTCTATCGAGCCAACGACCGAGTCTAGTCGCAACTGCTCGGCAGCGTTCATCGTGATGCTTTTCAACACATCAGCGCGCGACAACGCCGGGGCAGCATTCAACCTGCCTGCATATTTGGGACCATAGCTGTGCGGGTTAAGCGGATCGCCTGAACGGGTGACCCCGATCTTCAGCGCGAGGAATTCGTCGAGCGGGTCGACAGGCCAGTCGCTGCCATACGCCACCCTGCCACCGGCACGACTGATACTGCCCGATGGCTCCATGCGGGCAAAGCGATCGGCTCCCAGATGTTCGCTGGTGCCATCGACCGTGGACGGCGCTTGCTGGGCCCACTGGAAGGACATGTTGGCAGTCACGTCGAGCGCCTTGAAGCGCCCATAGTCGGCGGGGTCCACCGACTCGGCGTGAGTAATGGTCGGACGAAAGCCATTGCCCGGCAGTTGCTGGCGCACGTATTCGATACCGTTCAACGAGTCGCGCACTGCTCGGTCTCCGGTGGCGTGAAGGTGCGGATCGAGGCCGGCCTGGACAGCCTTCAGCAGCAGTGGATTGAGTACTTGTGCAGGGAAATACAGCTCGCCGACGTTGTTGCCTGATGTCCACTTGGGCGCAGCATCGGTGCCGGTATTGCGCAGGTACGGGGTCAACATCGCCCCGGTGTCCGCTGGCGCGTTGATGATGCCGTCCATGAACAATTTGACGTGTCGCATGCTCACCCCCGGCGCGACTTTGGCTTCGCCCTGATCATAGGTGTTGGCCAATGCCTTGGCCTCGGCAATGGTCTTCGCCGGGTCTGCCGCGGCGGCGGCAGGGTCGAGTTTGATTGCCAGCAAGGCCCGTGCGGTCAACTCGCCCGACTGCTGCAAGGTGGTGAACGCTTTGCCATTTTCCGGCCCCGACAAGGCATCGAAGAAACTGGTAATGCCTTGCCGGCGCATGGCATCGAGCGCTGCGCGGGTCTGGTTGAGCTTCTCGGCGTCGGTGGCTGGCGGCACCACGGCGGCCATGGCATCGGCGGCACCGTCTTCGCAGATCCCGGTCGGGTTGCCGGCGCTGTCACGCACGTACTTGCCATCCCCCGGATTGGTCGTGTGCCTGTTGATGCCAGCGACCGCCAGGCCGCGGGAGTTTGTCAGCACGGTATGGAAGTCAGTGGAGCGGACCTGGATCGGGCGAGTGGTCTTGAGCGCGTCCAGCGTTGATTTGTCGGGATCGCCGTCGAGCCCGGTCATGCCCATGCGGTCCCAGCTGCCCACTTCAAGCCAGACATCCGGGCCTTTATCCTCGTCGGCATCCAGACATGCCTGAATGGTTTCCTGGAAAACCTTACGGGTCATCGTCTGGTATTTCAGGTCGCACAAGGTCATGGCGCGACCGCCGTCCCCCGGGTGCATGTGTGCATCGACGAAGCCGGGCATCAACATGCGTCCCGCCAGATCAATCAGTTGCGTCTGCGTGCCGATGTACGCGGCAACTCCTTCATCGCTGCCCACGTAAACGATCTTCCCACCCGTGACGGCAATCGCCTGCTGCACGGAGTTCTTGCCATCGACGGTGTAGACATAGCCGTTACGCATCACCATGTCAGCCGGTGTCGAACCGTGTGTCTGACACCCCACCAGCGCCATGCAAGAAAATGCCGTTGTCGTCGCAACGGCCATAAACAAACGGGAAAGTTTCAACTGCCTCACCTCTGTTTTTATAGTTCTGGAAGTGGCCCGAACGAACTGCCGCAAGCCCCTGATATGCAGGGCACACGATATAGAGCGCAGCGGTTGGATGGACCTCTGCAAATGAGGAGGGTGAGGCAACTTGACCGCACCTAATCGCGACGCGCTGCATCCGCAAACGAGGTCGGCGAACGCAGCACGGAACCCAGCTCCACCTTGCTCTTCACGCCGAGCTGCAGGTAGCAGTTGCGCAGGTAGGTGCGCACCGTCGCGGGACTCAAGGCAAGGATTTTGGCAATCTCCTTGTAGGAATGACCGGCGGCAAACAGCATCGCTGCCGTCCGCTCGCGAGGCGCAAGCACCGCCCCCCGCGACTGCGCTTCGAGCGACAGGATGACGTGCTCGGCGTTAGGGCTCAGTGTCAGTGCACAGCGGCCCAGACGCATCACGCAGGGTACCTTTGGCAGTTGCGCGATCACCTGCGCGGGAAGCATTGAACCGCCCCACCCTGGCAACTCACGCTCAATCGCTGCGCACAGTGTGGCCCCCACGTACAGCAGGCTGCCGTCCATGCGCGCGACGCCAAAGTCAGACGCCCCGTTTCCCGTGTCGAAGCGAATCATGTCCTGCACCTGAAATCGCCAGAGCTGCAACAGATGGTCGCAGAAGGCCGAAAACAGCTCCGCCTCACTGTCGTTGAACGCCGGAGCTTCAATGCCTCGGTAGAGACAGACGAAGAACATCAAGCCGCTTTCGGGTAACTCGAAAGTGATGCACATCAGGTGGTAGAGGGCGTGGCGCCGAGCGAACGCGTCCACGTCTGCATCGGGGTCGGTGAACCCGCTGTCACGCACGACCTCACCGGGTCGACTCAGGGTGTCATGGGAAAATCTGTCGCTGCCCGCACTCTTGTGCCATTCGGCGGCAAACGACTCGGGCAGATTGATTCGCCCGTGCATCCAGCTTCTGGGCGGAGCATCAACGTCCGACGCGGACATCTCACCCCACCAGGCGGAAGCGAAGGGCAGCAGTTCACGGAATGCCTGCAGGCCTTCGGCGATGAACCCGGATGCACCGCGATCCCGAGCAAGGCGACCAAGGTGCAACACGCAATGATTGAATGCTCTCAGCGTTGCCATCGACGTCTTGGCGCCGACCTCATCACCCTCCTCCATCGTGCTGATCTCACTCGCTGCATGGCCTGTCATTTCGACCATGCCATAGGCGCGGTAATGGCGTCCACCTCCAGGCGAGCAAGCTCGCTCGCCACACATATCGCCGGAAGCGTAAAGTCACGTTCATTCTCTAGGAGCAAAACATGACTGATCCGTCGCCCCCGCCACCACGGGAAATTTATCTCTCGCAGACATCCGACCGGGATTTGTTCAATCGCATCGCCAGTGAATTGGCACGAGGGCTGGGCGGGACCTGGACGGCACAGATCAATGGGTTGGACCAGCGTTATTGGGACCTGGCCGTCGAGGGGCAGACGATTACGCTGCATCTGGAACACTACCTGGGGATCATGCTGCTGGTGGGGGACGCGGATCCGGACTGGATTGCGTCGGAGCGTTTTCAGGCGGTGGTACGGCGGCTACAAGCGGATTGAACAAAGAACGGGCGCCATGATCGGCACCCGTTTTATTTGAAGCGAGAGGGAAATACATCCAGTAACCACCGATGCTTTCAGATATTAATTTCGCTGGCCCGCACGACATCGATCCGCGCCACGGAACCGGTCAGATGCGCCAGATCCTTGTTGTGTTCGGTGATGATGTCTTCGGCGCTCATCGTGCCATTGTCGATCGTGGTATGGGCGTCGGCCGCCAGCACCACGTCATAGCCTCGCGATAAAGCCTCACGGACCGTGGCGTTGACGCAGTAATCGGTTTGCAGGCCGCAGATGATCAAGCGGTCGACGTCCAGCTCTTGCAGATGTTCATGCAGGTGAGTCTGGTAGAACGAGTCCGGAGTGGTTTTGCGCACGCGCAGGTCTTGGGGTGACGTCTTCAGGCCGTCGGCCAGTTGCCAGCCTTCGGCGCCGTATTGCAGCAGGTCGCCCTCTTCTTCGTGCTGGATCAGGATGACCGGAATATTGGCGGCTCGGGCTTTGGTGCTGAGGCCGTTGATGGTTTCGATGACGCGCTGGATGTCGAAGCATTCATACTCGCCGGTGCACAGCGCGCGTTGGACATCGATGATCAGGAGTGCGGTGCTCATGGCTTCCTTCCTTAGACAGGTCGCTGGAACGATGGATTTCAACTCCCTTCTAGCCTATGTAGCCGGTGTAGCAGCTGTCGAGCTTGCGAGGCTGCGTTCGAGCGCGCAGCGCTCGCCATATCAGCGAATGCGGTTTGCCCGAATGAACGTGGCTAACCGACTTTACGACTGCTACGCAGCCGAACGCAGCCTCGCGGGCTCGGCAGCTGCTACCCGGGATCGAGGCCACCCAGGGAGTCGGGGTGGCCGATGATCGCCTGTTTCAGTAACCGAGCGACAGCCCGGTATTGCGCCGTGGATCGTTCGCCCCATAGAAGCGGTTCTTGCCCACCGGTTTGCCTTCCAGCGAAGGCGCACCTACCAGAATAGCTGCAATATGGTTGGGGTCCTGCGGGCCGGCAAACTTGTGCCCCCAACTTTCGAGCATCTTCTTGGTGTCCGGACTGGTGGCGAAGTTCTCCAGGTTGGTTTCCTCCGGCAGCCATTGCTGGTGGAAACGCGGCGCATCCACCGCTTCCTGGATGTTCATGCCGTAGTCGATCACGTTGAGGATGGTCAGCAAGGTTGCGGTGATGATGCGACTGCCACCGGGGGTGCCGACGACCATGACTACTTTGCCATCCTTGGTGACGATGGTCGGGCTCATGGACGACAGCGGTGCCTTGCCAGGGGCGATGGCATTCGCTTCGCCCTGCACCAGGCCGTACATGTTCGGCACGCCGATTTTCGAGGTGAAGTCGTCCATTTCATCGTTGAGGATGACCCCGGTTTTGCTCGCCATCACGCCGGCGCCGAACCAGTCGTTGAGGGTGTAGGTCACCGACACCGCGTTGCCCCATTTGTCGACGATCGAGTAATGGGTGGTGTTGCTGCCTTCGTGAGGCGCTACGCCGGGTTTGAGTTCGCGGGACACGCCGGCCTTTTGCGGATCGATGGCAGCGCGGATTTTGGTCGCGTAGTTTTTATCCAGCAAATGGGCGATCGGATTTTTCACGAAGTCCGGGTCGCCGAGGTAGCTGTTGCGGTCCACATACGCATGGCGCATCGCTTCGATCTGGTAGTGCATGGCCTGCGCCGAGCGGTAGCCGAGGTCTTTCATCGGGTAGCCGTCGAGGATGTTCATGATCTCGCAGATCACCACCCCGCCGGAGCTTGGCGGCGGCGCCGAGACCACGTGGTAGCCGCGGTAGTCGCACTCAATGGGTGCCAGTTCGCGGGTCTGGTATTTGTCGAGGTCGGCCTGGGTGATGATGCCCTTGTTGGCCTGGCTGGAGGTGACGATGGCGTCGGCCACCCAGCCTTTATAGAAGCCGTCGGCGCCCTTCTCGGAAATTTCCCGCAGGGTTTTGCTCAGGTCTTTTTGTACGAGTTTCTGGCCGACCTGCATCGGCTCGCCATTGCTCAGGAAGATCGAGCCCGAGTCGCGCATGTCTTTCTTGAAGACGTCTGTGGCGTACTCCAGCAAATCGACATCGCCCTGCTCCAGCACAAAACCATCTTCGGCAAGCTTGATCGCCGGGGCGATCACTTCCTTTCGGGGTTTGGTGCCGAATTTCTTCAGCGCCAGCTCCATGCCAGACACAGTGCCCGGCACGCCGACGGCCAAGTGGCCGCGGGTGCTGAGATCAGGGATGACGTTGCCCTGCTTGTCGAGGTACATGTCGGCCGTGGCGGCCAGCGGCGCTTTTTCACGGAAGTCGAGGAAGGTCTTGCGCCCGTCCGCCAATTGAATCGTCATGAAACCGCCGCCGCCCAGGTTGCCTGCAGCGGGGTACACCACCGCCAGCGCATAACCCACCGCCACCGCTGCATCGACGGCGTTGCCGCCATTCTTGAGGACATCGACGCCGACGTGGCTGGCCAGATGCTGGGCGGTGACGACCATGCCATTTTCGGCCGCGACCGGGGCAACGGAGGCCGCGTGAGCCGTCAGGCAGCTCAACGCCAATGAGGTCGCCATGAGCAATTTGGCAAAAGGTTCAAACTTCATGGGTCGGTCTCTTTTTTGTTTTTAGGCTCTGTGGAAAAACAGAGGGAACGGTTCAAAAGCAGTTGGCAAGTATGGCTGCTATTGCGTATTGCGCCTCCCCGGCGAGGCAGTATGCTGGGCCCCTGTTCAGCACGTGTGCGGAGTCCGCCGGCATGACCTACACATTTACCACCCTGGCGTCGCCGGTCGGCGAGTTGAAGCTGGTCGCGAAAGGCACGCGTCTGGCGGCCATCCTCTGGGAAAACGACAAACCCGGCCGGGTAAGACTGGGGCCGATGAGTGAAGCGGCGGACAACCCGATCCTGATACGCGCCGCACAACAGTTGCGGGAATACTTTGCCGGCACGCGTAATCATTTCGAGCTGGAACTGGACTTTGCCGGGACGGATTTTCAGAAGCAGGTGTGGCAGGCGTTGCTGACGATTCCGTTTGGCGAGACGCGCAGCTACAGCGAGATAGCCCGGCAGATCGGCAATCCCAGCGCGGTTCGGGCGGTGGGCGCGGCCAACGGCAAAAATCCGATATCGATTGTCGCGCCGTGTCATCGGGTGATCGGTGCGTCGGGGAAATTGACGGGGTTTGCCGGGGGGCTTGAGGCGAAAGAGCGGTTGCTGACGCTGGAAGGCTGTGAATGGTCGGGGGCCGGCAGGATGGGTGATTTGTTCTGATTATCGATAACCACGAGCCTGCACGTTGAACAACTGCGCATAACGCCCACCCGCCGCGACCAGGCTGTCGTGATCGCCCCGCTCAAGGATCGCCCCCTGGTCCAGCACGATGATGTGGTCGGCATTGCGCACGCTGGAGAAGCGGTGAGAAATCAGCAACGTCATGCGCCCTTCAGTGTGTTGGCTGAAATGCTCGAACACCGCAGCCTCCGCCGCCGGGTCCAGGGCCGAGGTCGGTTCATCCAGAATCAGGATATCGGCGTCGCGGCGCATGTAGGCGCGAGACAAGGCGATCTTTTGCCATTGCCCACCGGACAGTTCCTGTCCACCGGCAAACCACCGCCCCAATTGCGTGGCGTAACCACGATCCAGACGCTCGATGAAGGGCGCAGCCATACCCTCGGCGGCCGCTTGCTGCCAACGGGTTTCATCGTTGAACGCCAGGGTGTCGCCCACACCAATGTTCTCGCCGACAGAGAACTGGTAGCGAATGTAGTCCTGGAAGATCACGCCGATGCGCCGTCTCAGCGCCTCTTCTTCCCAAGCCTGCAAATCACTGCCATCTAACAGAATGCGGCCCTGATCAGGGCGATACAGCCGAGTCAGCAACTTGATCAGCGTGGTTTTGCCCGAGCCGTTTTCCCCCACCAGCGCAACACTGTGTCCGGGCAACAGATGCAGATCGATGCCCTGCAAAGCAGCGCGGCTCGCCCCCGGATAACGGAAACCGACACTCTCAAAACGCAACCCATCGCCGGGCACCGCACCCACGGTAAGGCTTCCGGCATCGGCCACCACCGGCTCAGCCAAATATTCATAGAGGCTCGACAGGTAAAGACCATCCTCATAGAGACCGCTGATCGCGCTCAAGCTGCTGCTCACCGCCGTCTGCCCTTGCTTGAACAGCACCAGGTACATGGTCATTTGCCCGAGGCTGATGCTGCCGTGAACGGTATCGACCACGACCCACGCATAGGCCAGATAAAACGCCGCGGTGCCCAGCAGTCCCAGCACAAATCCCCAGCCATCGCGACGCAATGTCAGGCGCCGGTCTTCGGCGTAGAGACGAGCAAACGTGTCCCGATAACGCTGCAACAACAGCGGCGCGAAGCCGAACAGCTTCACCTCTTTGATGTAACCCTCATGGGAGAGCAGTGTCTCGATGTAGTTCTGCTGCCGACTCTCCGGTGCCCGGCGCGTGAACAGCCGAAAGGCATCCCCGGAAAAATGCGCTTCGGCAAAGAATACCGGCAACGCCCCGACCACCAGCAGCACCAGCGCCCAAGGCGAAAAATGCACCAGCAACACGCCAAAGCTGATCAACACGATCAGGTTCTGGATCAGCCCCAGCGACTTCATCACCAGCGCCAATGGCCGGGTCGATGCCTCGCGCCGCACCCGAACCAGCTTGTCGTAGAACTCGGAGTTCTCGAACTGCACCAACGATAACGTCTGGGCCTTCTCCAGAATCATCGTGTTGACCTTCTGCCCCAACTGCACCCGCAACAGCGACTGCTGCACCGACAGCGCGCGCTGCGTCCCGGACAGCAATGCAAGCACGCCCGCTTCAAACAGCACATAGCGCACGACCGGCCACAACGGTGCGCTGCCCTGTTGCGCGTGCAACTGCATCGCGGTAACTACCGCGTCGACAATCCGCTGCCCCAACCAGGCTGCCAGTGCCGGCAGCACACCAGCGATCAGCGTCGCCAGCACCAACCCCAGAAACAGCCCGCGGGACGTTCCCCAGACCAGCAGCAAGGCACGCCTCGCCTGGTCGAGCAAAGAGGCGAAACGGGTAAGGACAGGCATAGGGCGATGGACTCGGTGGCGGATGTAAAGGGGCCCGGCAGGTCATACGGTATGTGGAATGAGCGACGCCTACTTTACGTGGATATGAAGCGATAAGCCTCGCCTCGCCCATAGGAAAAACATCTAAAAAAGTATCGTCGCTCACCACGTTTTAGCGCTTTGCTATGAGGAGTCAATGCCTATCGGGATTGGCAGACGAACCTGAACGTCCAACCAATGTGCCCCACTCCATCACCAGGAGCAGAACATGAAAATCAATCCCTACCTGATCTTCAACGGCGACTGCCAGGATGCCTTCAACTTCTACGCCAAAAGCCTGCCTGGCCAGATCGAAGTCATGATGACCTTCGGCGAAACTCCGGCTCGCGACCATGTGCCAGCGGACTGCCACAACCTGATCATTCATACGCGCCTGTTGGTCGGGGATCAGTCGATCATGGGGTCGGATACCACACCCGATCGCCCTAGCGCCGGCATGAGTGGTTGTTCGGTGTCGTTGAATGTCGACAGTGTCGTTGAGGCAGAGCGAGTGTTTGCGGCATTGGTGCAAGGCGGGAGTATTCAGATGCCATTGGAGACAACGTTCTGGGCGGCACGCTTCGGGATGCTGGTCGATCGGTTTGGCGTGTCATGGATGATTAATTGCGAAAAAGACCAATGAACGGACCTCCCCCTTAGACTAATACTTAAGTATAATGGCCATTTAATATCAATCTTGGCTTTTTGTATTCAATCACTAGACGGAATAACTACACTGTTCACAAAATCAGCTCTTGACATAAAATATTACAAATATAATGTAAAAGGAGTCAATTAATATACCCCCCGCTCGAATTTGCCCTAAAAAGAGGCGACAGTTGAACTGACGCCTTTCGAGCGCGCACCCAAACTGCCATAGAACACCGTGGAATATCCTTATAAATCAACTCCAGAAATCAAAAATGCGGACTTCCGCACAATTTATACGCAAGACTTCTCTGTGATGCCTCGTTCTGTAGCCCGATCCGCGGATCAGCCACGCTTCAGTGTTGATCATAGAAAAGTCAACCTAGAGGGCCTAGTCCGACGCAAAGGCGCTCACCAACTAAATCGGATATCAAAAAATCAAATTGGCTAAAGCCTCCTCAGTTGGCTATGTCATTGATTCAACTGAAACTACTGGCAATGGAATGGCACCTGCTGACAAGCTCAAAATGTTATAAAAAGTCAGATAATTTCAGTATTTTGTGTATTAAGATTGCAACGCCAGCACATATGAGTAATTTGCACGATGAGTACTGAGAGCAAGATCGAAAATAGCCAGAGGGGTATTCTCGCTATTGGGCGCACTTGGCGCTCGGCAGAGAAACTTCGACAGTTATTTGCACCCAATCTCACGCATATATATACATTAGATTACACAAACCCATTAAACCCAGATAGCGAAACTCAAGCCCACGATGCCGTACTAATCGACATTGAAAGCCCTTCTATTCTTAATGACTGCCTGGCGCTCATCAAGAAATTACGTACGAGCCCAACAGAACTGTCCATTATCGTTGCAATCAATTTTCGCGCTCCGCAAACCAAAATTGAATGTTACCTGGCCGGTGCAGATCATTGTATCAATGTACCTAACGACCAGGATGAAAAAGCCAGGTTAATTTCAGAGTTACTCGAAACACCTGAATGGCAGCCCTCCATTAAGTTGACCCTGGACCAAACATGCCTGCACTTATACAACGATGAATTCAAACTGGATCTGGCTTATCAGGAAATGAAAGCCCTGGATGCACTTATCAATGCAGAAGGTAATATCCTGCACCATGATTCCATGGCCGAATCCATGGGTTTGAACATCAAGCTCTATGACTCACGTGTTCTGGAGAAATCCATAAGCCGACTTCGAAACAAAATCAAAAAGCACTTCGGCATTAACATCATTCATAGTGTTCGCGGTTATGGCTATCGATTGCTTCGAGGAGTCGTTTCAGTAAAGCAAGCAAACTTTCATTCTTAAAGGGACTAAACGATGGAGTCCAGCAGGCAATATACCGTGCAAGATAACTTCGCAATGGTTTTCTTCAGGCAATCAATTCTCAAGCGAAACGATGAATTGTTCGGCAGTGAGATTTATGCCAAAGCGACCAAACAACAGACACCTCTGAACAAGGGGTATCAGCCATTGCATCCCGATCACCCACTGGCGATTTATCGTGAAGTACTGATGCGGATCCAATTAAATGCCCTTTCACAGATCGAGGCCACGTCGTCCCCATCCGTACAGACACCCAATAAATTATTCGTGACCATGAACCAATCCGCGTTATTGGATAAAGCGTTCATCCGAGAACTGAACGACGCTCAAACGACACTCAAGAAGCATGAACAACAGTTAATCCCCAGCATTAACGGCAGTTCGCTCCTTTCGTTCAATCTCAAAGAAAAAAGAACCATTATCAATCACATTCATTTATTGAAGGACAACGGGATCGAGATCGCTTTCGATGGCTATGACTTAAGCGATGACAGCGCTGAAAAACTGATCAGCCCGAAGCTGTTCGATTACATAAAAGTGGACCTGACCCGGTCCAATTTCGACATCATGGTCGATAACAGTCAGGACTTTTTCAACAGGTCTTACGACTGCCTGAGCAGCATGATCCATGACAGCAAGATCAGGTTCATTGCGGACCGGGTCGAGCACAAAGCACTGCACACACTGGCCCGCAGCATGCCTTTCGATTTTTTCCAGGGGAGGTACTACTCGCCTACCGAGGTTATTTAAGCTTAAAAAATTTCACCAAACTAGGAAGGAGCCTTATTGTGAATACGCCAAACAACAGCTTTCTAATTTTCACCCGAGATCAACTGGCACGACAAGCTATAGAATCGCTTCTCGTACAACGCCTGCATCTATCTTTTGAAATCGAATCTGGCAAACTCAGCAGCGAACGCATCCGAAAGAGTCGATTCACGCACATCCTGCTCGACCAGGCCGATATATCGCTGAGCGATGTCAGCTTTATCCGCAAAAATCAAAAAGATGCGGAAATCATACTCATTACTCCCAACTCGGAGCATTCAGAACTTCATCACTTCTCGCACTTCGGGGTTGATGGCTTTCTCAAGAAACCGGTGGCAGACGAAGAGTTCATCTCTGCAGTCAGCCGGATTAAAGAGTCGCAGGGTAACCCCGACATCTGGTGGTTTAATGCCGACGACAGAACATTAATCAAGGAAGATATAACCATCCCATTGACCGGCACCGAATCGTTAATGCTCACCCAACTGGTCATCAGTGATCGACGGGTACTCAGCAAGAACGATCTTATTCTACGCATCGATAAAGACCCGGAGAATTACAGCGGCCTTGAAATGTGCTTGAGCCGACTACAAAAAAAATTCAAGACTGCCGCCAACGGGGAACGCCTGATTCGCTCGGTCAGAAACCGTGGTTATTGCCTGGCACAAAGGATCAGAATCGCATACTGAGAGAGATCGCAAAAACAATAATAATAAATGCGATTTTCCGACCCACCCGATACCGCTTGACTGCCTAACCACCTCACCTCGTACTTCCCGCCGCCTGTCCCTCGCACATATTTCTCTCCATAGCTCCTGCCCATCTCCCTCCCCATGGCATGGCGGGCAAGCGCTCATCGGAATGCTGCAATTTTATAGATGATTTAGCGATGCCCTCCAAATAAAAGAGCACGACCTTTTATAACAGGGGCGCTGGAAGTGGCGCCCGTTATAATTCGTCAGACACCCACAAAGATTAAGGTACTAGTATAAAAACCGGACACTGAGACAACCGTATCAGCTGACTTGAAAACAACATTCGGATGGCCAGCCATAGCCCGCGTTATTCCCTTCCAATAATAAAAATAATCTCTGACCGAACTGCGCTCGCTCAGCCTTTGCGCGCGGCTGCCATTTATTAACCGTCGACTGATACACAACGTGGCGCACGCCCGAGGGACACCGCGATGGTACATAATCGTATTAATCGAAACAGCATATCCAAAGGACTGACCTTCTGGGGGCAATGGATAATTGCCATCACTTCGGTCAATGCGTTGTTATTTGCTCTGGCGTTGTACCAGACAGGAGAAATCGAAGCTCATTATCGTGTGCTTGCCGTGCTGACTTTCCTGGGCTCGGTCCCTTCTTACTCCCTGCTGCTGGTCTATCACAAGCAACATGGATACCTCTCCGGCCTGGGACGCTTGCTGCTGGGATGGCTGCTGCTGCTGGCCGGGATGACCAGCATTGGCTTTCTCAGCAAGACCAGCGAATTGTTCTCCCGGGAAATCATCATGGTCTGGGCTGTGGCAGGTTATTGCGTGCAGGCCTTGCTGTACCTGCCTCTGCATAGTTTTTCCAGGCACTACCACCGGCAATTGCACAGCCAAAACAACACCCTGATCATCGGCACCGACCAACTGGCGGTGAATCTGGCGGACAAACTGGCCAAAACCGAGTATCCGCCGCTGGTCGGCCTGATCAGCTCAAGACCCAATGAGTTGTCGACCAACATCAATACCCACCGGATCGTGGGCCAGTTGCAGGAGCTACGCGAGCTGATCCGGGTGCACGATGTCCGGCGGTTGTACATCGCGCTGCCCTTGAGCGAAGCCAAACAGGTCGAAGCGCTGTACATCGACCTTCTCGACTCGAATGTGGATGTGGTCTGGGTTCCCGACCTGGGCAGCATGACGTTGCTCAATCACTCCGTCAGCGAGCTAGATGGCCTGCCCGCCATTCACCTCAATGAAAGCCCGCTGACCAGTTACCCGACAGCGGCGCTCAGCAAGACCCTGCTGGACAGAGGTCTCGCCGCCCTGGCGCTGATCGCCTTCAGTCCACTACTGCTGGTGATCGCCGTCGCAGTGAAGATCTCCTCCCCGGGGCCGATCATTTTCAAACAGGAACGGCACGGCTGGAACGGCAAGATCATCAAGGTCTGGAAATTCCGCTCCATGCGCCTGCACGACGACCATCAAGTCCGCCAGGCCGGCCGTGAAGACCCACGCATTACCCCTGTTGGCCGTTTCATTCGACGCACGTCCATCGATGAACTGCCGCAGTTCTTCAACGTACTGCAAGGCCATATGGCGCTGGTCGGGCCGCGACCGCATGCGATTGCCCATAACGACTACTACACCGGCAAGATCCAGGCCTACATGGCCCGCCATCGAATCAAACCGGGCATCACCGGGCTGGCCCAGATCAGTGGCTGCCGTGGCGAAACCGAGACCCTCGACAAGATGCAAAAGCGCGTGGAGATCGACCTCAACTACATCAACAACTGGTCGTTGTGGCTCGACATCAAGATCCTGATCAAGACGCCCTTTACGCTCTTTTCAAAGGACATCTATTAATCGCTGCGATTCGCCCCCCCCGCCTGTTCTTCAGCTTGTGGCTAACTGAGCCGCAGTCCGGGCAGTCAGATCTCTGACTGCCCGGAGCCTCTCTCCCCGCCTCACCCCATTCGCCCTCTGTTTTTTAGTAGCTACCGACGGCTGCGTTCGCCCGTAGCAGCTGTCGAGCCTGCGAGGCTGCTGCTACAGATTGCATTACGGAACATATGCCGGATGGAGTGGCAAAAGAGGTGTTGCTGGAGAGGGGATATAGCGA
>NZ_JBGLZF010000036.1:0-58141 GCF_047304405.1 Pseudomonas sp. Pseusp11
TTTGGCTGACACACCGACAGCATTGCTCCCTGTGGCGAGGGAGCTTGCTCCCGCTGGGCAGCGAAGCGGCCCCAAAACCTGCAACCGCATTTCGTCAGGTACAACGCGTTTGCCGCCTTTACGACTGCTTCGCAGCCGAGCGGGAGCAAGCTCCCTCGCCACAGGGAGCAATGCTGTCGGTGTGTCAGCCAAAGATCTTCTTGAAAAACGCCTGCATGTCCGCCCACGATTTCTCATCAGCGGCCTTGTTGTAACCAATGTCCGGCCCGCCATGATCGCCATGGCTCAGACGATCCGCATCAGGGTTGCTGAAGCCATGCTTGGCGCCTTCAAGGCTGACAAATTTATAGTCGGCACCGGCCTTGTCCATTTCGGCCTTGAACGCCGTCACGTTTTCCGCCGTGACCATGCTGTCCAGCGCGCCATGCTCCACCAGGATTTTCGCTTTCACGCTGCCAGGCGCCGCCGGCGTATTGGTCGCCAGTGCACCGTGAAAACTCACCACGCCCGCCAGCGGCAAGCCCTGCCGTGCCGCATCCAGAACCACCTTGCCGCCGAAGCAATAACCGATGGCCGCCAGTTTGGCCGGATCGGTCTGTGGCTGTTTCTTCAGCAAATCGAGCCCGGCCTGAAACCGCGCGCTGGCTGCTGCGCTGTCCTTCGTCGCGGCTTGCATGAACGCCATGGCGTCCTTGGGGTGTTCGGTATTCTTGCCGTCGCCGTACATATCGATCGCCAGCGCGCTGTAGCCCAGACCGGCCAGATCGCGGGCGCGCCGCTTGGCGTAGTCGTTGAGGCCCCACCATTCATGTACCACCACCACACCCGGACGCGGACCTTTAATGGCGTCGTCGTAGGCGTAATAACCGATCAGTTTTGTGCCATCGGCACTTTGATAGGGGATTTCCTGGGTCTTGATGGCGGCCTGGCTGAGCCCGCTCACGGCCAGCAATACAAGGGCGAGGAACACGCGCATGGTTGAATCTCCGTACAAACAAACGTCAAGACAGCGTAGTCGATTTGATTCAGCTCAGGTTCAGAGTGCGTTCAGGGGACGTACAGGGTGGGGTCAGTAACCTTGCCCCGTACCCAAAAAGCACATAGCGCATGAGGAAATTCCCCAATGACTACATTGAAAAAACTGCTGCTGGCTTTCACCGTGATGGGCGCCAGTGTTGCCGCCCACGCCGACACCACCAATTTTGCCGGCCTGACCTTTGGCCAGACCAGCGACAAGGTTAAAAAATCCAGTGCCCTGAACGACAACCTCAACCATCCGAACGCCGACGGTGTGATCGGCAAGGACAACACCTGGGGTTTGCGTGTGGGCCAGCAAGACAGCCAGGGCCGCTACTACGCCACTTATGACAACGTGTCGGGCTCGCATAATGGCATTAAACTGCGTCAGGAAAACCTGCTGGGCAGCTACGATCTGTTTTACCCAGTGGGTGGCAGCACCAAACTGTTCGGCGGTGCCACGGCCGGTTTGACCAAAATGACCCAGGAATCGCCAGGCTTCAGCCGCGACAGCGACATCGGTTACGCCATTGGCGGCCAGCTCGGCGTGTTGCAGCAAGTTACGCAAAACACCTCGGTCGAGCTGGGTTACCGTTACCTGCGTAGCAACGCCAGCACCGAGATGAGCGAGCGCGGCGGTAGCAAACAGGGTTCGCTGGACTTGACCAGCAGCGCCCAGACGTACCTGTCCGCCAACTACGCTTTCTAAACAGCGTTTGGTTGCCAGTCAGTTAAGCCTCGCAACCTGTGGGAGCGGGCTTGACTGACCTTTGGAGATGTTGATTTGCCCCGGAGAGCCTTATGAAATTGCTGGTTGTCGAAGATGAAGCGCTGTTGCGCCATCACCTGCAAACCCGTTTGACGGACAGCGGCCACGTGGTCGAGGCCGTGGCCAACGCCATCGATGCGTTGCATCAGGCCGAGCAGTTCAACCATGACCTGGCGGTGATCGACCTCGGTCTGCCGGGCATGGGCGGGCTCGACCTGATTCGTCACCTGCGCTCCCAGGGCAAGACGTTTCCGATCCTGATCCTCACCGCGCGCGGCAACTGGCAAGACAAGGTCGAAGGCCTCGCCGCCGGTGCCGACGACTACGTGGTCAAGCCGTTCCAGTTCGAAGAGCTGGACGCCCGGCTCAATGCCTTGCTGCGCCGCTCCAGCGGGTTCACCCAGTCGACCATCGTCGCCGGTCCCTTGCTGCTGGACCTCAATCGTAAACAGGCGTCCCTCGATGACCAGCCGCTGGCGCTGACCGCCTACGAATACCGGATCCTCGAATACCTGATGCGGCATCACCAGCAAGTGGTGGCCAAGGACCGCTTGATGGAGCAGCTCTACCCGGATGACGACGAGCGTGATCCGAATGTGATCGAAGTGCTGGTCGGCCGCTTGCGCCGCAAACTCGAAGGCCCGGCCGGGTTCAAACCGATCGATACCGTGCGTGGCCTCGGTTACCTGTTCAATGAGCGCTGCACTTGATTCGTTCCCTTCGTGTCCGCTTGATGCTCGCCGCCACCACCCTGGCGGTGTTGTTCATGCTGGCGTTACTGCCGGCGATGCAGGGTGCGTTCAGCCTCGCATTGCAGGACTCCATCGAGCAGCGCCTGGCGTCGGACGTCACCACGCTGATCTCCGCCGCCCGGGTGGATAACAACCGCTTGCAGATGCCGGCACAGTTGCCCGATGAACGCTTCAACCTCACCGACAGCCGTTTGCTTGGCTACATCTATGACCGCGAAGGTCACCTGGTCTGGCGTTCGAAAGCCACCCAGGAAGAAAACATCAACTACAAGCCGCGTTACGACGGGCGCGGTAACGAGTTCGCGAGGATTCGCGAGGCCAATGGTGAAGAGTTTTTCGTCTATGACGTCGAGGTCAAGCTGCTCGGCGGCAAAAGCGCGGCGTTCAGCATCGTCGCGCTGCAACCGGTGCGCGAATACGAAGTCACCCTCGAAGGCCTGCGGGAAAACCTCTACCTGGGCTTCGGTGCCGCGTTGCTGGTGTTGCTCGTCTTGCTCTGGGTCGGCCTGACCTGGGGCTTGCAGGCGTTGAGCCGGCTGAGCCAGGAGCTGGACCAGATCGAAAGCGGCACCCGCGAAAGCCTCAGCGAACAACACCCGCGCGAACTGCTGCGCCTGACCGGCTCGCTCAACCGTTTGCTGCACAGCGAGCGTGAACAGCGCAGCCGTTATCGCGATTCTCTCGACGACCTGGCCCACAGCCTGAAAACCCCGCTGGCGGTGCTGCAAGGGGTCAGCGAAGACATGGCGCAAAAGCCGCAAGAGCGCGATCAGGCCTGGGTGCTGCAAACCCAGATCGAACGCATGAGCCAGCAGATCAGCTATCAACTGCAACGGGCCAGCCTGCGCAAAAGCGGCCTGGTGCGCCATCAGGTGCGCCTGCGCCCGGTGCTGCAAAGCCTCTGCGACACCCTGGACAAGGTCTACCGCGACAAACGCGTGCGGGTCGCCTTCGATCTGCCGGATCAGTGCTACGTGCCGATCGAGCAGGGCGCCTTGCTGGAAATGATGGGCAACCTGCTGGAAAACGCCTATCGCCTGTGTTTGAGCGAAGTGCGCATCAGCGTGCGCGAAACCCTCAGCGGGATTGAGCTTTGCATTGAAGACGATGGCCCCGGCGTACCACCGGACCAGCGCGCGCGAATTCTCGAGCGCGGCGAGCGGCTGGACCGCCAGCATCCGGGGCAGGGGATTGGCTTGGCGGTGGTCAAGGACATCATCGAAAGCTACAGCGCCAAGTTGACGCTGGGGGATTCGCCGATGGGCGGCGCGGCGTTCCGGATTCATTTTCCGGTGGTTTGATGTAGGGGCTTGGCCAAAAAGATCGCAGCCTCGTTGCACTCGACAGCTCCTACACGAGATAAGCGCTCAAGCGCCAGCCGTTCGTCTTAAATCGCCTTCAACCTGTTATTTCTGACAGTAGTAAATCTTCCAGGTTAAGAGTGTGATGGCTTTGGATCCCGGAGGGGCTCGGGCTTATCAAACTTTCCAGGTGTGCATGATGGACATCCAGTCATCCGTGTTGAATCAGTTATTCGAACTCTTTCCAGTGATCATCCAGGGCTGGGTATCCCCGGTGAAGCCTGTCGGTCTCGCCCATGGCGGTATTCCCAAAGCCATTTATGACGGACAGTCACGGGGTCTGGAATGTCTGGTGGAACCATGGAGGGAGTTGCAGCTTCGTTCTTGGGCAATGGCCGTGGATGACCGCGTTGACTTGTATGTAAACGACGATCTCACTCCCGTCGATGGCAAGACCATTGCCCCCGGAGAGGAACAACTTCGCGTGCGGCTATACATACCGCATGGCCGGTTGCGCAACGGCGTCAACCGACTGCATTACAAGGTCGTCCGTCCCAGTGGGAACGGCAGCGAAGATTCCCGGGATCTGAATGTGCTGTATTACCTGCGGTCGCCCGGTGAGCCAGCGCCTGCTGGTCTGGATCTGGTGATCCCGCCCGATGTCATCAAGGATGGGGTCAGTGCCGCACGCGCGGCGCAAGGTGTAGAGTTCGGGTTCACCTATTCCAACCGGCGAGCCTATGACCGCATTCGCTTTCAGTTAGGCGATGAGACGATTGAGAGGGAGATCACCGACACTTCGGTGCCGGTGATCAAAAAACTGTTCACTGACACTTTCCAGAAAGTGGGTGACAACCCGAACACGCTGTGTGATTACGTCGTTATTGACCAGTTGGGCAATTCCAACCGGTCGCCAACCAAGCAGATCGATGTTCACCTTGGCCGTACTAATCTTTCGGCGGCCATCCTTCGAGAAATCCCGACCGAGAACATTGACGATCCCAGCACGGTGGACCGCGCCAAATTGAACGGAAATCCGTTGTCAGCGTTGATTCACCTCATCGACACGATCTGGAAAGCAGGTGACTCGATCAAACTGGTTTTCACCGCCGAATTGAATGGCAGTGTCGTTGCAACTCACGAAGAAACATCGGCTGTCACACAAGTACCGAGTCAATTTGTGTGGAGCATTCCCAATAGCAAGATCATCGCCAATAGCGCTGTGAAGGTGGTGTATCAACAGATCCGGGGCAGTACGGTCATCGCGACCTCGACACCTGCCATCGCACAGGTCATTGGCGAAGGCGTCATCAAGTTAATCCCGCCGATACTGGCACGGGCCGTCAGTCCCATCGACCTATTGCTCTATTTGAACGGCGTCACTGTGCGCATCGAGTTCCTGGCCGCCCTGACAGGGGACAAGGCTCAGTTGATTGAAATCAACCCGCCGGCCGGTGCCACGCCATTTCCGGCGGTGGCTTTCAACGCAAACAAGCGGACGAACACCACCCTGACCCAGGCCTTTCTGGCGGCGCGGCACGGGAAGCAACTGGAGTTTCGCTGGGCGCTGATTCGGGGCGGCAAGGAGATTGCCCGGTCAGGGTCGTTGCTGGTGACTGTTTTACGGATTGAGGACCGCGATCCCCGTTTGCCGGTAGCAGAAATTCAGCAAGCGCAGGCGGGTAGACTGAATCTCGATGATTTTGTTAACGACGCTACTTTCCGACTTCTCCCATGGGTATTTATAGAGATCGGGCAGGTTATTAATGTAACGGTCGAGGATAAAAATCATGCACTGCTGACGGTATTGCAGAACTACCGTATAACAGCACAGGATGTGACAAACGGTTTGATCCAAGCAATATCGCGTCCATGGCTCGATGCGTTATTCGATAATGCTGAAATAACAGTCAAGGTCGATGTAACAGTCGGCGGTCATACCGTTGTCTTCAAGGACGTTAACTACATCGTCAGCCTTCGATCGTATGCCGGCTATGAAGACTTCGACAGTGCACGCCTGATTGATTTCAAACCCGGCTCGGCACATACGTTTGCGAGTGGGATAACGCTAAAGTCACTGGGCGGAACTGTTCATTTGACGAATATTCATACCACTGACAGAAACTACACGCCGTTACTCGGAAGCGTCACGCTGAACATGCTAGGAACGGTTGAGATTACCCTTCCGGGTTTAGCCACGCATGTCAGCTTTATGTTCGATTCGCACCAGTTGCACGAAGACAATGCAGTCGTTTTTATGAATGAACGAGGCCATGTCATTGGTACGAGGCCATTAACTTTTACAACCCTCTACCAATTCGCCTATGTCAGTTTCAATGCGCCGGGCAACAGCAGAATAAAGTCATTCACTATTTCTAATAGAAATGACATGTACGTCGACAGAATTGAAGTGAAGTAGAGGAGTATTCATTCATGAAGATGCGTGCGGTGAATCGGAGGCTGGACAGGCTTGATCCGTCGTTAACTGAAGCGAGAGGAACTTAAGGAGGAACTTAAGGAGACGCATTTATTTATCAAAGTTGACGCTCGGGAATTCGCCGATTGGCGGGGCGGCATTCCGGATTCATTTTCCGGTGGTTTGATGTGGGCGCCTGGCCGATCTTTTGATTTTAAACGGTGATGTTTAATCGACATCTCCAGACACTCACCCAGGCTACACATCCTTGCGCCGCTGCCTACGACTACGCCAGAATCCGCCGGCTAGTGCACCTGGGGCGTGGGCTATATCGTTTCCTTGTCGCTGACCAATCAGCGATCGGGTCTCCCAGCCCGTGTATCTCTAGACGCACAACATCCTCCGTTCACGTTATGGCGGCTGTACGTGGGAGACCTTCGGGTCTGCCGGTTCTAGAGTCCCGGTCTGCGACCCGCGTATAGCTGCCACCTTCTTTCGTCTCGCAGCGAACAGTGGCGGCTCCATGACTCTAGGAGGCTTTATCCATGTTCAAACCAACACTTAATCCACCAGCACCCGACGACGTTTCCCCCTACGAATCCCTCGATTCCAAAAAACTCCACGAAGCCGCCGACCGCACCCTCGACCACTACCTCAAAACATCGCAACATGATGTTGGGGATTCAATCGGTGGTCATGCTCGGTGAATTGGCCGTCAACCGAGTGCTGGATAACCTCGATCCACAAGGCTGACGAAAGTCTGTGGTGAGAGCACTTATTGTGGCGAGGGAGCTTGCTCCCGCTGGGCTGCGAAGCGGCCCCAAAGTCTGCAACCGCAGGTTTTCAGGCACACCGCATAAACCGGTTTTGCGACTGCTTCGCAGCCGAGCGGGAGCAAGCTCCCTCGCCACAACAGCCTGTCTAGCTGCACAGTTATGCGGTGAGTACACCAAAAATCAGCGCTAGAACTCAATTCTCTTGCGCGCGATAAGCCCCCGGCGTTAACCCCGTCCATTTCTTGAACGCCCGGTGAAACGCCGAAGGCTCGGAAAACCCCAACTGCTCGGCAATCTGTTGCAACGACAGATCCGCTCGCCCCAGGTGATAAATCGCGATGTCCCGGCGCAACTGATCCTTCAACTCCTGAAAACTCGTGCCTTCCTCACGCAAATGCCGGCGCAAGGTTTGCGGGCTGATGTGCAGGTGCGCCGCTACCGCTTCCAGGTCCGGCCAGCGTGCGCTGTCGCGGCTGAGCAGGCGCCGCAACTGGCTGCTCAGGCTGTCGCCTTCGTCGGGGCGTGACAGCAGGTCGGCGGGGGAGCGCTCGAGAAAGTGCTTGAGGGTTCGTTCGTCCTGCAACAGCGGCATGTTCAGGTAGCGGCTGTGGAACAGCAGGCTACTCTGAGTAGTATCGAACGTTAGCGGGCAGGAAAACAGCAAGTCGTATTCGGCCCCGTGCTCGGGCCTCGGGTAGCTGAATGTGGCGTGCTCCAGACGAATGCGCTGGCCGATCAGCCAGCTGCCGAACCGATGCCAGATCACCAGCAGGCTTTCGCTGAGGAAGTGGTCCGGGTCCCACAGCGGCGAATCGTCGAGGCTCAGGCGAATCATCTCGCCTTCGCGATTCAGCGTCAGGCGCGGCGCCCCGGGAAACAGGCTGTAAAACAACAGGCCGCGATTGAGCGCTTTCTCCAGTGTGCGGCAGTGGATCACCGCGTGGCACATCATCGCGAAGCTGCCGGGTTTGCTCGGGGCCTGTCCGAAGCCCAGGTATTCGTCGTCCAGGGCCAGCCACAATCCCTGGATCAACCGGGTGAACTGTTCAGGCGCGATTCGGGCGCGTGGTTCTTCAAGCAACTCGGGGCTGATCCCCAGTTGCTGCAGCAGGCTCGAATAGTCGTAGCCACGTCGGCGCGCGCCGCCGAGGGCGGCACGGGCGAAATGGCTGGCGATGGTGCGTTCACGCATGGGGGCAGGTCCGTCCACTGAGCAATGGATGGTAGCGGTGCCCATCGACGATGAACAAGGCGGATATCCGCCAAATTGCAGGACGAGGTCAGGCGGGTTGGCGGATATCCGCCACATGGTTGTAACCGGTTGGTGACCAAAAGAAACCTGTAACCCTTGATGTCAAAAGGCTCGCAGGCTTTTTGGCGAATGTGGCACGCACCTTGCGATACAACGAGCAGATGCCTGCCGTTGCGCAGCTCGACAAAACAAATCCCTCCAGTGCAGGAGGGTTCGCAATTGAAGTGTCTTGGGCAACAGATGGATGTTGTCACCGGGCACTCTTGAGGAACTTTGCAATGACGACTCGTCAGCCACTGTACAAATCCCTGTATTTCCAGGTGATCGTTGCCATCGCCATCGGCATCCTGCTCGGTCACTTCTACCCGCAGACCGGTGTAGCCCTCAAGCCGTTGGGTGACGGGTTCATCAAACTGATCAAAATGATCATCGCTCCCATCATTTTCTGCACCGTCGTCAGCGGTATCGCGGGCATGCAGAACATGAAGTCGGTTGGCAAGACCGGCGGTTACGCGCTGCTGTATTTCGAAATCGTTTCGACCATCGCCCTGCTGGTCGGTCTGGTAGTGGTCAACATCGTGCAGCCGGGTAACGGCATGCACATCGATGTCACCACGTTGGATGCCTCCAAAATCGCAACCTACGTGGCTGCGGGTGCGGATCAAAGCGTCGTTGGCTTCTTGCTGAACGTGATCCCGACCACCATCTTTGGTGCGTTCGCCACGGGCGATATCCTGCAAGTGCTGATGTTCTCGGTGATCTTCGGTTTCGCCCTGCATCGCCTGGGTGCCTACGGCAAGCCGATCCTGGACTTCATCGATCGCTTCGCCCACGTGATGTTCAACATCATCAACATGATCATGAAGCTCGCGCCGCTCGGTGCCTTCGGTGCCATGGCGTTCACCATCGGTGCTTATGGTGTTGGCTCGCTGGTGCAGCTGGGTCAACTGATGGCCTGCTTCTACATCACCTGCCTGCTGTTCATTCTGGTCGTGCTGGGCGGTATTGCTCGCGCTCACGGCTTCAGCGTGCTGAAAGTGATTCGTTACATCCGTGAAGAGCTGCTGATCGTGCTGGGTACTTCCTCTTCGGAGTCGGTGCTGCCACGTATGCTGATCAAAATGGAGCGTCTGGGCGCGCAGAAATCCGTAGTAGGTCTGGTGATCCCGACCGGTTACTCGTTCAACCTCGACGGTACTGCGATCTACCTGACCATGGCGGCAGTGTTCATTGCTCAGGCCACCGACACCCACATGGACATCACTCACCAGATCACTCTGCTTGTGGTGTTGCTGCTGTCCTCCAAAGGCGCTGCTGGCGTGACCGGTAGTGGCTTCATCGTACTGGCTGCTACCTTGTCCGCTGTTGGCCACCTGCCGGTTGCCGGCCTGGCGCTGATCCTCGGTATCGACCGTTTCATGTCCGAAGCCCGTGCGCTGACCAACCTGATCGGTAACGCGGTTGCCACCCTTGTTGTGGCCAAGTGGGTCAAGGAACTGGACACCGACGTGCTGCAATCCGAGCTGGCCTCGGGCGGTCGCGGCATTGCCGACGAGCCTAAAGACGATGTTTTGGGCCACGTCGAAGGTGCAACCCCGACGAACGCCAAGTAAGCCTTGTTGTAATGAAAAACCCGCTTCGGCGGGTTTTTTGTTGCCTGCGATTTGAGCGTAACGGTCAGCGTCACTGGCACATAAGGTGATTGCTGCAATGTCCCGGGCTGCCTAGGCTTGGGGGACTGCACTGGAGAACGCTCATGCTCGGTCCACTGGCATCACTCAAGGTTCTGGATTTCTCGACATTGTTGCCGGGGCCGTTTGCCTCGTTGCTGCTGGCGGACATGGGCGCCGAGGTGCTGCGCATCGAATCGCCGACCCGCATGGATTTGCTGCGGGTGCTGGGGCCCCATGATCAGGGCGTGTCGGCCAGCCACGCGTACCTCAATCGCAACAAGCGCAGCCTGGCGCTGGACCTCAAGCAGCCCGAGGCGCTGGAGGTGATCAAGCAATTGCTTGCGGACTACGACATTGTGCTGGAGCAGTTCCGCCCTGGCGTGATGGAACGGCTGGGCCTGGGGTATGAAGCCTTGAAGGCGATCAATCCACGGTTGATTTATGTGTCGATCACTGGCTACGGCCAGACCGGCCCTTACAAGGACCGCGCCGGCCACGACATCAACTACCTGGCGCTGGCGGGCCTTTCGAGCTACACCGGTCGCGCCGACAGCGGCCCGTTGCCGTTGGGCATGCAGGTGGCAGATGTCGCGGGCGGCTCGTTGCACGGGGTGATCGGGTTGTTGGCGGCGGTGATTGCGCGGCAGCAGACCGGGCAGGGGCAGCATCTGGATGTGAGCATGACCGACTGCGCCTTCAGCCTGAACGCCATGGCCGGTGCCGGCTACCTGGCCTGCGGCGTTGAGCCGGGCAGGGAAGACCAGATGCTCAACGGCGGCAGCTTCTACGATTACTACCGGTCGCGCGATGGCCGCTGGTTGTCGGTGGGCAGTCTGGAACCGGGGTTCATGCAGCAACTGTGCACGACGTTGGGCCGTCCGGAACTGGCGGCCGAGGGACTGTCGTCCGACCCCGCTCGGCAACGGGCGCTCAAGGATGCGCTGAACATTGAATTCGAAAAACACGACTTTGCCTGGTTGTGTGAGCTGTTTGCCGGGGTCGATGCGTGTGTCGAGCCGGTGTTGAGTCTGGGCGAAGCGGTCGGGCACCCGCAGTTGCAGGCGCGGGAACTGGTGACTGAGGTGCCGCGGGGCGATGGCTCGACCCAGGCGCAGATGGCCTGCCCGTTGAAGTTTTCAGCAGGGTTGCCTGAGCCGCGGCACATTGGCGCCCGGCTGGGGCAGCATACGGATGAGGTGTTGGGGGAGTTGGGGTTTAGTGTTGAGCGGATTGAAGCGCTGCGGCGGGCCAAGGTAGTTATCTAGCGTCTGTCCCGGCCGAAATTCAACTTATTCGACTCGCATCTCCCCACTGAACACCAACGTACTGCGACAGCGCCGGCACAAATACCGCCGCCCCTGGCGCACCAGGCTATGACGCTGGGCCGAAAACGGGAAATCGCTATCGGCGCACGGGCATTTGTAGATGTAGCGGGTCACGCTGCGGCGTTTGACGTCATAGGTGTGGCAGCGGTTGGGCGGCAGTTCGTAGACGCCGCGCATGATCAGTTGCCACTCTTCGCCGTGGGGCTGGATGCGGTCGCCGAACAGTTGATGGGCGATCAGGTGCGCGACTTCATGCGCCACGGTCTGCTTGAGGAAGTCTTCGGTGTTTTCCCGGTACAGCTGCGGGTTGAAGCGCAGCAGGTTCTCGTGCAAATGCGCGACACCGGCTTTTTGCCCGCGCAGCTTGAGGCTCACCACGGGGCGTTTGAAAGGTCGTTTGAAAAAGGATTCGGCTTGCAGGAAACAGTCTTCGACGCGGGTATTGAGTTGCTCGGGCATGCTTGATGGATCTCCAAGGATGTCGAGTATGCCGCAACCCCGAGGGCTTGCGAATCGCTCAGGTGCCGAATGGTCGTTGCTCGCATTAGAAGGCCGCCTTGCGGCGGCCTGTAGTGGCGGAACGTGTTTTTTATGTTGGCGCTTGTTTGTCAGTTGGTATAGACCGGTCCCACGCCAAGGCCCCAGACAATCACGGTAAACGCCATGATGGCTACCAGCACCACCAGTCCTACGGCGAGCACCGAGCTCGAAAACAGGAAGCCCTCGTCCGATGGAATGTTCATGAACGTTGGTAGCCCTACATACAGCAGGTACACCGTGTAGCAGACAGCCGCGGTGCCGACGATCATCCCCAGCCACAAGTGCGGGTACAGCGCCGCCAAGCCGCCGATGAACAGTGGGGTGGCGGTGTACGTGGCGAATGCGATACAGCGCGCCAGGCTCGGGTTGGCGTCATAGGTACGGGCCATCCAGTGAATGAAGGCGCCCATCACCGCGACACCGCCGAGCATCGCCAGGTATGACATGATGGTCATCCAGAGCGCGCTTTCCATGGTCAGCATCACCGGTGCTCGATTGCCGATGACCCAGCCGACTTGCGTGGTGCCGATAAACGCCGATATGGCGGGGATCGCCGCAAGAATCAAGGTGTGCGTCAGGTACATGTGGCTGATGCTTTCTTCCTCGTCGCCACGGATTTCTTTCCATTCCTGGTCAGGGTGGGTAAAGAGTCCCACTACGTGATGGATCATGCCAGTCACTCCTCTTGTTGTTGCCATCGCCCCCCAGCGGAGCGCTTACGGGCCAAAGTGGCCAGGTAAGAACAGGTCTGAATACGTGTGCGACCTTATGTCGCAGTATAGAAAGGAGTTACTTGCAATAGTGCGAGGGCTTTAGAGCAAATCGCGCTGTAAACAATCTTGTTAATCGCCGCAAGGTCTGTGCCGAATGGAACCTGTGGCGAGGGAGCTTGCTCCCGCTGGGGCGCGAAGCGGCCCCAAAACAGTCCACCCTGTTGTGTCAGGCAAACCGCGGCGGCAGGTTTTGCGACTGCTGCGCAGCCGAGCGGGAGCAAGCTCCCTCGCCACAGGGGTATGCTCAAGTCATATAAGTGCAGGCTTCGCCCCGTCAGGGTTTTTGCGTAAAATGCCGGCCTTTCGTCACACCTCACGGATTTCGCGTCATGGGCACTCTTACGGTCAACCAGAACAAACTGCAAAAGCGCCTTCGCCGCCAGGCCGGTGAGGCTGTTGCCGATTTCAACATGATTGAAGACGGCGACAAGGTCATGGTCTGCCTGTCCGGTGGCAAGGACAGCTACACCATGCTCGATGTGCTGATGCATTTGCAGAAAGTCGCCCCGATCAAGTTCGAGATCGTCGCCGTGAACATGGACCAGAAGCAGCCAGGCTTCCCCGAACACGTGCTGCCGGCTTACCTCAAAGAACTGGGCATCGAGTACCACATCGTCGAGAAAGATACCTACTCGGTGGTCAAGGAGCTGATCCCGGAAGGCAAGACCACTTGCTCGCTGTGCTCGCGCCTGCGTCGCGGCACGCTGTACACCTTTGCCGACGAAATCGGCGCGACCAAAATGGCCCTCGGTCACCACCGTGACGACATCGTCGAGACGTTCTTCCTGAACATGTTCTTCAACGGTTCGCTCAAGGCCATGCCGCCAAAGCTGCGCGCCGACGACGGGCGCAACGTGGTGATTCGCCCGCTGGCCTACTGCAACGAAAAAGACATTCAGGCCTACTCGGACCTCAAGCAATTCCCGATCATCCCGTGCAACCTCTGCGGCTCCCAGGAAAACCTGCAACGCCAGGTGGTTAAAGAGATGCTGCAGGAGTGGGAACGCAAGACCCCGGGCCGCACCGAGAGCATTTTCCGCAGCCTGCAGAACGTGATCCCGTCGCAACTGGCGGACCGCAACCTGTTCGACTTCACCAACCTGCGTATCGACGAAAGCGCCGCATCGCGGTTCGTCAACGTAGTGAACCTCTGAACAAAATTGTGGGAGCGAGCCTGTGGTGAGGGGGCTTGCCCCCCGTTAGGCTGCGAAGCGGCCCAAATTGCGGATGCACCAAAGATTTTGTGAGTGCTACGCACTCAAACGGGGGCAAGCCCCCTCACCACGGGGCTCCCATAGATCCGTTTCATCCCATAGGAGAGGGCATGCGCGATTACAAGTGGCTGCACGAATACTGTCTGAACCGCTTTGGTTCGGCGGCTGAACTGGAAGCCCATCTGCCGGTTCCCAAGACCCCGGCGCAATTGCGCAAGATCAGTGACGACCGCTACCTCTCGACCATGGCGTTGCGGGTATTCCGTGCCGGGCTCAAGCACAGCCTGGTGGATGCCAAGTGGCCGGCGTTCGAAGAAGTGTTCTTCAAGTTCGACCCGGAAAAAGTCGTGCTGATGAGCGCTGAACATCTGGAGCGCTTGATGCAGGACGCGCGAATCATCCGCCACCTGGGCAAGCTCAAGAGCGTGCCGCGCAATGCGCAGTTCATTCTGGACGTGGCCCATGAGAAGGGTAGTTTCGGTGCGTTGATCGCCGACTGGCCGGTAACCGATATCGTCGGCTTGTGGACCTACCTGAAAAAACACGGCCATCAGTTGGGCGGGTTATCCGCGCCGCGATTCTTGCGGATGGTCGGCAAGGACACCTTCGTGCCGAGCTACGACGTGGTGGCAGCGCTGAATGCACAGCAGATCATCGACAAGGTGCCGAGCAGTTTGCGCGACCTGGCCACGGTGCAGAATGCGTTCAACCAGTGGCATGAAGAGAGCGGTGGACGGCCGATGAGCCAGATTTCGATGATGCTGGCGTATACCGTCAATCATTGAGACCGGGTTGCGGCCTTCGCGGGCTTGCCCGCGAAGGCGTCAGATCAGGCGACGGAAATCTCGCCTTCTCCCGCCAACTTGCGGTTCAACTGATACCGCCACCGCACATACAGCAACGCCGAGCAGAACACCGCCAGGCTCGCACCCATCTCCAGCAAACCGAACAGCTGCCGGTTCGGGTCATAGGCGGCCAATGCGCCCTTGATGAAATACAGGTTCACCACAAAACACATCCACGAATGCCCACGGGCACTGCCGACGATCATCCCCGGTGCCAGCAACAGCAGCGGCACCAGTTCGATCAGCAGAATCACCCACGGCCGCGCGCCATGCAGGTCGGCGAACACCAGGTAGTAGGCGCAAAGCAGCCCCGCCAGGCCGAAAAAGCACAGCAGGCTGATGACGCGCATCGTTCGTACACGCGGTTCGAGCCATTCGATGGCAGGCAAGACCTTAGGCTTCTTAGCCACGATGGCTCTCCAGTTTCTGCGCAGTCTTCGCCAGGCGAAGGCCCAAGGCACGGCACAGAGCGACTTCATGTTCGTTCAAACCGCTTTTACCGTCGGCGCCGGCGTGATGACTGGCGCCGTAAGGCGTGCCGCCGCCGCGGGTTTCCAGCAGCGCCGATTCGCTGTAAGGCAGGCCGGTGATCAACATGCCGTGGTGCAGCAACGGCAGCATCATCGACAGCAGAGTGGTTTCCTGGCCGCCGTGCAGGCTGGCGGTCGAGGTGAAGACCCCGGCCGGTTTTCCCACCAGGGCGCCGGTCAGCCACAGGTTGCTGGTGCCGTCGAGGAAGTACTTGAGCGGCGCCGCCATGTTGCCGAAGCGGGTCGGGCTGCCCAGGGCCAGGCCGGCGCAGTTCTTCAAATCGTCGAGGCTGGCGTACAGCGCGCCTTCATCGGGAATATCCGGCGCCACGGCTTCGCACTCAGTGGAGATCGCCGGCACCGTGCGCAACCTGGCTTCAAGGCCGGCCTGCTCGACGCCACGGGCAATCTGCCGGGCCATTTCATTGGTCGAGCCGCTGCGGCTGTAATACAGCACCAGAATGTACGGCGCGCTCACGGCAACAACTCCAGCACATTCTCCGGCGGACGACCGATGATGGCTTTGTCGCCGACTTCGAGAATCGGCCGCTCCATGAGTTTCGGGTGTGCAGCGATGGCGGCGATCAATTGCGCCTCGCTCAAACTGCTATCGGCCAGGTTGAGGGTTTTGTACTCGTCCTCGCCGGTGCGCAGCAATTGCCGGGCGCTGATGCCGAGTTTGCTCAGCAGGCTCTGGATTTGCGCGGCGTCCAGCGGTGTTTCCAGGTAGCGGACGACCGTTGGCGTCAGGCCACGGGCTTCGATGAGTTCGAGCGCACCGCGGGATTTCGAGCAGCGCGGGTTGTGATAAAGCGTCAGATCGGTCATGTGCGGGTCGCTTCTTGCGTAAAGTGGCGGCTATTCTAACTGTGCGGCGCGTAATCCAGAACCTTGGGAGGCGATGGGTCGCAGGTGCATTCTATTTTTGACAAGGATTGAGAAATGACAAGGCGACTGGCAGCGGCATTGGCGATCTTGGGGGCGTTATTGCTGGGGGGCTGTGGCAACGACTATGGCATCGACCAGAATGGTCACAAGATCGCCGCCGAACGTCTGGACAAACAATGGCTGGTGCTCAATTACTGGGCCGAATGGTGCGGCCCGTGCCGTACCGAGATCCCGGAGCTGAACGTGCTGGCCGAGCAGCTCAAGGGCAAGAAGATCGGTGTGTTTGGGGTCAACTTCGACAATGTGCAGGGCGAAGAGCTGAAAAGCGCCAGCGAGAAACTGGGGATCAAGTTCACTGTATTGGCCCAGGACCCGGCCGACCTTTTCGAATTGCCACGCAGTGAAGCGCTGCCGGTGACTTACATCATCGACAACAAGGGCAAAGTGCGGGAACAGTTGATGGGCGAGCAGACGGCGGCGGGGGTGATGGCGAAGCTTGAGGCGTTGCAGGCAAAGAATTGAGTGGTTGTTAAGAAAAAGATCGCAGCCTTCGGCAGCTCCTACAGGTGTTCGGCAATCCATGTAGGAGCTGCCGAAGGCTGCGATCTTTTGATCTTAGAGCGTGAAGTGGGCATCAACCCTCTTCAAGCCACCAACGCAATGGCTTGCCTTCGGTCGGCCAGAAACGCATCTGGTCGAGCGGTGAGACGTCCCAGCGCTGAACGTTTTCCAGCGCCTGCAGGAAGCGTTTTTCCTGCTCCATCAATGCCGGCGCGCAGAGTTTGCGGGTGCTGCCGATCTTGCCGAAGCTGAGTTTATCGCCTTCCAGGGAATACGGCGCGAACCAGTGGTTGCAGCCGCCGTTACCGTAGGCCCGGCCGTCGTCACCGAGCGTGATGGTCAGGTGGCTATAGTCCATCAGCGGACGTTCGCCGATCCACTCCAGAATGTAACTGCGGTTCTGTTGCAACTTTACCGGCTCGGCGGCGCAGCCCAGCAGGCTGGCACCGACCATCGTGGTCAGAGCAAGGCGTTTCATCACGCAGGCTCCTGGCACTTCGGGCACAGGTGTTTTTCGCCGGCTGCGGTCCAGCCCAGTTCGGCAATCCGTGCGGTGGCGGCCGGTTTTTCAGCCTTGTTGCCCAGCTTGGCGTCGACCGCGAACTCGAAGCTCAGCTCTTTGGCGCAGCTGTCGCAGTTGACGTTCCAGGTATGGATCGCCAGTTCGCCGAACACCGGACCACTGGCCACCGCGACCCATTGGCCCGGTGGGTTGATCAGGTGGCGAACCGTTTCGACAGTCAGGCGCATGGACAAGTCCTTGCTGCCTTTGAGGGTCACTACCAGCACGTCGTTATTGCGAATCGAACCGCCGTTGCCGGTGACTTGATAACGCCCCGGCACCAGGGCGCGGCATTCAGTGAGGGTGTGTTGTGGGTTCATCAGGCTGTAGCGGAAATCGTGTTCGACCATGGGTCCTCCAAATATGCGCGATATGCTAGCACGGGCATCAGCGCAGCATGGCGTGGGCATGTGACCTTCGATCAGGTTCAAATTACCTGCTAATCCATGGCAAACTGCCACTTTTGCATCTCTAAGGAACAGAAATGGCGTTGATCGAATGTTACGAGTGCAAGCAACGCATCAGCTCCACGGCGCCTGCTTGCATTCATTGCGGTGCGCCTGCGGCAACGGTGCAAGCGGCCACTTCGACGGCAGCGCCTGTGGAAGCCCCGCTTTCTTTCGGGCGTTTGCCGAGCAACGAGAGTGTGCCTCGGGTGACCCCGGCCGCGTTCGGGCGTAAACGCAAGACTGAAGTCCAGGCCGAAATCCCCGCACCGCTGCCCAATGGAGCGCGTCCGGTGGAACTCTGGCTGAAACTGATGATTTTCTTTCTGCCGCCGTTTTTTGTCTGGTTCCTGCTGCGTCGCGGGCATTCACTGGGGCAGCGCTTGTTGGGTTTCGGCTGGTTGGGGTTGATGATCCTTTTGTCCAAGGCCTGAGCCGTTCAGCCCTCGACCCGATTCTGTGGCGAACCGGCCGCCCAGGCCGCGATGTTCTGCAACGTGGTCGCGGCAATCGCGCCCAGGGCTTCGCGAGTGAGAAAGGCCTGGTGTGCGGTGATGATCACGTTCGGAAAGGTCAGCAGGCGCGCCAGCACATCGTCTTGCAGTGGCAGGTCGGAGCGGTCCTCGAAGAACAACTGCGCCTCCTCTTCATAGACATCCAGCCCCAGATACCCCAATTGACCGTCTTTCAACGCATCGATCAGCGCCGGCGTGTCCACCAGACCTCCACGCCCGGTGTTGATCAACATCGCGCCGGGCTGCATGTGCGCCAGTGACTCGCGGTTGATCAAATGTTTGCTCTGCTCGTTGAGCGGGCAATGCAGGCTGATGATCTGCGACTCGGCCAGCAGTTGCGGCAAGCTCAGATAGCGCGCGCCGAGGGCTTCGACCTGTGGGTTCGGATAGGGGTCATAGGCCAGCAATTGGCAGCCGAAGCCGTGCATGATTTTCGCGAAGGTCGCGCCGATTTGCCCGGTGCCGACCACGCCGACGGTCTTGTTCACCAGGTCGAAACCGGTCAACCCGTGCAGACTGAAATCGCCCTCGCGGGTACGGTTGTAGGCGCGGTGCAGACGGCGGTTGAGCGCCAGGATCAACGCCACCGCATGTTCGGCCACGGCGTGGGGCGAGTAGGCCGGGACTCGCACAACCGTCAGCCCCAGGCGCTTCGCCGCCGCGAGGTCGACATGGTTGTAACCGGCCGAGCGCAGGGCGATCAGGCGTGTGCCGCCTGCTGACAGGCGTTCAAGCACCGGGGCGCTGAGGTCATCGTTGATGAAGGCGCAGACCACCTCGTGATGCTCGGCCAGCGCCGCCGTGTCGAGGCTCAGTCGTGCCGGCTGGAAATGCAGTTCGATGCCGACGGGCAGGTCGGCGGCGAGAAAACTCTCGCGGTCGTAGGTCTGGCTGCTGAAAAGAATCGTGCGCATGCTGTCCTCCTGGAAGTCTCACCCTACCTTAACCCTCAACGCCTCCTGCGTTATTGCGCTGCATCAGGCATTGATGCGTGCATGGGCCGCGAGGCGATTGATGGCGCGTTCGAGTTCTTCCAGCGCGACGGGGGCTTTCGGGTCCTGTTGCTTGAGCAGGGTTTCGCTGCGCTGGCAGGCGGCGCGCAGTTGCGGGACGCCGCAATAACGGGTTGCGCCGTGCAGGCGATGGACCCGCTCGATCAGGGCATTCTGGTCGTTGGCTTCACGGGCCACGCGGATGGCCTCGCGATCGGCTTCCAGGGAGGCCAGCAGCATGGCCAGCATGTCCGCCGCCAAATCGGCCTTGCCGGCCGCCAGGCGCAGGCCTTCTTCGTGATCGAGCACCTGCAATTCGTGACCGCTGTTGTTATCGCTATTACGCTCCGGACCCTGATTGCGCAGCGCCAGGCCCGTCCATTTCAACACCACTTGCGCCAGTTGCCGTTCGCTGATGGGTTTGGTCAGGTAGTCGTCCATGCCGCTTTGCAGCAATGCGCGTTTTTCATTGGCCATCGCATGGGCGGTGAGGGCCACGACCGGCAGTGGCGTGCAATGCCGCTCGCTTTCCCATTGGCGAATGGCTTCGGTGCTTTGGCGCCCATCCATGCCGGGCATTTGCACGTCCATCAACACCAGATCGAAAGTCTCGTTCTGTACGGCCTTGACCGCGGCGTAACCGCTTTCTACCGCGAGCACCTTGGCGCCCATGTCTTCGAGCAGGGTTTGCACCAGCAGCAGGTTGGCCGGGTTGTCGTCCACGCAAAGGACCTTCGGCGCGCGGCTGGAAACCGGCTCGGCGGGGTCGCTGCGCTGCTGGCGCGGGTTGACCAGATCAGACAGGGCCCGACGCAGCTTGCGGGTGCAGGCGGGTTTGGACTGGAGCTGGCTGTGGGGGTTGGGCACCGAGAGATGGAACAGCGTCAGTTCGGTGGTCGGGCACAGCACCAGCACTCTGCAGCCCAGGTGTTCAAGGTCCCAGATGTGCTGGTTGAGGCGCTCCGGCGGCATGTCGTTGCTGGTGATGCCGAGCACCGCCAGGCCGATTGCCTGATCGGTCTGGTGGGCGCCGGTCACGCCATTAGCCAGGCTTTCCAGGGTATTGAACGGCGTGACGGCCAGGCCGCAGTCTTCCAGTTGATGCTGCAATGCCTGACGGGCCAGTTCATGGTTTTCCAGGACGGCCACCCGCTGCCCGAGCAGCGGTGGGCCGGGCAGGTCTTCGGCGTCGTCGCGGGTTTTGGGCAGGCTCAGGCTGATCCAGAATTCCGAGCCTTCGCCCGGCGTGCTGTCGACGCCGATCTCGCCGCCCATTTGTTCGATCAACCGTTTGGAAATCACCAATCCGAGGCCGGTGCCGCCGGGTTGTCGGGACAACGAGTTATCGGCCTGGCTGAAGGCCTGGAACAGGGCGCGCACGTCCTGGTTCGACAGACCGATGCCGGTGTCCTGAATGCTGATGCGCAGTTGCACGCTGTCTTCATGCTCTTCTTCGAGCATCGCCCGGGCGACGATGGTGCCTTCGCGGGTGAACTTGATCGCGTTGCTCACAAGGTTGGTGAGGATCTGCTTGAGTCGCAGCGGATCGCCCACCAGCGACAGCGGCGTATCGCGATAAACCAGGCTCACCAGCTCAAGCTCTTTGGCGTGGGCGGCCGGGGCGAGGATGTTCAAGGTGTCTTGCAGCAGGTCGCGCAGGTTGAACGGAATATGGTCGAGCACCAGTTTGCCGGCCTCGATTTTCGAGAAATCGAGAATCTCGTTGATGATCCCCAACAGGCTGTCGGCGGACTTTTCGATGGTGCCCAGGTAATCGAGCTGGCGCGGCGTCAGTTCGCTTTTCTGCAGCAGATGCGTGAAGCCGAGAATGCCGTTGAGCGGCGTGCGGATTTCATGGCTCATGTTGGCCAGGAACTCGGATTTGATCCGGCTCGCCTCCAGGGCTTCCTTGCGCGCCAGGTCCAGCTCGATGTTCTGGATTTCGATGGTTTCCAGATTCTGACGCACGTCTTCGGTGGCCTGGTCGACGCTGTTTTGCAATTCTTCCTGAGCGTTCTGCAGGGTCCCGGCCATGCGGTTGATGCCGGACGCCAATTCATCCAGTTCCTGGCTGCCGAGGGGCGGCAGGCGGGTTTCCAGATGACCGTCCTTGAGTTGCGCCACGGCTTGTTTGATCTGGCTCAATGGCCGGTTGATGGTCCGGCCCATGCGCAACGCCAGCAGCGCCGCACCGGCCAGGCCTCCGCCGATCAGCAGCAGGCTGGCGAACAGACTGCGGTAACCGCGCAGCAGCATGCCGTTGTGGGACAGTTCGAGTTCGACCCAGCCCAGCAGGCGGTCGGCTTCATCGGGGATCAGGTCGCCGGCCAGGTTGCGGTGTTTGCCGAACACCGGCAGCAGGTAACGCGTAGCGTCATTGCCACTGCGGCGCAGCAACTGTGAACCGTTGCCCAGGGGCGCCTGATTGAGCATGGTCGGGCCGGCATGGGCCAGCGGCGTGCGGTCGGGGGCGAGGAAGGTCACCGCGCGCACGTCGGTCTGCTCCAGGGACTGGGTGGCGATGCGCTCCAGAAGCTCGTTGTCTTTGTGACTCATGGCCGGGGCCACCAACGGTGCCAGCTGTTCGGCGATCATTTCGCCGCGTTGCATGAGTTGGGCTTGCAGGTCCGATTGCTGCATCCAGGTGAAATAGCCGCCCAGGACCAACGCCATCAGGGTGGTCGGCAACAGGGTCAGTAACAGCACGCGGCCTTTAATTCCCAGTTTCTTGAGCACGCATCTCTCCTGCATCCAGCTGTTTATTGACCTGCACATGCGTCCGGCACGCGCCACCTGCGCAGTGTAGCGATTTGCATGCGGGCAATCTTCGTAAAATTGATGTCGTCATTCGTCGGTCAGTTCAATGCTTTGGTCCTGGGAGACAAACCTTGGGTTGCCCCTGGCGAGGCAATCTTGAATAATCAGCAATTGAGAATTATTTGCAGATACTCATGACTCCCATCGCTGTTGGCCATCCTCGCATCCTCTCTATCGAAGACGATCCGGTGCTCGGTGCTTATGTTCATGAGCATCTGGGGCGCTGCGGTTTTCAGGTGACCTGGTGCCAGAACGGGCAGGAAGGCCTGGCGATTGCGCGCCAGCAGGCCTTCGATGTGGTGTTGATGGATATTCTGTTGCCGGGGCTCGATGGCCTGGCGGTGCTGACTCAATTGCGCCAGAGCCATTCCACACCGGTGGTGCTGATGTCGGCGCTGGGTGCCGAGGCGGATCGCATCAGTGGTTTTCGCCTCGGGGCCGACGATTATCTGCCCAAGCCTTTCAGCATGGGGGAGTTACGGGTGCGCATCGAAGCGATCCTGCGGCGGGTGGCGTTCGACCGTCGGCCGGCTCCGGCACCGCTTGCCCCGGCGCTGGACAGCCTGCGTTTTGACGATGAACTGGGCGAGGTCTTTTTAGGCGAATCCGCGGCCGGCCTGACCCGCAGCGAGTACCGCCTGCTGGACACGCTGAACCGCAACGGCGATGAAGTGTTGAGCAAGGCGTTCCTTTATCAGCAGGTATTGCAGCGCGGTTATGCGCCCCATGACCGCAGCCTCGACATGCACATCAGCCAGATTCGCCGCAAGCTCAAGGCTATCGGTTACACCGAGCGGGAAGTGCGTACGGTTTGGGGCAAAGGGTACGTATTGAGTGCGGTTGATGACGTCTGACGTGCCGCGCCGCACGGTGGCCCTGCAACAGCAACTGCTGTGCGATCTGTCCCACGAATTGCGCACGCCACTCAGCCGGTTACGGGTGGCCTGCGAAAGCGAGCAGAGCCTGGGGCAATTGCGCGAACGCATTGGCCGGGAAGTCGACGGCATGCTGCGTCTGGTCGAGGATGCCTTGCAACTGGCCTGGCTCGACACCGAGCGCACGCCGTTGCCCGATGAAGCGATCCAGGTCCAGGCCTTGTGGGAAATGCTCACGGAAAACGCCTGTTATGAAAGCGGCTGGCCGGCGAGTCAATTGCACTGTGCGGTGGGTGCCTCCTGCTGGGTGCGCGGCCATCTCAATACCCTGGCCCAGGCGCTGGAAAACATTCTGCGCAATGCCATTCGTCATTCACCGAAGGGCGGTGTCGTGATGCTCGATGGCGGGCGCGATGGCGACTTTTGGCACCTGTGGCTGGAGGATGAAGGTGGCGGGGTGGCTGACACGGATCTTGAACGGATCTTCACTCCCTTCATTCGGCTCGAGGGTTCGCTACCGGGGGAGGGTGGATTCGGGTTGGGGTTGAGCATTGCGAGGAATGCAGTGCATCGCCAGGGCGGGAGTTTGTGGGCTGAGAACACTGAGACTGGGTTGCGGCTGAATATGCGGTTGTTAGCACATGACGTTTTAACCGTGTCGTCGCCATCGCGGGCAAGCCTTGCGCCTACGGGATGTGTGTTGCCTTCGTAGAAGAGAGATCCGCAAAGATACCTTCCTATCCACCACCGTTCTGATTTTGCCGGAGCGTTCCCGTTATTTTGTACGACCTTTCCTAAAGGGTATCGCCGACACCTTAAGCCTGACTTGACGGAATAGACTCGCGTTTTTCCTCGTCCTCCAGGAGTTCGGCATGAATGCATCCAGCGTCCCCGGCAACGCAGCCGACGACCGTTTCAATGAAGTGCTTGCGCTGATTCAAAATGCCAAACAGCAGGCCATGCAGGCGGTGAATACCCAGTTGATCGAGCTGTATTGGCAGGTGGGTGCTTACATCAGTCGCAAGCTGGAACAGGCTGAGTGGGGCGATTCTGTGGTCAGCCAACTGGCTGAGCATCTGGCTCAGACTCAACCGGGGTTGCGCGGGTTTACGCGGTCGAACTTGTTTCGCATGCGCCAGTTCTATGAGACTTATCACGCTGAAGAGAAAGTCGCACCACTGGTGCGACAATTGTCCTGGTCGCACAACCTGATCATTTTCAGCCAGAGTAAACGGCCGGAAGAGCGGGAGTTCTACGTGCGTTTGGCAGTTCAGGAAAAATGGTCGAAGCGCGAACTGGAGCGTCAGTTCAAAACCGCACTGTTTGAACGAAGCGTGACCCAACCAGCAAAAATCTCAGCAGTGCTGAGACAAGCCCACCCGGCAGCGCTTGAGATATTCCGCGACGCCTACATGCTCGAGTTTCTCGACCTGCCGGGTAGCCATGCTGAAACTGATCTGCATAAAGGGTTGATGGCGCGCCTCAAAGAATTCCTGAGCGAGCTCGGCCGCGATTTCTGCTTTGTCGGTTCCGAGTATCCGCTTCAAGTGGGGGGGTGTGATTTTTCCCTGGATCTGCTGTTCTTCCACCGTGGCCTTAATTGTCTTGTAGCCATTGAGCTTAAGGTCGGTCGTTTTAAGCCGGAGTATTTGGGCAAGCTGAACTTCTATTTGGAAGCGCTGGATCGCAAGGAGCGCAAACCCCACGAAAACCCGGCCATTGGTGTGTTGCTGTGTGCCAGCAAGGATGATGAGGTGGTCGAGTACGCCCTTAACCGCAGCCTGTCGCCAGCGCTGATCGCTGAATACCAGGTGCAGCTACCGGACAAACAGTTGTTGCAGGCCAAGTTGCATGAGTTCTATGCATTGAATGTCGCGCAAGGTGAAGAGTACTGATCCAGCCCCTTATTCCCATAAGCCATAAGCCCCTTACTTTGCGTGATATGGCCTGCGCACGTTTGCCGGTATGATAGGCGCCCCCGCAGTCCGGATTGCGAATACGCCATGACCTTGCAGTACCCAACCATCGCCGATTGCGTCGGCAACACTCCGCTGGTCCGTTTGCAGCGCCTGCCTGGCGTCACCAGCAACACGCTTTTGCTCAAGCTCGAAGGGAACAACCCGGCGGGTTCGGTCAAGGATCGTCCGGCGCTGTCGATGATCACCCGCGCCGAATTGCGCGGGCAGATCCACGTCGGCGATACGCTGATCGAAGCGACCTCGGGCAACACCGGGATCGCCCTGGCCATGGCCGCCGCGATCAAGGGTTACAAGATGATCCTGATCATGCCGGACAACTCCAGCGCCGAGCGTAAAGCCGCGATGACGGCCTATGGTGCCGAGCTGATTCTGGTCAGCCAGGAAGAAGGCATGGAAGGCGCGCGCGACCTCGCCCAGCGAATGGAAGCCGAAGGCCGTGGCAAGGTGCTCGATCAGTTCGCCAACGGTGACAACCCCGAGGCGCACTACACCACCACCGGTCCGGAAATCTGGCGTCAGACCCAGGGCACCATCACCCATTTCGTCAGCTCGATGGGCACCACCGGCACCATCATGGGTGTCTCGCGCTACCTGAAAGAACAGAACGAGAACGTGCAGATCATCGGTCTGCAACCCATGGAAGGCTCGGCAATTCCGGGCATCCGCCGCTGGCCGCAGGAATACCTGCCAAAGATTTATCAGGCTGATCGCGTGGACCGGATCGTCGACATGGCGCAAAGCGAGGCCGAGGACGTGACCCGTCGTCTGGCGCGCGAAGAAGGCATTTTCTGCGGCGTGTCTTCGGGCGGTGCCGTGGCGGCGATGCTGCGCCTGTCCAAAGAAGTTGAAAACGCGGTGATTGTCGCGATCATCTGTGACCGTGGCGACCGTTACTTGTCGACCGGCATTTTCGACGCACCCAACTAATGGCCAAGCAAGAGAGAGGCCTGCGCTTCCAGCCCACGGGCGGTAGCAAGGCCCCGCAAGTCCCGACCGGCAAAAAGCAGCGCTTGACCATCGAGCGCCTGGCTAATGACGGTCGCGGTATCGCGTTTTTTGAAGGTCGCACCTGGTTCGTCATCGGCGCCTTGGCCGGTGAAGAAGTCGAGGCGCGGGTCTTGGGTGCCCACGGTAAAGTGGTCGAGGCGCGTACCGAGCGGGTGTTCCAGGCCAGCCAATTGCGCCGCCCGGCACCGTGCGCCCATGCCGGTCGCTGCGGTGGTTGCAGCGTGCAGCATCTGCCCCACAACGAACAACTCGCCCTGAAACAGCGCATGCTCGCCGAGCAATTGTCGCGGGTTGCCGGCGTCGAACCCGAAGAGTGGGCTGCGCCATTGAGCGGTCCGGAGTTCGGCTACCGGCGTCGTGCCCGGGTGGCGGTGCGTTGGGACATGAAGGCGAAAAAACTCGAAGTCGGTTTCCGCGCCGCCGGCAGCCAGGACATCGTCGCCATCAACGAATGCCTGGTGCTGGTACAGCCCTTGCAGCCGATCATGACCCGCTTGCCGGACATGCTGCGGCGCTTGAGCAAACCTCAGGCACTGGGGCATGTGGAATTGTTCAGCGGTTCGTCATTGGCGGTATTGCTGCGGCACATGGCGCCGTTGTCCGAAGCCGATATGACGATCCTCAAGGAATTCTGCGCGTTCCATTCGGCCCAGTTGTGGCTGCATGGCGATGGCGAGCCGCAACCGGTCGAGGCCGATCAGTCCCTGGGCTATCGCCTTGAACAGTGGGACTTGAACCTGGCGTATCGGCCCGGAGATTTCATCCAGGTCAACGCCGGGGTCAACGAAGCGATGATCGCTCAGGCGCTGGAATGGTTGGCGCCGAAAGCCGATGAGCGGGTTCTGGATCTGTTCTGCGGGTTGGGCAACTTTGCCTTGCCGCTGGCCAGGACCGTTCGTGAAGTGGTGGCGGTGGAAGGTGTGCAGGCCATGGTCGAGCGAGCCGCCGCGAACGCCGCTAGTAATAATTTGCATAACGCGAAATTTTTTCAGGCCGATTTATCCCAGCCTTTGGCTGATGCCGAATGGGCCAGCGAAGGCTTTTGTGCGGTACTCTTGGACCCACCTCGCGACGGTGCTTTCGAGGTGGTGCGCAAGCTTGCATCCCTGGGTGCCGAACGATTGGTTTATGTGTCGTGCAACCCTGCAACTCTGGCGCGCGACACGGTCGAATTGATCAAGCAGGGCTACCGGTTAAAACGTGCCGGGATTCTCGATATGTTTCCTCAAACGGCGCATGTCGAGGCCATGGCGTTATTTGAAGCGAGCTAGGATGGCTCGTCTGGTCCGACTGACCGTCCGTGCCGCCACGCATCAGCCCGGCGGGGCGCCCGGACAATGAAGGTCAGCGATTTGACGCATTGAATCTGCGTCGTAGGGAAGGTAAAGCAAGATGGTACAGGTGAGAGCACACCAGCCGATCAACACTGACGGCAGTATCAATCTCGAGGCTTGGCTCGATCACGCGGTCAGTATCGATACGGCACTGGATCGCGAAGCCTTGAAAGAAGCCTGCGAGTTCGCTCGCGAGGCCGAACAACAAGCCAATGCGGCGAAAAACCTGTGGTCCGAAGGGACCTCGAGTTTCCGCACCGGCCTTGAGATCGCCGAGATTCTCGCCGACCTCAAACTCGATCAGGATTCGTTGGTCGCGGCAGTCTTGTACCGCGGCGTGCGCGAAGGCCAGATCCAGTTGCCGGCGGTCAGCCAGCGCTTCGGCCCGGTGGTCGCCAAACTGATTGACGGCGTGCAACGCATGGCGGCGATCAGTGACAGTCTGAGTCCGCGTAAATCCATGGTGATGGGCACCCAGGGCCAGGTGGAAAACCTGCGCAAGATGCTCGTGGCCATGGTCGACGACGTGCGCGTCGCGCTGATCAAACTGGCCGAACGCACCTGCGCGATCCGCGCGGTGAAAACCGCCGACGACGAGAAGCGTAACCGCGTCGCCCGTGAAGTCTTCGACATCTATGCGCCGCTGGCTCACCGCCTCGGTATCGGTCATATCAAGTGGGAACTGGAGGACTTGTCCTTCCGTTACCTGGAGCCCGACCAGTACAAGCAGATCGCCAAGTTGCTCCACGAGCGACGGCTGGATCGCGAGCGCTTCATCAGCGATGTGATGACCCAGCTCAAGAACGAGTTGCAGGCCACCGGCGTCGATGCCGACATCAGCGGCCGGGCCAAACACATCTATTCGATCTGGCGCAAAATGCAGCGCAAGGGTCTGGAGTTCAGCCAGATCTACGACGTGCGCGCCGTTCGCGTGCTGGTGCCGGAAATGCGCGACTGCTACACCGCGCTTGGCATCGTCCACACCCTGTGGCGGCACATCCCGAAAGAGTTCGACGACTACATCGCCAACCCTAAAGAGAATGGCTACCGCTCGCTGCACACTGCGGTGATCGGCCCTGAAGGCAAGGTGCTGGAAGTGCAGATCCGCACCCACGCCATGCACGAAGAAGCCGAGCTGGGGGTTTGCGCGCACTGGCGTTACAAGGGCACCGACGTCAAGTCCGGCTCGAACCACTATGAAGAGAAAATCTCCTGGCTGCGTCAGGTTCTCGAGTGGCACGAAGAGCTGGGCGATATCGGCGGCCTTGCCGAACAGCTGCGGGTCGATATCGAGCCGGACCGGGTTTATATCTTCACTCCCGACGGTCATGCCATCGACTTGCCGAAGGGCGCGACACCGCTGGACTTCGCTTACCGCGTGCACACCGAAATCGGTCACAACTGCCGCGGCGCCAAGATCAACGGGCGCATCGTGCCGCTCAACTACAGCCTGCAAACCGGTGAACAGGTCGAGATCATCACCAGCAAGCACGGCACCCCGAGCCGCGACTGGCTGAACCCGAACCTGGGCTACATCACCACGTCACGGGCGCGGGCGAAGATCGTTCACTGGTTCAAGCTGCAAGCCCGCGATCAGAACGTTGCGGCCGGTAAAACCTTGCTCGAGCGCGAACTCAATCGCCTCGGCCTGCCGCAGGTGGATTTCGACAAGCTGGCTGAAAAGGCCAACATGAAAACCGCCGAGGACATGTTCGCTGCCTTGGGCGCAGGCGATTTGCGCCTGGCGCAACTGGTGAACCTGGCGCAGCAACTGGTCGAGCCGGAACGCGGCAACGAACAGTTGGAGCTGATCCCGCGCAAAGCCACCGGCTATAAACCGGGCAAGCGCGGCGATATCCAGATCCAGGGTGTCGGCAACCTGATGACCCAGATGGCCGGCTGCTGCCAGCCGTTGCCGGGGGACGCCATCGTTGGTTACATCACCCAGGGCCGTGGCGTGAGCATCCACCGTCAGGACTGCGCCTCGGTGCTGCAACTGGCCGGGCGCGAGCCGGAGCGGATCATCCAGGTCAGCTGGGGCCCGGTGCCGGTGCTCACCTATCCGGTGGACATCATCATTCGCGCTTACGACCGTTCCGGTCTGCTGCGTGACGTGTCGCAGGTGCTGCTCAACGAGCGGATCAACGTGCTGGCGGTCAACACCCGCTCGAACAAAGAGGACAACACTGCGTTGATGTCCCTGACCATCGAGATTCCGGGGCTGGATGCGCTGGGGCGGTTGCTGGGGCGGATCTCCCAGTTGCCGAACATCATCGAAACCCGCCGTAACCGCACACCGTGAGAAACCTTCACGGAAATTGATGGTGTAGAGATTGATAAAAGATGTATTCACTTGAAGACCTGCTGCACCTGATGAACCGTCTGCGCGACCCGCAGTACGGCTGTCCGTGGGACATCAAGCAAACCTACGCCACCATCGTCCCGCACACCCTGGAGGAAGCCTACGAAGTTGCCGATGCTATTGAGCGCGGCGATTTCGATCACTTGCAGGGTGAGTTGGGCGACTTGTTGTTCCAGGTGGTTTATTACAGCCAACTGGCTCGGGAAGAAGGGCGCTTCGAATTCGCTGGCGTGGTCGACAGCATCACGCGCAAGTTGATCCGCCGTCATCCTCACGTATTTCCCACCGGTGATCTGTACGCGCCGCTGGACGTCCCGCGTCTGAATGAAGAGCAGGTCAAGCAACGCTGGGAAGAGATCAAGGCCGAAGAACGCGCCGAGAAGTCTTCGGCGCCGGAGCAGTTGTCCTTGCTCGATGACGTACCCGCGGCACTGCCGGCGTTGTCCCGTTCGGCAAAACTGCAGAAGCGCGCAGGGCAGGTCGGTTTCGATTGGCCGGACGCCTTGCCGGTGCTCGACAAGGTTCGCGAAGAGCTCGATGAAGTGCTCGAAGCCATGGCCGACAATGACTCGGCGGCGATTGCCGATGAAGTCGGCGACTTGCTGTTTTCCGTGGTCAATCTGGCGCGTCACCTCAAGGTCGATCCGGAAACCGCACTGCGTGGCGCGAACACAAAATTTGAAAGACGCTTCCGATTTATCGAACAGGCATTGCGCGACACCCACCGTCCCATAGAAGATTGCACCCTCGAAGAGTTGGACGCCTTGTGGGGCGAAGCCAAACGTCAGGAAAAGAATTTGCCCAGCTGCGGCTGAGCTGTTGCCTAAGTGAGTAAGCACCATGAGCCTTTCCCTTCGCGACCAGTTGCTCAAAGCAGGGCTGGTCAACCAAAAGCAGGCCAAACAGGTCGGCAAAGAAAAACAGAAACAACAGCGTCTGGCCCACAAAGGCCAGATCGAACTCGATGACTCCCAGCAGCGTGCGGCTCAGGAAGCCATGGCCGAGAAGGTCAAGCGCGACCAGGAGCTCAACCGTCAGCAGCAGGAGAAGGCCGAGCAGAAGGCCCGAGCCGCCCAGGTCAAGCAATTGATCGAAGTCTCGCGCCTGCCCAAGCTGAACACCGAGGACTACTACAACTTCGTCGACGACAAGAAGGTCAAGCGCATCTCCGTCAACACCCTGATGCGCAACAAGCTCAGCAGCGGTTCCCTGGCGATCGTGCACCACGCCGGCGGTTACGAAGTGATCCCGCGTGAAGCGGCCCTGAAGATCCAGGAGCGCGACCCACAGCGCATCGTGCAGCTGAATGTGAAGACAGAAGAAGTCAGCACCGAAGACGATCCGTACGCGGCCTACCAGATTCCTGACGATCTGATGTGGTAAACCGTTAGCAGCTGCAACAACGACAAACCCCGCTCATGGCGGGGTTTGTCATTTTCAATGCAGTGGTTATGCAGAACGCGCTTCGCGTTGCTGCTCCAGTGATTCCAGTTCGGCCTTGTATTGGTGGGCTTCGGTCTCGGAGTGAAACATCCCGACCAGCAGATCTTGTTGATGTACATCCCAGATGCGGATACCGGCGGCGATGCCTTCATGGGACATATGTGAATCGTCGCGTTCAGTTACTTTTACAGTCATCTGCTAGCTCCAATCTCTGTTATCTGCAGCAAGGCGTGTGCAGGCCTTTGTTATAAGTTTTGTTAGCTGGCTAAGTAAACGACTGAAATCGGTAACGGACTTTTGCAAAATCGAAGAAAGTGCTGCAGCCCGCGATATACGCGACATTCAGTCGCAGGCTGTTGAGTTTCATGACAAATGTTTCATGCTTTCAGGGCCGTTCGGCCGTACATAAAACCTGGCCAAAAAAAACGCCCCGAACCAGTCGGGGCGTTTTTATGTGTGGCGTAGGCGGGGTATTACTTACCCTGCCAGCGCTTCAGTACCAGCGTGGCGTTGGTGCCACCGAAGCCGAAGCTGTTGCTCATCACGGTGTTGATGGTGGCGTCTTCGCGAGTCTTGGTCAGGATTGGCATGTCTGCCACTTCCGGGTCCAGTTCGTCGATGTTGGCGGAACCCGCCATGAAGTTGCCTTCCATCATCAGCATGCAGTAGATCGCTTCGTGAACGCCGGCGGCGCCCAGGGAGTGACCCGACAGGCTCTTGGTGGAGCTGATGGCCGGAGCCTTGTCGCCGAACACTTCACGCACACCTTTCATTTCCATCACGTCGCCGACCGGAGTCGAGGTGCCGTGGGTGTTCAGGTAGTCGATCGGTGCGTCAACGGTGGACATGGCCATCTGCATGCAGCGGATGGCGCCTTCGCCGCTTGGGGCGACCATGTCGTAGCCGTCGGAGGTCGCGCCGTAGCCAACGATTTCCGCGTAGATCTTCGCGCCGCGGGCCAGAGCGTGTTCCAGCTCTTCGACCACGACCATGCCGCCACCGCCGGCGATGACGAAACCGTCACGCTTGGCGTCGTAGGCACGGGAAGCTTTATCCGGGGTTTCGTTGTACTGGCTGGACAGGGCGCCCATGGCGTCGAACAGGAACGACTGGCTCCAGTGCTCTTCTTCACCGCCGCCGGCGAATACGATGTCCTGCTTGCCCATCTGGATCTGTTCCATGGCGGTACCGATGCAGTGAGCACTGGTGGCGCAGGCAGAAGCGATGGAGTAGTTCAGGCCCTTGATCTTGAACGGGGTGGCCAGGCAAGCGGAAACAGTGCTGCTCATGGTCCGCGTTACGCGGTATGGGCCGACGCGCTTGACGCCTTTCTCGCGCAGGATGTCCAGCGCTTCCATCTGGTTCAGCGTGGAGGCGCCACCGGAACCGGCGATCAGGCCAGTACGCGGGTTGGAGACTTGCTCTTCGGTCAGACCGGAGTCTGCGATGGCATCTTTCATGGCCAGGTAGGCGTAAGCCGCCGCGTGGCCGACGAAGCGATAGATCTTGCGATCAATCAGCTCTTCGAGGGGAAGGTCAATGGAGCCGGAAACCTGGCTACGCAGACCCATTTCGGCATATTCCGGGTTGAACCGGATGCCAGGGCGGCTTGCACGCAGGTTAGCGGAGACGGTCTCTTTGTCATTGCCCAGGCACGAAACGATGCCCAGACCAGTGATAACGACGCGGCGCATGCGGATAACCCTTAGAAGTTGTCAGTGGAGGTGAAAACGCCGACCCGAAGGCCTTCGGCGGTATAAATTTCGCGGCCGTCAACGGTCACGGAACCGTCGGCGATGGCCATGTTCAGTTTGCCTTTGAGGACGCGTTTGATATGGATGTTATAGGTGACTTTCTTGGCGGTCGGCAGTACCTGACCGAAGAATTTCACTTCGCCCGAACCCAGGGCGCGACCGCGGCCCGGCAGGCCTTGCCAGCCGAGGAAGAAACCGACCAGTTGCCACATGGCATCGAGGCCCAGGCAGCCCGGCATCACCGGATCACCTTCGAAATGGCAGCCGAAGAACCACAGGTCAGGAGTGATATCCAGCTCGGCGACCAATTCACCTTTGCCGTACTTGCCACCCTCTTCGGAGATCAGGGTGATGCGATCGACCATCAGCATGTTCGGGGCGGGCAGTTGCGCGTTACCCGGGCCGAACAGCTCACCACGACTGCAGCGCAGCAGGTCTTCCCGAGTAAAGGCGTTTTGTTTGGTCATGCGAGCTCCTCAATAGTCCATGCGGCAGGGGGGCGAATCTTCCCGGCCGATCGAAGCGTTCATGCCTCGAGTCAGCAGCCTACTCATAGACTATTGCGTTGTAGTGAAAGTCACAGCACCAAGGACATGAATGTACACTTGTGCACTGAAATTATTATTCAAGCCCCTTTTAGGGCCTGTTCGGGTGCCTAAGACTGCCGCACTTTCGTCTTTCACGCCAGTCGCAGATCGTCGAAAGGCCTGCACTACTGCACCCAACGCTGCAGAATTTGCTGCAGATCAGTGCGTTTAAAGGGCTTGGCCAGGTAATCGTTCATTCCCGCGGACAAACAGGCTTCACGATCGCCCTGCAAGGCGTTGGCCGTCAGGGCAATGATCGGCACGTCAGCGCAGCCGGGCAGTTGGCGAATCTGTCGGGTGGCCTCGTAGCCGTCAATGACCGGCAGTCGGCAATCCATCAGAATCGCTTCGAAAATCAGGCTCTCGGCGCTGCGCACCGCTTGTGCGCCATCGGTGACGACGCTGACAGTAAAGCCCAGGCTGCGCAACATTGCTTCGACGACGGTGCGGTTGACCGGGTTGTCTTCCACCAGCAACACATTGCGACCTTCGCCGTGGCCATTGCCGGTATGTACTCGCGGCGTCAGCACCGGCAACGACTGCTTATACCGCGCCAAAGGAATTTCCAGGGTGAACACCGAGCCGACGCCTTCTTCGCTCTGAGCACGCAAGGTGCCGCCCATTCGTTCTGCCAGGGTGCGGGCAATCGGCAACCCCAGCCCGGTGCCACCGTAACGTCTTGAAATAGTACTGTCGGCCTGCTGGAACGCATTGAACATCAATTCCAGGCTTTCGGCCGGGATGCCGATCCCGCTGTCACGCACGGTGCAGGTGAACCACAACAATTCGTGATCCAGCGACTGCCACTGCGGTTCGATCGTGACGCGGCCCCGTTCGGTGAATTTCAGCGCATTGCCGACCAGGTTGACCAGGATCTGCCGGATCCGCGTCGGGTCGCCCTGAACCTGCAGGGCGCGCATGTCCTCGGGGATCTGCAGTTGCAGGTCAAGCCCGCGTTGCACTGCGCTGTGCTGGAACGACTGGGCGCAACTGGTGATCAGGTCCGCGAGGTTGAATGCAATGTGCTCCAGCTCCAGTTCCGAGCGTTCGATGCGCGAGAAGTCGAGAATGTCGTTGATCACTTTGAGCAGGTGTTCAGTCGATTCAGAAGCCAGCGCGGCGTACTCGATCTGTTCCTCGGTCATCGCGGTGGTTTCCAGCAGTTGCAGCATGCCCAGCACGCCATTCATCGGCGTGCGCAGCTCATGGCTCATCATCGCCAGGAAATCGGATTTGGCGTTGTTGGCCTTTTCCGCTTCCTCTCGGGTCTGGATCAATTGCGCCATGGCCTGATGCTGTTCGCGGCTGGCTTGTTCAAGGCCCTGGGCAAGGTTGTTGATGTGTTGCGACAGGGCGCCCAGTTCGGCGTCATCGACAATCGGCAGGGGCGTTTTGTAGTCGCCTTTCTGGATCGCCTTGACCGCATTGCCGATGTCGTGGATCGGTTGCGACAGGCTGCTGGCCAGACGCCGAGCCAGCAGAAAGGTAAACAGCAGGGCGAACAGGGCCAGGATCCCGGCCTTGAACAGGATTTCCTGCTGGCGCTGGTTGAAGGCGTCATTGGACAGACCGACGATCACCCGGCCCAGGTAATCCTCTCCCGGCTTCGTGGGGGCGGTGCGGCTGTTCTGGAAGAAGTCATTGTTGAGCGCGATGCGTTGCAGCCGCACCGGTGCCTGGAACACTTCGACCTGGTGCGAACGATTGTGGGTTTCCGACGGTTGTTCGACGTACACCAGAACCCGGTTGGTGCGGTCCTGAACCTCCAGAAAACGCACATTGGGCGTGGCCAGGGTGGCTTTGAGCAAACTCTCGAGCACGTCGTTATTACCCGAGATCACCCCGTATTCGGTGGCCGGCGCCAGTTGGTTGGCGATCAGTTGACCGGTGTGGTTGAGTTCCTGGCGCAGGTCCTGGATTCGCACGAAGGTGAAGAAACTGATCAGCAGCAACGTCAGCAGCAGCGCCGGGCCGAGGCTGATGATCTGGGTACGGGTATTGATGTCCCAACCGCTATGGAAGGTCATGGGCGATGTTCTCCTTCGGCCAGCTGTGTTGCGACAGAGGCTTCATTCATCGGTTCAATGCTTAATGAACGAGCCACTTGCGGGTTGCTCAAGACCTTGAAGTGCTGCGGATAAAGGGTGCGCGGCCAGGTGCTGGAGGGGCGGTCGAGCAGTTCGTCGAGAATCTTCAGCCAATCGCTCTGGTCGCTGTAGGTGCTGGCGAGGCTGCCCGCCCTGACGAAGGCGGCATTGGGGCCGATCAGCGGCAGCTGCCGTGCATAGCTGCTGAGCAGCAGGTTTTTCACGGTTTTGGGGTTGTACAGATCAGGATCATCCAGGCCCAGCAGCACATCGCTGTTTTTCAGCAGGGCCTGCAACGGGCGACTGTCATTGGTGTTGTCCCAACGCTCGGTGACCACCTCAAGGCCCAGGGGCAGGGCAGCCTGATGCAGTTCCTTCAGCAGGAATTCGCTGTGGCTGTCGAAAAGCACGCCGACCCGTCGAGCCTCGGGCAGGACGAGTCGGGTCAGGCGCAATTGTCGACCCAGCGGCGGATCGCTCCAGAGCAGGCTCAGGTGCGGTGGCGAAACATCGCCAAAGCGTTGGTGGGCTTGCAGACGGCTGATGCGCAGCACCAGCGTTGCCGGGCCTTGGGCGTCTTGCAGGCGCCAGTCGAGGCTTTGCAAGTCGAGCAGAATCAGGCGGGTGCCCGCAGGCAGTTGGCCGGGTGCCGGCAAGCTGGCGACCGGCTGGAAACGCACGCTGTCGGTGGGGCGCAACTCGCTCAGGGCCTGGACGAAAGACTGCACGCCAGGGCTGTCGTCGGCGCCGGTCAGCAGAATGTCGGCGGCCCGGGCCGGCAGATTGCACAGCAGCCCGGCAAACACCAGGCACAGCCCGGCCAGCAGGCGGCCAAGGGTTGGCGTCTTCCGTGGCAGGCAATACGGCATCTTAAAACTCCAGCTCCGCGCTGAAGTAGAGCACTCGGCGTTCGTCGTAGTTGTTGTCGACGAAAGTGGTGGGCTGATTGTCGAGGCGTTGCTGGAGGATCCCGGCCAGCTCCAGATTGGCCTTGCCCAGGCCGATGCGTTTGGCGATGCGGGTGTCGACCCGTTCGAAGCGGTAACCGTTGAGGGCGTCGGCGCCATAGTAGAAGAGCGCACTGTTCCAGCCCTGGCCCCAGTTGCGCAGCCAACCGGCGGAACCGCTGTTGCGCGCCGTTTGTTGTGCATCCAGCGGGTTGCTCGCCTCGGCATCGACATAGGCGTACGTCAGGCGCAGACGATCGGTGCTGCTGACGCGCCAGTCCAGTTGGGTTTCCGTCCCCGAGAATCGTGAGCTGTTCGAGTTGCTGGCAATGTACTGATTGTTGCGCAGCGGTTCGCTGATCATGCCGTTGATTTCGTCGTAGAACAGCTTTACATCGACCGTCAGCCCCCAGTCTGTGAAGTAGCCGTTGTAGCCCAATTCCCGGGAGCGCATGCGTTCCTGTTCGAGGTTACCCGGGCCACGGGTCCTGACGAAATAGCGGGCGCTGGTCTGGCCATAGGCACTGGGTTGCAAGTTGGTCACCTGGTAACTCCAGTTGACGCTGTTCTCGAACATGTCCGGCGAGCGGACGGCCTCTGAATACACCGCGCGCAAACCGTGGCGCGGGTTGATCAGATAGTTGACCGCCACCCGCGGGGTCAGTGAACTGCCGGTCAATTGCGTGTCTTCGAACATCGCCCCGCCTTGCAGCAACCAGTGCTCGGTGGCGCGCCACTCGAGTTGGCCGAACGCCCGCCAGGTGGTGTCGTCGAGCGTGCCATTGAAGTAGGTCTCGGAATCGGCCCGGTCGTAACGATAGTTCATGCCGCTGACCAGCCGCAGCGTGTCGGACAGGCTGAGGGTGTCTTGCAGTTCGAGGTCGTAGCGCGACTCTCGGGCACTCTGGTCGATGTCGCCGCACAGCGTTTTGTTCGCGCCGTTTCGCCATTGCGCCAGAACCTGATTGGCCAGGTCTTGTTCTGCCGCTGTACCGGGGGGCGCGCCGGTGAATCGAGCGATGTTGCGCGCCAGGCGTTCGGTGTAATTGGGATTGAGCTGCCAAAGTTGGGTCAGCTCCGGGCTGAACGAGATCTCGGCATCGCAGGCACGCCAAGTCTGCTGACGATCCCAGTGTTGCGCCGAGCCTTGAATATAAAGGCTGTGATCAGGATTGATGTCCAGGTTCCAGCGCAGCGAGCCGGCGTAGTCCTTGGCGATGACGTCGGAATTGTTCCCAGCGGCGGTAATTCCAGAGAACACCGGGCGGTAGGTATAGGGCCGCTGGTTGGTCCCGTCCTTGGCGTTCAGTTGCCAATCGATGCTCTGATTCTCATTGAGCGTCTGGCTGACGGCGAGGCTGAAGCGATTCAAGCGACGGTTGTCGCGATAATCGGCGCCGGTGCGGTCCGAGTCGAACCCATCGTCTTGTTGGCCGGACAGTGACAGGCGCACATCGCCACTGTCCCAACCCATGCCCTGGCTGGCGTAGAAATCGTTGATGCCGCGTTGGCCTCGGGTGATTTTCAGCCGCGTGCCGTGGCTGTCGGCCGGTTTGCGGGTGATGATATTGACCACCGCCATCAGCGCGTTGGCGCCGTAGCTGACGGTATTCGGGCCACGGAAAACCTCGATGCGCTCGATGTCTTCCATGGCCACCGGAATATCACTCCAGTCCACCGTGGCCAGGCCCGCGCGGTACACCGAGCGGCCGTCGATCAGCACTTGCATGCGCCGCGCTTCGCTGGCGTTGGTGCCGTGGTAGTTCACCGCTGCCTGGTTGCCGCTGATATTGCCGACCATCATCCCCGGCACCAGCCGCAGCAACTCGCTGATGTCCCGCGCGCCGCTGGCGTTGATCAGTTCGCTGTCGATCACCGTCATGCTGCCCGGCACGGCCGCCGGCGACTGCTTCAGGCGCGTCGCGGTGAGCACTTGCGGCAACGGATCGTTGTCCAGGAACAGGTCGTCGGCCAGCAAAGGCGAGCTGAAAAACAGCGCCAGCACCAGTGGCGAGCGAGGAGAGGGAGAGCCAAAAGACACGGCACGGCCTTGATAGCGATTAATTGGCGCGCATGTTAACCGAGCGCAATGACTTTTCCAGTCACGTTGTGGGCATTTTCCTCGGTTTTCTTGGTCTTCTTCCTACAAGTGCCGGTAATTGATGTCGGGGCTGGCCGCCACTGGGCCGCTCCGTATAATGCGGGCATCGCCACTGGTATGGATTAACGGATTGCATATGACTGAACAGCGCCCAATTGCGGTCCTGGGAGGCGGAAGTTTTGGTACCGCCGTGGCTAATCTGCTGGCCGAGAACGGGCATCAGGTCCGTCTGTGGATGCGTGACCCCGAGCAGGCGGAGGCCATTCGGGTCGATCGCGAGAACCCGCGTTACCTCAAAGGCATCAAGATTCTTGCGGCGGTGGAGGCGGTCACAGACCTGCAAGCCACGCTGGAGGCCTGCGACCTGTGCTTCGTCGCGCTGCCCTCCAGCGCACTGCGCTCGGTGCTGGCGCCTTACGCTCAGCTTTTGAGCGGCAAAATGCTGGTGAGCCTGACCAAAGGCATCGAAGCCCATACGTTCAAGCTGATGAGCCAGATTCTTGAAGACATCGCCCCGCAAGCGCGCATCGGCGTGCTGTCGGGGCCGAACCTGGCCCGTGAAATCGCCGAACACGCGCTGACCGCCACGGTGGTCGCCAGCGAAGACGAAGACCTTTGCCAGCAGGTCCAGGCCGCGCTGCATGGCCGGACCTTTCGCGTGTACGCCAGCGCCGACCGCTTTGGCGTGGAGCTGGGCGGGGCGCTGAAAAACGTCTACGCCATCATCGCCGGCATGGCGGTGGCGTTGGGCATGGGCGAGAACACCAAGAGCATGCTGATCACCCGGGCGCTGGCGGAAATGACCCGCTTCGCGGTGAACCAGGGCGCGAACCCGATGACGTTCCTGGGGTTGGCGGGCGTCGGCGACTTGATCGTCACCTGCTCATCGCCGAAAAGCCGCAACTACCAGGTCGGTTTTGCCCTTGGCCAGGGCTTGAGCCTGGAGGACGCGGTGACGCGTCTGGGCGAAGTGGCCGAAGGCGTGAACACCCTCAAGGTGCTCAAGGCCAAGGCTCAGGAGGTCGGCGTGTATATGCCGCTGGTCGCCGGATTGCACGCGATCCTGTTCGAAGGGCGCACGCTGGATCAGGTGATTGGGTTGTTGATGCGTGGCGAACCGAAAACCGACGTGGACTTTATTTCCCCCAGTGGTTTCTAAGCACTTAACCGATACGAGCAGGGAGCGAGACAGACATGAACGATCCGAAAGTAGAAGGCAAGTACGAATCCATCCTGCTGCGGGTGCTGTGGATGATTGTCTATGTGCTGGTCTGGCAAGTGGCGCAATTGATCCTCGGCGCGGTGGTGCTGGTGCAGCTGATCTATCGTTTGATATATGGCGCACCGAGCGCCAGCCTGATGAATTTCGGCGACAGCCTGAGCCAGTTTCTGGCGCAGATCGGTCGTTTCGGCAGCTTTCACAGCGACCAGAAGCCCTGGCCGTTCGCCGACTGGCCAGCGCCGCGTACACCGGAAGGTGAAGCCCCGCACGTTGTGGCGCCGGCGCCGCATCCGGCCCGAGATGAGGAACCGAAACTATGAAACTCTGGGTATTGCGTCATGGTGAAGCCGAACCTCACGGTACCCGCCCGGACTCCGAGCGGGCCCTGACCGATAAGGGGCGCAAAGAGGTGAAGCGCATCGCGGCGAAATTGAAGGGCAAACACCTGACTGCCATTTATGCCAGCCCTTACCTGCGAGCGCAGGAGACCGCAATGCTGGTGCGTAAGGAGCTGGGTTTTGCACCGGAGATTCGCACCGTCGAATGGCTGACGCCCGACAATAATCCGCAAGCGGTGGCGGAGCAGTTGGTTTCCGTGGATCACGCGCTACTGGTCAGCCACAACCCGCTGGTCGGTAACCTGCTGGGCTATCTGCAGCATGGTCACGTGCAAGACCCGGAGCGAGTCGGCACCGCCGGGCTGGCGGAGCTTGAGGGCGAAGAACTGCTGGTCGGGGCGATGAAGCTCAACGGCATCAAAACCCCATAAAAGCAACAGATCGCAGCCTGCGGCAACTCCTACAGGGGAATCACGTACACCCGTGAAACATCGGACGGACACATATTCCGTAGGAGCTGCCGAAGGCTGCGATCTGTTGATCTTCGCTCCACCCGCAAATAGTTAACCAAGCACTTGCTTGGTTGACTACGCTTGCTCCAGACCAAAAAAGGGAGCAAGTCGCATGTCTGCTGCTTTTCGTTTGCCACTGGACGTCTTCTACGAGCGCGAAGCCCGTCATCCGCGCCAGCGCTTTCTGGTTCAGCCGACAGGGGGCGGCCAGGTCGAGACGCTGACTTGGGCCGACGTCGGTCACCAGGCGCGCTGTGCCGCCCACTGGCTGCGGGCTCGCGAATTGCCGCAAGGCAGCCACATCGCATTGATCTCGAAAAACTGTGCCCACTGGATCATCGCCGACCTGGCGATCTGGATGGCCGGGCATGTCTCGGTGCCGCTGTACCCCAATCTGACCGCCGAATCCGTGGCTCAGGTGCTCGATCATTCTGAAGCTGCACTGGCGTTCATCGGCAAGCTGGATGACTGGCCGGGCATGTCCGTCGGGATTAGGCCTGACCTGCCGACCATCAGCCTGCCGCTGTGCCCGGTGGGCACTTTCGATTTCAGCTGGGCCGACCTGCAACGCAGCTCACCGATTCAGGACGACCCCAAACCCGCCGCCGATCAACTGGCGACCATCATTTACACCTCCGGCACCACGGGCCAGCCCAAAGGCGTGATGCACAGTTTCGGCACGCTGGGATTTGCCACCACCCATGGCACCCGGTTGTTCGGCCTGAATGAGTCGGATCGCCTGCTGTCCTACCTGCCGCTGTGCCATGTCGCCGAACGGATGTTTGTCGAGTTGGCAGCGATCTACACCGGGCAAACGGTGTTTTTCGCCGAGAGCCTCGACACCTTCCTCACCGATTTGCAGCGTGCCCGACCGACCGCGCTGTTCGGCGTGCCACGCATCTGGACCAAATTCCAGATGGGCGTGTACGGCAAGATCCCGGCAAAACGCCTCGACTTCCTGCTCGGCCTGCCTTTCATCGGTAAACGGGTAGGGCACAGAGTCCTCGCCGGGCTGGGGCTGGACGCTTTACGCATCGCCTTATCCGGCGCGGCACCAGTGCCGCAGACCTTGCTGCTCTGGTACCGAAAACTGGGGCTGGACGTGCTGGAGGTGTACGGCATGACCGAAAGCTGCGGTTACTCCCACATCGGCCTGCCCGGCCAAAACAACCCCGGCTGGATCGGCAAGCCATGCCCGGAGGTCGAAGTACGGGTTGAGCCATCAGGTGAAGTGCTGGTGCGCAGCGGCGCGACCATGCTCGGCTATTTCAAGGAGCCTTTGAAAACCGCCGAAACCCTCACCGAGGACGGCTTCCTGCGCACCGGTGACAAGGGCGAGGAAGACGCCGAGGGCAATCTGCGCCTGACCGGGCGGCTGAAGGAAATCTTCAAGACCAGCAAAGGCAAGTACGTGGCCCCGGCGCCGATCGAGAATCGTCTGGCGGTGCATTCGCGGATCGAACAAGTGTGCGTGGTCGGCGATGGCTTGAGCGCGCCACTGGGGTTGTGCGTGTTGTCGGCGGTCGGTCAGCAGGACGCCAGCGGGACGGCGAGGGCGGGTTTGCATTCAAGCCTGGAACAACTGCTGGAGGAGGTCAACGGCGTCCTCGACAGGCATGAACGCTTGCGTCGGCTGGTGGTGGTCAAGGACAGTTGGGCGGTGGAAAACGGCTTCCTGACACCGACCCTGAAGATCAAGCGCAACATGATTGAAGCAGCTTACGGTGCGCGCTTCGAAGAATGGAGCGCGCGCAGCGAGGCGGTGCTGTGGCAGGATTGAGTCACGAACAACTCCAACAAAGGAACGCAACGATGAGTCTGTGGCGCACCACTCCCAACGTCGAGCAGTTGAACGCTATCCAGAAAAACACCATCGGCGAAGTGCTGGATATTCGCTTCGAAGCCTTCGATGACGAGTCCCTGACCGCGAGCATGGTCATCGACCACCGTACGCACCAGCCTTATGGCTTGCTGCACGGCGGCGCTTCGGTGGTGCTGGCCGAAACCGTTGGCTCGATGGCCAGTTTCCTGTGCATAGACGCCAGCAAGTTTTATTGCGTGGGCCTGGAAATCAATGCCAACCATTTGCGCGGTCTGCGCAGCGGGCGGGTGACGGCGGTGGCCAAGGCGATTCACATCGGGCGCACCACCCATGTCTGGGATATTCGCTTGACCAGTGATGAGGGCAAGGCCAGTTGTGTGTCGCGGCTGACCATGGCGGTGGTGCCGTTGGGGGAGAAACCGCCGGCGCGTTGAAGCTGCAAGATCAAAAGATCGTGCCCCGAAGGCTGCGATCTTTTGATTTTAGCGACATCTCCTACCACCATTCCTGGCAGTTATGGTCATTGCTGTAGGACACGGTCTTACGGACAATCAACCTCTGTTTTTTGCACATGGATCTGCCGGTATGTCGCAACAGATATTTTTCGCCCACGCCAATGGCTTTCCTTCGGGGACCTACAGCAAGTTGTTCGCGGCGCTGGCGCCGGAGTACCGGGTGGCGCATCTGGAGCAGCACGCCCATGACCCGCGTTTCCCGGCGGACGATAACTGGAACAATCTGGTGGATGAGCTGATTCATCACCTCAAGCAACAGCCGGAACCGGTCTGGGGCGTCGGCCACTCTTTCGGCGGCGTGCTGCACCTGCACGCCGCGTTGCGTTGCCCTGAGTTGTATCGCGGCGTGGTCATGCTCGATTCACCGGTGCTGACCCGCACCGATCAATGGGTAATCCGTGCCGCCAAACGCTTCGGTTTTATCGATCGCCTGACCCCGGCCGGTCGCACGTTGGGGCGACGGGAAGAGTTCGCCGATCTGGAGGCGGCCCGTCTGTATTTCGCCGGTAAAACCCTGTTTCGCGGTTTCGACCCGGAATGCTTCGAAGCCTATCTTCAACATGGTTTGCAAAAGGTCGGCGACAAGCTGCGCCTGCGTTTCGACCCTGCCACGGAAATCAGCATCTACCGCGGCGTACCGCACACCAGCCCTGGCCGCGCGCGGCAGTTGAAAGTGCCGCTGGCAGTGGTTCGCGGACACAAGAGCCGCGTGGTGATGCGTCATCACGCCCGATCCGTCGGGCGCATGCCGCTGGGCGAGTCCTTGACCCTGCCCGGTGGCCACATGTTTCCCCTCGAACGTCCACAAGACACGGCCACGCTGCTGAAGAACCTGTTCAGTCGTTGGGACAGTCGCCGCCAACAGGATTGCGCATGAGCAGCGTTGTTGAAGAAGTTCGCCTGAGCCTGCCGCACATCGAGTTGGCGGCGCACCTGTTCGGTCCCGAGGACGGTTTGCCGGTGATTGCCTTGCATGGCTGGTTGGACAACGCCAACAGCTTTGCCCGGTTGGCGCCGAAGCTCAACGGCTTGCGCATCATCGCGCTGGACATGGCCGGGCACGGTCACTCGGGGCATCGGCCGAACGGTGCCGGTTACGCGCTGTGGGACTACGCCCACGACGTGCTGCAAGTGGCCGAGCAGTTGGGATGGAAACGTTTTGCGCTGCTGGGGCATTCCCTGGGGGCGATCGTCTCGCTGGTGCTGGCCGGGTCGTTGCCGGAGCGGGTGACTCACCTGGCGTTGATCGACGGCATCATTCCTCCTACAGACAAAGGCGAAAACGCCGCCGAACGCATGGGCATGGCCCTGCAAGCACAGCTGGATCTGCGAGAAAAACGCAAACCGGTCTACAACACCCTCGACCGGGCCATCGAAGCGCGCATGAAAGGCTTGGTGGCGGTCAGTCGCGAAGCCGCCGAACTGCTGGCCCAGCGCGGCTTGATGCCGGTGCCGGGCGGTTATACCTGGCGCACCGACAACCGCCTGACGCTACCGTCGCCGCTGCGTCTGACCACTGAGCAGGCGATGGCTTTCGTCCAGCGCGTCAGTTGTCCTGCACACTTGGTGGTTGCGGCTGACGGTATGCTCGCCAAACATCCCGAGTTGCTGGAACGTCTACCCTTTAGCCATGAACAGTTGCCTGGCGGCCATCACTTGCACCTCAATGACGAACCCGGTGCCGGTCTTGTCGCAGACTGTTTCAATCGGTTCTTCGCCGTTCCTTGACTTGCGTCGGGCAACTGTCGAGGCTGGGCGGGTTGAAATGGGAGACAACCATGATAGATCTGTACACCGCTGCGACCCCGAATGGCCACAAGGTCTCTATCGTGCTCGAGGAACTCGGCCTGCCCTACACGGTGCATGCCTTGAGTTTCGACAAAAAGGAACAGAAGTCCGAGGACTTCCTCAAGATCAATCCCAATGGCCGGATTCCGGCGATTGTCGACCGCGCCAACGGCGATTTCGCTGTGTTCGAGTCTGGTGCGATTCTGATTTACCTCGCCGAGATGACCGGCAAACTGCTGCCCCAGGATCCGAAAGGGCGCTCGGTGGTGTTGCAGTGGCTGATGTTCCAGATGGGCGGCATCGGCCCGATGCAGGGCCAGGCCAACGTGTTTTTCCGCTACTTCCCGGAAAAACTCCAGGGCGCCATCGACCGCTATCAACATGAAACCCGACGTTTGTATGAAGTGCTCGACACACGTCTGCAAGCCGTGGAGTTTCTGGCGGGCGAGTACAGCATTGCCGATATCGCGACCTTTCCGTGGGTCCGTGGTCATGACTGGTCCGGTGTCTCGGTGGACGGCTTGCCGGCCTTGCAGCGCTGGCTGGCCGCCCTCGAGGCGCGCCCTGCGGTGCAGCGCGGTTTGCGGGTGCCGGAGCGCATCGATGATGCCAGCGTCATCAAGGGTGCCCAGGCCATGTTGATCCGATGAGCCTGTCCATGCGTTCACTCACTCTGCTGGCGCTGTGCAGTTTCAGTCCCTGGTTATTGGCTGCTGACATTCCTGGCAGTCAGGACCTGCCTATCGTGCCGCGCATGACCGATGCGCAGATCGTCGACTATCGCCCGACGGTGGAACTCGAGCGGATTTACCCGCTGGGTTCGATCCGCAAGATCAGCGGCCAATTGCGTTTCGACGGCCAGGTCACCGCTCGCGGTCAAACCACCTCGGTCACCTACGAATTGCCACCGGAGCATTCCTCCACCGATGCCTTCACCGCCGCCCGCGAAGCCTTGCAAAAGCAGGGCGCCGAGCTGTTGTTCTGGTGTCAGGCCCGGGATTGTGGGGAAAGCAGCCTGTGGGCCAATGAAGTCTTCGGTAACGCCAAGCTCTATGGCGCCGATAATCAGCAGGCTTATTTGCTGCTGCGCCTGGCGGCCCCTCAAGACAACACCCTGGTGGCGCTTTACAGCATCACTCGCGGTAATCGCAGGGCTTATCTGCACGTTGAGCAGTTCGATGCCTCGGCGCCGTTGGGTGATTTGCTGCCGACATCCGCGACGTTGCTGCGCCAGCTCAAAAGCACCGGGAAACTCGATTTCCCCAAACTCGACGGCGACCCTGACGACACCTGGCTGCGTTTGATTTCCCGAGGCCTGAACCTGGACACCACACTGCGAGTCAGCATTTCCGGAACCAGCGCCGAAGCCTGGCGCCAGGCGCTGATCGGCCAGGGCGTGCGCACGGCGCGGATGGAAACCGGCAGCGTCGAAGGCGCTGGCCTGCACTTCGAACTGTTGCGATAAGCTTCATTTGGCGAATGCGTTCTGCGCATTTGCCTACTCTTTGCGGACTGACTTTTTTCGGGATCTTACATGGTCAATAACGATCGGCTGTTGGTGCAGATCCTGCTGCTGGTGCTGTTTGGCGCGAGTTTATGGGTAATGGCGCCGTTCTGGTCGGCGCTGTTCTGGGGGGCGGTGCTGGCGTTTGCCAGTTGGCCGTTGATGCGTCTGTTGACCCGTTGGCTCAATGGTCGTGAATCCCTGGCGGCGCTGTTACTGACGCTCGGCTGGATGCTGCTGGTGGCGGTGCCGCTGGTGTGGCTGGGGTTCAACCTGGCGGATCACGTGCGCGATGCCACGGCGTTCATCAAGGATGTGCAGGTCGATGGTCTGCCTGAAGCGCCGGCCTGGGTTGGCGGTATTCCCTTGGTCGGCGAGCGGCTGGTAGGGATCTGGAACAGCATCGATCAGCAGGGGGCGGCGATGATGCTGGCGATCAAGCCCTATCTGGGTCAGGTCGGTAACTGGTTGCTGGCACGCAGTGCGCAGATTGGCGGCGGGATCCTCGAGTTGACGCTGAGTATCGTGTTTGTGTTCTTTTTCTACCGGGACGGGCCGCGTTTGGCGGTGTTTGTCCATGGGTTGCTGGAGCGGCTGATTGGCGACCGCGCCGGGTATTACATCGAACTGGTGGCGGGCACCGTGCAACGGGTGGTCAACGGGGTGATCGGCACAGCGGCGGCGCAGGCGGTGCTGGCGTTGATCGGCTTCCTGATTGCCGGTGTGCCTGGGGCGCTGGTGCTGGGGATCGTGACGTTCTTGCTGAGCCTGATTCCGATGGGGCCGCCATTGGTGTGGATTCCGGCCACGGCGTGGCTGGCCTGGAAGGGTGAGTACGGAATGGCGGTGTTCCTCGGGATCTGGGGCACGTTCATTATCAGCGGGGTCGACAACGTGCTTAAGCCGTACCTGATCAGCCGGGGCGGGAATTTACCGTTGGTGATTGTGCTGCTCGGGGTGTTTGGCGGGTTGATTGCGTTCGGGTTTATCGGCCTGTTCATCGGCCCGACGTTGTTGGCAGTGGCTTACAGCCTGTTGACCGATTGGAGCAAGAGCCAGGCTCGGGTTGAAGATCGCCGGCCCTAAGTTTTTTGTTGGGTCTTAGGGCCGCGAAGTTTTTTGACTCAGGTCGCCACGTTCAGGTGTTTGCCCACGGTCGCCACGTTGTCGAGCGAATACTGCTTGCTCAGGTTGGCGATCATTTTGTTCAGGGCTTCGGTCACGTTGAACTGATGGGTGGAGCTGTCGGAGTTCTGCTCGCGGCCGGCTTGCAGGACGGCTTTCAGTTCATCGCTGCTGACGCCACCGCTGCTGTCGCTATCGAGTACTTTGAGCAACGCGGCGCTGGTGTCGGTGGCGGTCGATGAAGTGCTGTCGCTCGCCTGCAACGCGCTGCTCAGTTCCGTGGCCGTGACACTGCCATCACTGTCGGTATCGAGTTGGCTGAACAGCTCTTCGCTGGACATCTGCTGGGGTGGCGGTGGCGGCGGGGTCAGGCTGGCGGCGAGTTCGTCCTGGCTGACGGTGCCGTCTTCATTTTTGTCCAGGGCCGAGAAGATTTTCGAGCTGTCGGCCGTGCTGCCGGCGCTGGTCAGGCCATTGCTCAGCTCATCGCTGTTGATGGCGCCGTCGCCGTCTGTGTCCAAAGCGCTGATCAGCGCATCGGCCAGCTCGGTGTTCGGTGCCTGATCGTGCGGCGGTGGCGGCGGAGGGGCCATCGCGGCCATTTCTTCGCTGCTCAGGCTGCCGCTTTCGTCGCTGTCCAGGTCGCTGAAGTTCTTGCTCAGGCTGACCAGCAGACCATCGTCGGATTTCTGCGACAGGGCGCTCTTGAGCTCATCCTGATCCACCGCACCGTCGCTGTTGTTGTCGAGTTTGGCGAGCAGTTCTTTCTGGAATTGCTGGCTGCGGGCGCTGTTGGTGGTGGTATTGCTGGTGCTGGTGTAGCTCGTGTAGCTCGTGTAGCTCGTGTAGCTGCTGACACTACCGATCATTGTGCTCACTCCTTGGAATTGGAAACCGGTGGGTACACCGGTTTATGCAGCCTCAAGGGGCAAGTTGTCGTGGGTATGTGGGATTTGTACCGATGGGTACACACAGCTTATCGAGTTAGACCCCCGATCCTGTGGGAGCGGGCTTAGACGCGAGGCAGGCGGATGACGGCGGTCAGACCGCCGCCGGGTGTTTCTTCCAGGCTCAACTGTCCGCCCAAACGCTCCGCGGCTTCCCGGGCGATGGTCATGCCCAGGCCGACGCCGCCGGAGTTGCGATTACGCGAACCTTCCAGGCGAAAGAACGGTTCAAACACCGCTTCACGTTTATCCGCCGCGATACCCGGACCATGGTCGATGACCCGGATCACTAGTTGTTCGCGACTGTCCTCAAGCGTGATCAGCGCGTCCCCGGCATAACGCAAGGCGTTGTCCAGCAGGTTGTTGATGCACGAGCGCAAAGCCATCGGTTGAACCTGCAGCGGGGCGCAATGGCCGCGGGCCTGGACGTCGGCGCCCTGGTCTTGGGCGTTTTCGCTCAGGGACTCCACCAGCGCCTGCACGTCCATCCATTGTGGCGCCTCGCTGGTGCGCTGTTCGTGCAGGTAGGTGAGGGTGGAATCGAGCATGCCGATCATGTCGTCCAGGTCTTGACGCATCTGACCTTGCAGCTTCTCGTTGTCGATCTGTTCCAGCCTCAGCTTGAGCCGCGACAGCGGTGTGCGCAGGTCATGGGACACCGCACCGAGCATGCGCGAGCGTTGTTGTATTTGTTCAAGAATGCGTTTCTGCATCAGGTTGAAAGTGTGCGCCGCTTGCCGTGCTTCCCGTGGGCCGGACTCATCCAGCGGCGGACTGTCGAGATTTTCACTCAGGCGCTCGGCGGCGTCGCTCAGGCGCTGAATCGGGCGGGTCAATAGCTTGGCGCCGTACCAGGCGGCGATGATCAGCGAGACAAACTGAAAGGTCAGCGGCACCAGCGGCCCGTAATGTTTGAACCATAAAAAAGCCAGCAAATGCGCCAGTACGATCGCCACCAACAGCACGCCGAACAGGCGGCCGAACAGCGTATCGAAGCGCGCACGCATCAGCCGATGTCTCGTGCGTCGAACAGATAACCCTCACCGCGAACGGTCTTGATCAACTGTGGGGCTTTCGGGTCGTCGCCCAGTTTCTGGCGCAGGCGCGACACCAGCAGATCGATGCTGCGATCAAACGCTTCGATCGAGCGACCGCGCGCGGCGTCCAGCAGTTGTTCGCGGCTGAGCACCCGGCGCGGCCGTTCGATGAACACCCAAAGCAAGCGGAATTCGGCGTTGGACAGCGGCACCACGAGGCCATCGGCGGCGATCAACTGGCGCAATACGCTGTTCAATCGCCAGTTGTCGAAGCGAATATTCGCACGCTGTTCAGTACGGTCGTCGCGCACCCGACGCAGAATGGTCTGAATCCGCGCGACCAGTTCCCGCGGCTCGAACGGCTTGGCCATGTAGTCGTCGGCGCCCAGTTCCAGGCCGATGATCCGGTCGGTGGGTTCGCAGCGGGCAGTGAGCATCAGGATCGGGATGTCCGATTCGGCGCGCAACCAGCGGCACAGTGACAAACCATCTTCGCCCGGCAGCATCAGATCGAGCACCACCACATCGAAATGTTCGGCTTGCAGCGCCTGGCGCATGGCGGCGCCATCGGAGACGCCGCTGGCGTGGATATTGAAACGGGCCAGGTAGTCGATCATCAATTCGCGGATCGGGACGTCATCGTCGACGATCAGGGCGCGAATGCTCCAGCGTTTGTCATCGGCCGGCGCTTTTTGATCGTCGTTCAGAGGTGCTGGGGAGTTGTGCATGCGTGCGTTCATCTGCCAGGTAGGCTGCCAACCACAAAGATAGGCTGCGAGGTTGTGGCTTCAGCATAGGCGTCCGGCCGTGAGGCGGGAAGTGCTGTAGGGCTTGTTGCGGCTGACGAGGGTAGCGTTGAAGGGTGTTGTGGGCGTGTCGTGTGTGTATCGGGCTCGACACAATTGCCGCGGCAGCTAGGCTTGCCTGAGCCGCGACGACGAATTACCGATCATCGGGTCCCGCAGCGGCGCTGGTTCCGCTACAATGCGCGCCGATTTCGACTTGCCTGAGAGCCCACTCATGTCCGCCTGCCAGACGCCTATTATCGTCGCCCTGGATTTCCCCACCCGTGACGCCGCACTGAAGCTGGCCGATCAACTGGACCCGAAACTGTGCCGGGTCAAAGTCGGTAAAGAACTGTTTACCAGTTGCGCTTCGGAAATCGTCGGCACCTTGCGCGACAAGGGCTTTGAAGTGTTCCTGGACCTCAAGTTCCACGACATTCCGAACACCACCGCCATGGCCGTCAAGGCGGCTGCGGAAATGGGCGTATGGATGGTCAACGTGCACTGCTCCGGCGGCCTGCGCATGATGGCCGCCTGCCGCGAAGTGCTCGATCAGCGCAGCGGCCCGAAACCGCTGTTGATCGGCGTGACCGTGCTGACCAGCATGGAGCGTGAGGATCTGGCGGGTATTGGCCTGGACATCGAGCCGCAGGAGCAGGTGCTGCGCCTGGCTGCGCTGGCGGAAAAAGCCGGGATGGATGGTCTGGTCTGCTCGGCCCAGGAAGCCCAGGCTCTGAAAGCCGCTCACCCGTCGTTGCAACTGGTGACCCCGGGGATTCGTCCGGCGGGCAGTGCCCTGGACGATCAGCGCCGCATCCTGACGCCGCGTCAGGCGCTGGATGCCGGTTCCGATTACCTGGTGATCGGCCGTCCGATCAGCCAGGCGGCGGATCCGGCCAAGGCGTTGGCGGCGGTCGTCGCAGAAATCGCTTAAGCGCCACGGACCCTGTGGGAGCGGGCTTGCCCGCTCCCACAGGGTTTTGTGCTCTTTTCAGATATTGAGTTAAACCTTCAACACCAACTTCCCGAAATTCTCGCCGCTGAACAACTTCATCAGCGTCTCCGGGAATGTTTCCAGTCCTTCGACAATGTCTTCCTTGCTCTTGAGCTGCCCCTTGGCCATCCAGCCGGCCATTTCCTGCCCGGCTGCGGCGAACTGTGCGGCGTAATCCATCACCACGAAGCCTTCCATCCGCGCGCGGTTGACCAGCAAGGCCAGGTAGTTGGCCGGGCCTTTGACCGCTTCCTTGTTGTTGTACTGGCTGATGGCACCGCAAATCACCACTCGTGCCTTCATGTTCAGGCGGCTCAGCACGGCGTCGAGAATATCGCCGCCGACGTTATCGAAATACACGTCGACGCCTTTCGGGCATTCACGCTTGAGGCCGGCGATCACGTCTTCGTTCTTGTAATCGATGGCACCGTCAAAACCCAGCTCATCGATCAGGAACTTGCACTTGTCCGCGCCGCCAGCGATGCCGACCACCCGGCAACCTTTGATCTTGGCGATTTGCCCGGCGATGCTGCCCACCGCACCGGCCGCGCCCGACAACACCACGGTGTCACCGGCTTTCGGCGCGCCGACATCAAGCAGGGCGAAGTAGGCGGTCATTCCGGTCATGCCCAGCGCGGATAAATAACGCGGCAGCGGCGCCAGTTTCGGATCGACCTTGTAGAAACCTCGCGGCTCGCCAAGGAAGTAATCCTGCACACCCAAGGCGCCGTTGACGTAGTCCCCGACAGCAAAGCCCGGATTGTTCGAGGCGACGACTTTGCCTACGCCCAGTGCGCGCATGACTTCGCCAATGCCGACCGGAGGGATGTAGGACTTGCCCTCGTTCATCCAGCCGCGCATGGCCGGGTCCAGGGACAGGTATTCGTTTTTGACCAGGATCTGACCTGCCGCAGGCTCACCGACTGGTACTTCTTGATAGGTGAACGTCTCGCGGGTAGCTGGCCCCACGGGACGTTTGGCGAGCAGGAACTGGCGATTGGTCTGGGTAGTCATGACAGGCACTCAAGGTGAATGAAGTCTTGTTGATAGACCTTCATTGACGATGCTGCAAGGTTGGCTGACACGGCGAATGCACATCGATCCAGTGCAGTGATAGTCAGGGCGGCAGTTCCATCACTGCCACTCATGGGCGCCCAACCGGCCTTCTGATAGTGCTGCCGTGGCATCGGCCCCTGTGGCTAGACTGGGAACTCGCGATCCCCACATTCTTGCCTTCGAGGACATAACAATGAGCATGACGTTTTCCGGCCAGGTCGCCGTTGTGACGGGCGCGGCCAATGGGATTGGCCGCGCAACCGCTTTGGCGTTCGCCGCCGAAGGTTTGAAAGTGGTGGTGGCCGATCTGGACGTGGCCGGTGGTGAAGGCACTGTGGCGCTGATTCGCGCTGCTGGCGGTGAAGCGACCTTCGTGCGCTGCAATGTCACTGTGGAAGGTGATGTAAAAAATCTGATGGACGAGGTAGTGAATGCTTACGGCCGTCTCGACTATGCCTTCAACAATGCCGGCATCGAAATCGAGAAAGGCAAACTGGCCGAGGGCACGGTCGATGAGTTTGACGCGATCATGGGCGTCAACGTCAAAGGTGTCTGGCTCTGCATGAAGTACCAGTTGCCGTTGCTGCTGGCCCAGGGCGGCGGCGCGATCGTCAATACCGCTTCGGTCGCCGGCCTGGGGGCTGCGCCGAAGATGAGCATCTACGCCGCCTCGAAACATGCGGTGATCGGCCTGACCAAATCGGCGGCCATCGAATACGCCAAGAAAAAGATTCGCGTGAATGCGGTGTGCCCGGCGGTGATCGACACCGACATGTTCCGTCGTGCCTATGAAGCGGACCCGAAGAAGGGCGAGTTCGCCAATGCCATGCACCCGGTCGGGCGTATCGGCAAGGTCGAGGAGATTGCCAGCGCGGTGCTGTACCTGTGCAGCGACGGCGCAGCGTTCACCACCGGTCATTCGCTGGCGGTGGATGGTGGGGTTACGGCGTTTTAATCAGGCGTTTCGATGTACCTGCTTTTGTGGCGAGGGAGCTTGCTCCCGCTTGAGTGCTCAGCACTCAAAAAAATTGGCAATGGTTGCCAGATTATTGGGGCCGCTGCGCAGCCCAGCGGGAGCAAGCTCCCTCGCCACAGGTTTCTCAGCACTACTCACACTGCCATCGGTTCCGTTAAAGCACCGGGCATTGTGTTTCAAATGGTTAGAACCGACGGTTTTGGCGGTTTTGTCGCACATCTTGTCGAGCGCTCCTGTGATTAACTGTTTTGCGCAAAACAGACAGGAGTTTGCTTGCTCATGGAGTTGAGAATCGATCGACAGGCATTGGTGCCGGTCGTGCAGCAAATCGTCGACGCGATGGCCGACTGGCTCCATCGTGGCGAGGTGTCGCCGGGGACGCGTTTGCCTTCCGTGCGGCAAATCGCGCGGATCAATCTGCTCAGCCAATCCAGTGTCGTCGAGGCCTGTGAACGGTTAGTGGCTCAAGGTGTGCTGGCGACGCGTAGCGGGGCGGGTTTCTTTGTCGCGGCAACGAAGCTTGCCGCTCACGGGCAACGGGATTTTTCCTGGTTCGAGGGGGTTGAGCAGCAGAGTGGCGTCGCGGGCGATCTGAAGCTGGGTTGCGGTGGATTACCCGAAAGTTGGCGTGAGACTGACGACCTGAGCTATGCCATACGCCAGGTCAGCCGCACCGATATGGCCGGTTTGTTCAACTACAGCACACCGCTGGGCCTGCTTGCCCTGCGCCAACAGATCCTCAAACGACTGAAACAGCTGGATATCGCGGTGGATGAAAGTCGAATCCTCACCACGGCAGGTGCCAGTCATGGGCTCGACCTGATCGTGCGCACGTTGTTCAAACCGGGCGATTGCGTGGTGGTGGAGAACCCCGGTTATTCGATGCTGTTCGATTTGCTCAGGCTGCACGGGGTCAGCATGATCGAAGTCCCACGTACGCCTCACGGGCCCGACACCGAAGCACTTCAGGCACTGTTGCTGACGTACAAACCCCGTGGCTTGTTCATCAACAGCTTTTATCACAACCCCACCGGCAGCAGTTTGACCTTGGGCGTGGCTCGGCAGGTTCTGCAACTGGCCAAAAACCATGGCGTACTGGTGATCGAAGACGATGTCTATGCGGATTTGCACAGCGGTCCCGGTACGCGTCTTGCGGCACTGGGTATCGATGACAATGTGATCTACGTCGGCAGCTACTCCAAAACCCTCAGCAGTTCGTTGCGGGTCGGCTTTGTCGTGGCGGGTGCCGACGTCATTTCGCGACTGGCCGAGGTCAAGATGATCAGCAGCATGGGCGCTTCACGGTTTTGCGAGTCGGTGCTGGCTTCTTTATTGGCCAGTGGTGCCTATCGCAAATTGGTGCAGCGTCAGCGCCAACGTTTAAGCACCGACAGAGACGCGGCCTTGCAGGTGCTTGAAGACGCGGACTGGGAGGTTTTCGGCAAACCCGCAGGTGGCCTGTTCATCTGGGCGCGATCGCGTAAGTCCGACGCCGTTCAGGTGCAGGTTCAGGCGCGACGCTTCGGCATCCTGCTGTCTTGCGCAACGGCATTCAGCCCCACCGGCCAGGCTCATGACTGGCAGCGCATCAACGTTGCCTATGCCTGTGATCCCCGCGCGCGGGCATTTTTTCAGGCTACCGCTCGGGATCGACCTCAAACGTTCTGAAAACGACGCTGGCGTAGCTTTTGGCCATTATTCCGACGCCAGAGACTTGTGTTGGCACAAGCCCGTTGCGAATCTGCATCCACAGACAATGGCAGGGGACTAAGCGCAATGATTTCGGCCGTGCAAGGACGTTTTGCCAACCTCGGTATGGCGAAAAAACTGGGTGTCGGGTTTGTACTGGTGCTGCTGTTGACAGCCCTGGTGGCGGCCATTGGCGTATGGTCCCTGCAAACCATCAGTCATCGCTTCGACGGGCTCAAGCAGATGTCGTCGCTCAACAGCGGTTTGCTCAAGGTGCGTCTGCTTGAGCAGGACTACGTCTTGCGCGGCGACCCGAAAACCGTGGAAGCCTTGCACGCGGGGGTGGACGCGTTGATCGCGCTGGCGACCGAGCTCAAGGCTCAGTCCGCAGCCAACGTGCCGGTCATGAATGACGTCGAACAGTCTCTGGGGGCTTATCGCAAAGCCTTTGACGAGTTCGTCTCGCTGAGTCAGGCCAAGGACCTGGCGCTGGAAATGGCCAGTTGGTCGGTGTCCAGTGTGGCCAATAACCTGGATGTGCTGCAGTCCGGGCTTAGCGATGATGGCGCCTATGCCTTGAAGGAGTCCGAGGGCAAGGACGGTGCGCAATTCATCGAGCAGGCGAATCAGGTCAGCCAGGTCTCGCGACTGATGTTGCAGGCCATGAACGAAGCGCACGTACGCCTGGATCAGAGCCGCAAGGGCGACGACAGTGCCGGGCAGGGCAAGATCGAGCAAGCCGACCAGGCGCTGGCCCAGGCCGAGCAGTTGAAAGCTACCGTAAAGGATGAGGGTTACCAGACGGTCCTCAATGAAGTGTCCGGTCATATCGGCAGTTTCACTGAAAAACTCGCCGAGTACACCGGCCTGTTGGCGCAGGAAAAGACTGTCTCCGAGCAACTCCACCAGCGCGCCGCGCAAGTGGTAGAGCGGGTGGATCAGGCTTACGTTGCCGAAGACCGGTCGATGCAGGCAGAGCTGAAAAAGAACTCGCTGTTGATCATCGGCTCCTCGGCACTGGCCTTGCTGGTCGGGCTGATTGCCGCGTGGGTGATTACCCGGTTGATCGTCGCACCGCTGCGCAGCGTGATCCGTGTCGCCCAGCAGATCGCCGCGGGCGATTTGAGTGCGACGATTGAGGTGACCCGCCGTGACGAGATCGGCCAGTTGATGCAAGCCATGCAGCAAATGGGCGCGGGGCTCAGCAACATCGTCAGTGGTTTGCAGGCCGGTATCGAACAGCTGGCAAGCTCTGCGCAATCGCTGTCGGCGGTGACCGAGCAGACCAACCTTGAAGTCAGCAGCCAGAAAGAAGAAACCGAGCAGGTCGCCACAGCGATGAACCAGATGACCGCCACGGTGCACGACGTCGCACGTAACGCGGAGGAGGCCGCCCAGGCGGCGCAGACTGCCGACGGCAAGGTCGAAAGCGGTCAGCAGGTGGTGCGTCAGAGCATGGCGCGGATCGAGCAACTGGCGGACTCGGCCACCTCGGCCAGCTCCAGCATCGAAAGCCTCAGTGCAGAAATCCAGAACATCGGCACGGTGCTCAGCGTGATCAAAAGCGTTGCCGAGCAGACCAACCTGTTGGCGCTCAATGCGGCCATCGAGGCGGCGCGGGCCGGCGAGCAGGGCAGGGGATTTGCGGTGGTGGCCGATGAGGTCCGGGCGCTGGCCAGGCGAACCCAGCAATCGACCGAGGAAATCGAACGTCTGGTCAGTGCCTTGCGCTCAGCTGCGCAGTCGTCGGTGCAGCAGATTCAGAGCAGTGGCGAGTTGGTGAAGCTGGCGGTGAGCGATGCGCTGCAGACCGAAAGTGCATTGGGGAGTATTGCCGCGGCGGTGTCGCTGATTCAGCAGATGAACCAGCAGATTGCGGCGGCTGCAGAGGAGCAGAGCTCGGTGGCCGAGGAGATCAATCGCAGTGTCACGAGCATTCGCGCCAGTGCAGATCAGTCTTCATTGGCGATGCAGGGCAATGCGGCGTCGAGTATTGAACTGGCGCAGTTGGGCAGTGAGTTGAGGGGGATGGTGGGGCATTTCAGGCTGTAGGCGCTGTCGAAGGCTCGGGCTGCGTCCGGATGATCCATTAAATCTGGCGGCCATCAATCCCAACGCAAAAAAAAAGCCACCTGACCCGGTGGCTTTTCAGTATTTGCATGATCAGTCGTAGATCACTTTCTTCTTCCAGTCGGCATCAGCCTCAACGTCTTTGAGCCCTTCAGTCAGTTGGTTCACTTCGCCTTCAACCGGGGCGATCTTGTCCATGACCTGGTCGTTGGCGCGGGCCAGGAGTTTTTCCAGGTACTCGAGTTGTTCGCTGTAGACCTGAGGCTCCGGTTGTTTGCGCAGGTATTGCACGCCGCGTTCGAAGGCCAGGCGGGCCTGGCCTGGCTGGTTTTGTTGCAGGGAATGCTGGCCGAGGTTGTTGAAGAATTCGATGTGCAGCAGGACCAGGATGTGGCGCACTTCACGGATCCAGCGCTTGGCTTCGTTGGCTGGCAGGTAACCGTCCTGTGCGGCGCGGGTGATCTGGCCATGAATGGCTTCCAGCAGGAAGCGCACGTCTTTGGCCTTGGCTTCGGTCTGGATCGGTGCCGGCGGGTTGTTGACCGGGATCGATTCACCTTGGGCAACCAAGGCACTCAGCTCGGTAATCCGCGGCTTTAGTGTGGCGCTGGTTTTTTCCAGGTTGAGCAGTCGCTGGCAGACGTTCAGTTCCAGGCGGGTCAACAGCAGCTTGAGCGCGGGTGTCATGAACTGACCGGGAAAGGTCTCGGTGATTTCGCCGCAGCGACGCAGGCGGTCGTTGAGTTCAACCTTGGTGCGGGCTTTTTCCAGCTTATTGTTTTCCACCACATGGTTCATGTAGCCAATGGCGATCAATAGTGCGATCCCGGCTACGACTAGCAGGGTGATCATGAGTGGTGTCACCGGTAAGACCTCTTTATGGGGTTCGCGTTCGAGTCGAGTGTAGTTGGCTTGGCATATGGGCGCATAGGGTTGCTCGACGAGTGAATCGGCTATAGCTCTTCTTATATCGGCCGCAATGCTGCTTCTATAAGTAAATAGCGTGCGAGGTGCACATTGCCATCATCTCGGCATGGACTATAGCGTCTTGGTGGATGCCAGAATATAGGCGCCAAAGGTCAGGCGACACAAAAGCCTGAATCGCTGCCAAAAGCAGGGCGAAGTCATTGATTTAAATAAATTTATATCTGGGGGTTGACGACCCCTCAATCCATCCATAGAATGCGCGCCACTTACAGCGTAAAGCACACAGCGAAACGCGGTAGGGAGTGAATGTTGTACGTGTGTCCCCTTCGTCTAGTGGCCTAGGACACCGCCCTTTCACGGCGGTAACAGGGGTTCGAGTCCCCTAGGGGACGC
>NZ_JBGLZF010000037.1:0-57048 GCF_047304405.1 Pseudomonas sp. Pseusp11
TTTTTTTTTTTTTTTTTTAAAAAAAAAAAAAAAACCCCCCCCCCCCCCCCCCCCCCCCCACAGCTCCTACAGTTCCTACAGCGCCCACAGGGGTTTGCAGCGCCACTCATAGTTTTTTGAGGTTTTTGAAATGAATGTTTTGATCATTGGCAGCGGTGGCCGTGAACACGCCCTGGCCTGGAAAGTGGCTCAGGATCCGCGCGTGCAGAAAGTGTTCGTTGCCCCGGGCAACGCAGGCACCGCCATTGAAGCCAAGTGCGAGAACGTCGCCATCGACGTGCTGGCCCTCGAGCAGCTTGCAGATTTCGCGGAGAAAAACGTTTCCCTCACCATCGTCGGCCCGGAAGTGCCGCTGGTTGCAGGCGTTGTCGATCTGTTCCGCTCCCGTGGCCTGGATTGCTTCGGCCCGACCGCGGGTGCCGCGCAACTGGAAGGTTCGAAAGCCTTTACCAAGGATTTCCTGGCGCGTCACAAGATCCCGACCGCCGACTACCAGAACTTCACCGAGATCGAGCCGGCCCTGGCTTATCTGCGTGAAAAAGGCGCACCGATCGTGATCAAGGCCGATGGCCTGGCCGCCGGCAAAGGCGTGATCGTGGCCATGACATTGGCTGAAGCTGAAGACGCGGTGCGCGATATGCTCGCTGGCAACGCGTTTGGCGATGCCGGTTCCCGCGTGGTCATCGAGGAGTTCCTGGACGGCGAAGAAGCCAGCTTCATCGTCATGGTCGACGGCAAGAACGTACTGCCGATGGCCACCAGCCAGGACCACAAACGCGTCGGCGACGGCGACACCGGTCCGAATACCGGCGGCATGGGCGCCTACTCCCCGGCACCGGTCGTCACCGCCGAAGTCCATCAGCGGGTCATGGACCTGGTGATCTGGCCAACCGTGCGCGGCATGGCCGAGGAAGGCAACGTCTACACCGGTTTCCTCTATGCCGGCTTGATGATCGACAAGGCTGGTAACCCAAAAGTTATCGAGTTCAACTGCCGTTTCGGCGATCCTGAGACTCAACCGGTGATGCTGCGCTTGCAGTCGAGCCTGGTGTTGCTGGTCGAAGCGGCCCTGGCGCAAGCGCTGGACAAGGTCGAAGCACAGTGGGATCCACGTCCGAGCGTCGGTATCGTATTGGCCGCTGGCGGTTACCCGGGTGACTACACCAAAGGCGTTGCCATCAACGGTCTGGATGCAGCCGCGGCACTGGAAGGCAAAGTCTTCCACGCCGGCACTGCACTCAAGGACGGTCAGGTGGTGACGGCCGGTGGTCGGGTACTGTGCGCAACCGCCATGGGCACCAGCGTCGACGCAGCCCAGCAGCAGGCTTACAAACTGGCGGCTAAAATCGACTGGGAAGGCTGCTTCTATCGTAAGGACATTGGCTACCGCGCCATTGCCCGCGAGCGTGGCGAAAATCAGGAATAAGCCATCCATTCGGCCAGGCAAGGGCTTGCAGCCCTTGCCGGACTATTCCGGCGCCGCGCATAGTTATAATCTGGCATCAACCTACGAAGGGATTTCGCCGTGCGCTGGCTCAGGATTGCCATAGGCTTCACCGTCACTCTGCTGACCTTGCTCTGCATGCTCCCGGCCCAGGCCACGCAAGGCAGTGGCTGGGCGGTATTGCTCGACGAACAGGGCGATCTACAGCTGAGCGACATCCGCTCCGGCCGCTACACCAATCAATTCAGTCCCGTCGAACTCGACCGCCTCACCGCAGCCGGGCCCGAGGGTGCGCTGTGGCTGCGTTTCAGGCTGGCACCCGGCAAACACGAACAGTTGCTGAGGGTGTTCGCCCCCGACCTGTCGCACCTCAATCTGTATGTGCTCGACGGCGACCAGCTGATCGATCAATTGAATACCGGCACCGGGCAGCCTCAGGCTGAGCGCCCCCTGCCCAGCAACGACTTCATGTTGCCGCTGCCACAAAGCGACAAAACCCTCGACATCTATATGCGACTGGTCTCCGAACACCAGTTTCGGCCTTACATCACCCTGCAATCGGCGGTCATGAGCGCAGCCACTCAGAACCAGACGTTGATCTACGGTCTGCTCTTTGGCTGTCTCGGGATGCTGATCCTGCATAACCTGACCCGCTACACCTACACCCGCTCGCGTAGCAGCCTCTGGCTGGCAGCGTGCGAAGGGTTGCTGCTGCTCAGCCTGGTGCTGCTGCTGAACCTGGCCCGCCCATGGTTGCCGAACTGGTCCGTCGTACAAACACCCGGTGCCTATCTTGCCTTGCTGCTGACCGCACCTTGCGGCCTGATGTTCGCCTACCGCTTCTTCGCCCCGCTCGGCCCACACCCGCTGAACAAGCTGCTGCTGGGGGACATCCTGTTCATCGTGGCCTGCGGCCTGCTGCTGTTGTTCGTCAACACCCTGCCGCTGAACCTGATCACGTACGCACTGGTTGCCCTGGCCGGCCTGAGCATGCTGTTCGTCAGCGCCCATCACTGGCAAAAAGGTTATCGCCCGGCCCGCCTGTTCGTGGCGGCCATGGTGGTGTTCAACCTTGGCACGTTGATTATCCTGCCGGCGCTGCAGGGGCTGACCCTTGTCGCCCCGCAAGGCCTGATCATCACCCTGCTGGTGTTTATCTGTATCAGTGGCCTGTTGATGAGTGTGGCCCTGGGCGAGCGACAGCGTAGCATCACCGAAGACCGTTTCAGCGTCAGTCGCGACCTGGCTGCCAGCAATGCCGAAATAAACGCCAAAGCTGAATTCCTGGCGAAAATCAGCCACGAAATCCGCACCCCGATGAATGGTGTGCTGGGCATGACCGAACTGCTGCTGGGCACACCGCTGTCGGTCAAGCAGCGCGACTATGTGCAAACCATCCATAGCGCCGGCAACGAACTGCTGACGCTGATCAACGAAATTCTCGACATCTCCAAGCTCGAGTCCGGACAGATCGAGCTGGACGACGTGCAGTTCGACCTCAATGCCCTGATCGAGGACTGCCTGAGCATCTTCCGCGCCAAGGCCGAACAACAGAACATCGAACTGATCAGCTTTATCCAGCCGCAGGTACCGCGCGTCATCAGCGGTGATCCGACGCGCCTGCGCCAAACCCTGCTGAGTCTGCTGGAAAACGCCCTGAAGAAAACCGATGAAGGCGAGATTCTGATCGTTGTCGCCCTGGATGAACGCAGCGCCAAACCGCGGCTGCGCATCGCCGTACAGGACAGCGGCCAGCCGATGGAAGCTGAAGAACGCGACGCGCTGATGCACGCCGAGCTGCACAGCAAGCATTTCCTCTCGGCCACCAGCCTGGGGGGCAATCTGGGGCTGGTGATTGCCCGTCAGCTGATCCGTTTGATGCAGGGCGAATTCGGCATCAAGAGCGGCGCCAACCAGGGCAGCACATTGTGGCTGACCCTGCCACTGGACCCGGACCGTCTCGAGCATCCGACCTCGGACCTGGACAGTCCGTTGCAAGGCGCACGCGTACTGGTTGTGGACGACAACGACACCTGTCGCAAGGTGCTGGTGCAGCAGTGCAGCGCCTGGGGCCTGAACGTCAGCGCCGTACCGTCCGGCAAGGAGGCCCTGGCGCTGCTGCGCACCAAGGCCCACCTGCGCGATTATTTCGACGTGGTCCTGCTGGACCAGAACATGCCCGGTATGACCGGCATGCAACTGGCCGCCAAGATCAAGGAAGACCCGAGCCTGAACCACGATATTCTGCTGATCATGCTCACCGGCATCAGCAACGCGCCGAGCAAGATCATCGCGCGCAACTCCGGGATCAAGCGCATCCTCGCCAAGCCAGTGGCCGGCTACACCCTCAAGACCACCCTGGCGGACGAACTGAACCAGCGCAACAACGGCCCGGCCACCTCGCAGCACCTGCCCACCGGCCCTACCCTTCCGGTCAAGGTACCCAGCGACTTCCGCATCCTGGTGGCCGAAGACAACAGCATCTCGACCAAAGTCATCCGCGGCATGCTGGGCAAGCTCAACCTGCAACCGGATACCGCCAGCAATGGCGAGGAAGCCTTGGTGGCAATGAAGGCCCAGCGTTACGACCTGGTGCTGATGGACTGCGAAATGCCAATCCTTGACGGCTTCTCCGCCACCCAGCAATTGCGTGCCTGGGAAGTCGGCAACCAGCGGATTCGCACCCCCGTGGTGGCGTTGACCGCACACATCCTCGCCGAGCACAAAGAGCGCGCGCGTCAGGCCGGCATGGACGGGCACATGGCCAAACCGGTCGAGCTGTCGCAGTTGCGCGATTTGATCGAGCATTGGGTTGCCCAGCGTGATCAGCAGAACCGCACAGTGTCGACCCTCTGAGAGCCCTCGGGCTGGGACTCGGTCAAATGTCCAGAGCGCTCAAGTATTTCAGGGACTGAGACACCACAGACTTCTTCACTTTCTCCCGAAACGTGCCGTAATGAAGCGTGTTGAACGTGATCGTGGTTATCTGTTCGGTGCTTTTTTGCTCGAGCGAATCATTGTTGCTGAACAGGAACCGAGAGATATCTCGCACTATCGAAAACTTGCGGTGATAGACCGCCATATCCACCTTGTGCGTGCCGTTCATCACGCAAGGAATCATCTGAAAGTAAGCCATATCTCCCTTCAGGGTCGTGGATTCAAACATTTCGAGCGCCAGCGAATTGCGCTCCAACGCTGTCAGGGCGCGGCTGATGGGTATTGAGAATCTATCACCGATGGACTCCCGGATACGTTGTATCGCCTTGCTGCCCATCGGAGCAGCTGGCGCGGGCGAAAACGTTTGAGGTGCGGGCACATCCCATCCCAGAAAACGAAGTTGCCCGCAGTAGTAGTCGAACCAGTCGCCCGATAATCCATCATTAATTGCATCGCGTGTGGCTCTTTGCGCAAAAGCCGTGCTCATGTAGACGTCTTCGCGGTGGGACGCCGGCAGATCGCTGGCGAACGACACGATACTGCCGCCAACCACCGCTGCCGGTGGTGCAATCAGATCCGTCATGACCGAACCTCCTCTGGCTGCGTGGTGCTGCAGGCATCGTCGCGCACGGTCAACATTGCAACATTGGTCTCAATCCGGTCCTTGACCTTCAGAGCAATTTGATCTCGTACAGGTGCATATACCGTTTCCGATAGATTCGCCCGGACGTAACGGCAGCTAATGATGCCTTGTACGTCTTCGCCCCAATAGAGGTGCGCCAAAGGGCTGGAACTCAGCAATTGACGGGTTTTGAGCTCGATACATACACTACTGAACGAAGTCGGTGTTGGCGCCACGATCACCAGCAAACGAACATCCATCGCAGGTGCCGACACCTCGGTGGACTGCTCTTCGGACACTTTTTGCATATGGCTGCGCAACAAGTTGGCTGCCGGGTTGATGTCCGATTCGTTGACAATTTGTGACAGCACTTCTGCAGTCACATGCCCTTCATCTGCCCCTACTTTGGACATCGCTGCGGCCACCCACTGAACCGCCGATTCAACACTCTCTGGAGGGAGACTCAAGTCTTCGCGCGCTTTACCGCGCCACATCCAGATACCATCCAAAACTTTCATGTAGGTGTCATACCAACTCACACCCGGCTCTAGTTCTGTTTTTTTATTGGCTGCCAACTGTGCATACAACACCGTATTGACCACATCATCATAAGCGGTCAAATCCTCTGATTCGGGCACTATCAAAACCGCAGCCCCGACAATCAACACTGAATAATCACATCTCATTTAAATACCTTCATACAGAGAAGGGCAGTCGTTTTTTTTCGACCGCCCTTCCAAGCATTCATCAAATGTCGTAATCGAGCTTATCAGCCGAGTACTTCACAAGTTTCGTTGCAATCAGCTCACGAGTAGCCGCAGCCAAAAGATCATTTTTTTCGAAAGCTGCCTCACCGCGATACAGACTTACGTCACGAACATCCGTATCGACGAACATTACTTTTACCGATGAATTCCGGCGTGTAAAACGTACTGCGCCAATGGCAAAAACAGTGGTCCCGTTCACATCGATACACGAGCCGGTCGTTACTCCACCCACACCTTGTGCCAGCAAGTTGCGCTCATAAAGCGTCAATGCGGTATCGCGTTTTTGCAGGGCGGCAATCGCATCACCCGCGGTTTTCAGCATCAGTGCAGTAGCCGGACCCGGTACGGCAAGGCCTGTGACTACCGAAGCAAGAATCTCCAGCACCATCTTGTCCATGCGGACACTGGTTCCCGACACGTTCAGATCGTTGTAGTACTTGCTGATGGTCATCCAACCCGTTTCACCCATGACTTTACAGAACTGCGCATACCATTCTTTGCCCTGGTGCTCCAGTGGAAACAGTTTGTTTGCCACAAGCGACGCATAGTGAAACGCATTCTGCGCGTCACTGCGGTTAATACCGGTGAGGTTACCGCTGAAACTAATGAGGCCTTCGCCTACAACCGATCCTTTCGACGGCGCTTCAATTTCGTCACCCGGCGCCAACAAACCACGAGATCTAATAAGCGGCGTCTCACCCAGATCATAACCCTGAAGATTTTCCAAGCAGGCAGCAATATAACTTTCACTAAACATATTATTCATAACTTCTTCCTTATTGACATTAAAGCAAGCTCCTCATGAACTTGCCGAAATAAACAATAAACAAATTAACCCACTACGACAAACCCAAACATGTAACATCATCCACAACAGCAATCACACAACTAACCATTCAGACTCAGCCCAACAGCCTACACATGAATAAAAATAACTTTCAGACCTTATAAACTCGACCCCCACAGGCACTTGACCAACTGATAGACTCCGATTCACCCGTCTCTGGATGCGAGCCAAAACCATGCTCCATGTGTTATTCAGCGTTTACCTGAAGATGTTGGTGCTCTACAGCCCGTTCTTCGTGTTGTCCTGCTTCATCAGCCTGACCCGCGGTTATTCGCGCAAGGAACAACGTCGCCTGGCCTGGAAAGTGGCAATTGCCACACTGGTTTCCAGCGTCTTGCTGTACCTGTTCGGGAGGGTGATATTTGACGTGTTCGGCATTACCGTGGATGCATTTCGCATCGGCGCCGGCAGCGTGCTATTCATTTCGGCGCTGGGCATGGCTCAGGGCAAGTCGGTGGTGCAGACCGACAATGTGCAGCAGGACGTGACCATCGTCCCGCTGACCATCCCCCTGACCGTCGGCCCGGGCACCATCGGTGCACTGTTGGTGATGGGTGTCAGCCAACCGCACTGGGACGACAAACTCACGGCCATTCTCAGTATTGCCCTCGCCAGCTTCACCGTTGGCGTGGTGCTGTATTTGTCGAACCGCATCGAACGGATTCTGGGTGACCAGGGGTTGCAGATTGTCAGCCGATTGATGGGATTGTTCGTGTGCGCTCTGGCGGCACAGATAATCTTCACCGGGGTGAAAGGTTATCTGGTGCCTTAATCAGCCAAGGAGCTCTAAAAAGCCGGTTCTGCAAGCGCCTCGATCTGATGATTCGACATCAGCTCCGTTAGCATTGCGCTGCCCGAAACGCCCTTTTGCCTCAGCAACTCGGTCACTATTTCCGAAACCGCGCGCGATCGATAACCACTGAGCGCAAGGAACACGTCCCCCCGCAACGTCACATCCGATGAGTAAACACCGCGAAAGATCAGACTGTGCCCGCTGTCCAGGCCGTTCATTACCAGGTGTTCATCGACCAGGCTGACCCATAACTGATCCATGATTGAAGCGTCCAGAATCAGCTTCCCCGGAATCAAGGGTGGGAGCTCAAGCGGGTAACGACAATCGACGATAACCGATTCAAGTTTCAACCACGCCGCCTGGGTCAGCCGGCTAGTCGTTGTCCCTTGACCCATTTTGAGCACCAGGATGCTGACATCATCGGCAATCAACGGGAATAGGTCATCGGCCGTCTTCAGCCCCTCGACCACCAGTACTTCGGCGTTTCGCTGAATATACTCAAGCGGCCCGACCGTATTTTTTTGCGGATAGGTGTGCAACAAACCATTCCCGATCTGGTGCAGCATCACATTGGTTTGATGCCGGGTACCCACCAGTGTGTATTGCGCAGGAAGGGTGGTTTTCGGAATCCGGATCAATCGTCCGGTCCGGACCACATACCATTGAAGGAAGTCAGGATCTTTGACGGACAGAAAATCGGCGCATCGATGTTGGTTCGCCAGCGCCGCCAGCCGCTCACTCAATGGACCGTCCAGTGCAGCGACCCAGAGGCTGTCCACACCTGTAACCCGTACCGGTTCGTTGTGCTGTAAATCCACCTCCACGCCCTCGAGAGTCGTCGCCCTCAGACCCGCGCCCTCTACCGTCACGTCGGTAAAGGTCCAAGGGGTCCACACCTGTATCGGGGCCGGCAATGCCTCTACTTGCAAAAGTCTGGTGCCCTGGGCAAATGCCGTACTCAAATGTTTCGTATCAATAAAGCGCTGGCTGAAAATCTTGCCCGTTGAAAGATCGAACAACCAGGCGGCCTGATTATCTGGAGCAATACTCAGTAACCGTACTTCTTTTCCATGGCCAGGATCCGAGAGCAACAGCCGTTCGTCCAGGTACCAGGCGCACAAACCGGCATCCCCCGTAAAGTTGGTCAAGCCAAGGAGGGCGAAACTCGACACCGGATAGCGCGTCGACACTTGCGGCAGTGCGGACCACCATTGGGCTCGATCCCTGAACCAGGTGTCGGTGAGTCCGCCCAATCGAAGCGTGCCATCAGGCATCACATTGAAGAACAGACCGGAATCGGTCAGAGCCAGGTAGCCCTGCTCAACGGCGACAACATTATTCAGGCCCGAGGGTGCAATTTCTGTGGAAGACCATTGCACGCGGCCATCCACCATCGACCTTTGCTGTCGCACGAGGCGTTGGTCAGGCTGGTCGTAGGTAACAAATACTTCGCCCTCGGCACCGGCAGGAACAATCAGTCGAAGATCATTCAGAATCGAATCTTTCCATCCCCGCGCATGGCGACGTCGGGCCGGCGCACGGATGATCAACCCGTCAACCTCTCGGACCCAGACCAGATCGTGCCACTTGTCTTCGAACTGCCAACAAATCGAAACCAGCGCACCGGGGCGCCAATTCACGGTATCGATGGACTCTGCCGGCAACACATAGTTGCCCAGCACCTGCTTCCAGTCCGTGAGCGTGTTGACCTGTAGAACAGCCTGCAATGCCGGATCGTGACCGCGGGTGAGCGAGCCAAGCAACACCGCACCGTCATGGATCATATATGTCAGCTCATCATGCGGGCCTTCCTTTGGAATGGACCGCTGCACGATCTGAATGCCGCCATTGGCCACGGCCTCACAGCGGACAATGGTCAAGCCTTCTCTTACCAGCAAACGGTATCGTTGAAGCAGCGTGCCGGTGATCGCGTCGACCTGCCAGACATCGAAGTTCTCGGGGTGATAGAAATAGGCCGAGCCCTCGACCACCGCGCCCAATACGACCTCGTCGGCCAACAGCACATTCGGGTCGCGGATATACAGAAAACGATCCTCAGCCGAGTCGTAATACGCAGCCACCGTCCTCGGTTCGTCCGGCTTTTCAAACGGCACCACAAAGTTGTGAACGGGGGTGTAAGGCATGGCCAGGCGATGTTCACGAGCCAGTGATTTGAAGTGATCCAGCAACGCTTGCTCTCCGAGCGCCGGATCGGCCGTTTCTTCGACAACCTCCAATTGCAGGGCAACGAGATCAACGCGCACGATCTTGTTACCTGCCAGTTTGAGCAACACATCGTGAACCCCGCTACCTGTGAACCTCACAGCCAGAGTGCCCAACATGAGGCTGCCCGCAGGCTCTATCTGGATATCTGTCTCCGCCAGCCAGGTAGCCAGCAACACCCAGTGCATGGCCGCGTGACCCGGTGCGTCGAGCTCAAGACTCACCCCCTGATTGAGCAGCACGGAACATTGAGCACCGGCACCCGCTATCCGATAGGAGACCAGGCCGTGCCATGCCTTGGGTAGCACAGGCACCACCAGCGAGCGCTCAACATTATCGAGACGAACGTTGAAAACTGTTGGTTTGCAGACAGGGTTCAGTCGGTGGACGACGTACTCACCCGGAAACGAATAAAAGGAAAACAGGAACTGCCATTTCCCCTGTTCATTCTTTTTTTCCAGCCGACGTGCCGTATCGAATCCGTCAGCATGACGAAACGTGACGAACGGCAGCAACTTGTACTCATAGCCATACCAGGTTTTGGGTGTGCACGGCAAAACGATCGTCTGCCCAGGCTTCGGCGAAAAAAGCGCCGAGCCCGGCAACTCAAGGCCCAAGCGTATATCAATAGCGCGGTGGTAATCCTCATCGTAATCCGGAACCCCGAAATGATCCCGAAGCGGGAACAGTTTAGGGCTGTCGAAATGGACCGTTGATGCGCGTAAATCCAGTTCGGTGAACACCAGCAACGGATGTGCAATCCAGGCATCCGACGCCTTGTCCAAGTGAAAGCCGCCCTGAAGATACGCTTTCTCCAGTCGTTCAAAAAAGAGGCCGACCCCTTTGGCCTCCTCGGCAATGGTGGCAAACCCTTCGGCCAGCGCAGCGACACCCACCGCCAACCCGCCCAGAATCACCCCGACACCGCCCAGCACCGCAGATACGGCGCCTGCGCCGGCCAATCCCGCACCCAGCCCGGCCGCCCCCAACACAGCGCTCGCAGAGTCGAACGCCAATTGCGTCCCGAATTGCGCCTTTTCAATGTCATTGCCGGCATGGCTCAACTGGTAAATATCAAACCCGACATTCACCATTCCCAACACCGTGCCAACGCCTTCATTCGCCACATGCCCCAACGCCTTTTGCACCAATGGCGCACTGGTGCGAGCGATCAGCTTTTCATCATCCAGGGCCTGTCGCACCAGTGTCACAACGCCAATCACATCCACCACATTGCCATGGACCAGTTGGGCGTAGTTGACGTAGGCATGCAGGCGAATGGCGGTGGTCAGTGCCTTGTCGCTACCGCCGGCCGCGCCTTCGTGATGACGCAGCGAGTTCATCAAGGCTTGTACGGTGAAACCGGCATTGAGCGTATGAACACTACCGGCGTCCACAGGATCAGGCGAGTTGGCCGGCGCACGCGGTTGAGCCGCCAAGGAATGGAAGGTTTGCGAGAGGAAGTTTTTAATCCTGAGGAGTCGATGATCATCGGTGGTGACACGCACAATGGTCTGCGCTGGATCGTTATTGACCAGACTGATCTTGTAAGCGCCTGTCGGGGTGATCTCCAATGTCTCAAACAATGCAATGGCACCCGACGATAGCCCGTGTTTCTCCTGTAGCTGCCATGTCGCCTGCGCGATCTGCCCGCCCCACCAGTGAGCGTCCAGTTCCAGCAACGAACTGCCCAATACCCCATTGTTGACCAGTGACCGTCCTCGCGCGCTGGCCAGTCGCTGTCTTGCCCGGGGCGTCTGTTCAGGCAGGCTGCCTGACTCGGAAAGACTGGACACCCGGACACCCGACGGCAGCACTCGTTCATTGAGTCGGCCAGCGTCGAGGTCAATCAAATCAAAGGTTGGACGCGCAGGCTCTCCATATGCTGCGTAAGGCTTGGCCATCTCTTGCCGAACGAAAAAATGTGTCAGCGCTTTGCTGAGCGCTTCAGCGGTATCAAACTCGAAAACACTAAAATTCGGATCGTAGAAATGATAAGTACTGCGGCCTCCACTGAGTGTTTTAGCCACCAGCATCGAGTGGTTGTCAGAGTTGAGCATCAGGGTGCTACTGCCGGTTTTACCTTCGAGCGTCGCAATGACGTGTGCCAGATCGGAGCGCACCACCGGTCCGCCCAAGTCATGGACGTCAACATCGCGCAGTTCCTCGATAATGCTCACAAACGCTTTCGAATGGCCGGTGTCAGGTTCAATGACCGCCAGGTAAAACCGTTCACGCAGTGTGTTGGCAGCTTCATCACCCTTGCTGATCGCCGCCGCCATGGCCAATGCCAATGGGTAGCAACGCCCCGCGATCCGGTCGCCGACCCCCTGAAGCAACAAATCCTGCGGCACCAGTTTGAAGCTGCCGTGATCGAAACTTTCCAGCACATCGGCCATGCGCTCGGCAATCCGGTCACGGAATTCGAGTTTTGCTACCTGCTGAATACGGGCGACCTGACGCCCCCATTGCAGCAAGGTCAGAGCCCCCTCCAGCGCCTGCTTCTTCAGTTCAATGCTGGTCTCGGACAACGCCAAGGAAGGTATCGAAGCGCTGGCCAAACCGGCAACGAATGCGGGGTGATTTTCTTTGAACAGCTCCCGTTCAATCGCCCCGTAACGGTGTGACACGCCCAACTCAGACACATTGTTGGCGAGGTTTTCCAGGCGTGCGTTGACGTGTCCGAAGTTGCGTTGATCCATTGCCCGCGCGCCCAGCAACGAACCGATCAACCACCGCTGCAAGGGGTTAAGCTGTTCAACCTGCAAAGTGCCCCGGCCAATTCGATGAAGCAATTCATCAAGCGGCAGATCCCCGTCTGCCGGCTCTCCGACCAACGATGGCGGTAGCGTGATCTCCTGCGTGAGGATGGACTGGCGCTCGTCAAAACTCAGCTGCACTTGCTTGTCGAAAGTCACTTCACCAGAGACACGTTGGCTCATCGCTCGCAAAAAGGGTTCACCAAGGTGCTGCGCCAAGGACTGCAACAAATCGGTCGACATCACATGTCGACCTTCGATGACTGGCCAGCCATGGTCGAAATGGATTGTCTGACTCTTTAGTAATTGATCCACCTTGCCGACGTAACGCGCCTTGAATTGCCCGGCCTCCCAACGTTGTTTTTCCCTGCGCAGCCACTCGACGGTGTCGCTTTCGTTTTCTTTCCAGGAATGATCCAGCTCCTCCTCGGTGTCCCGGTTCACCATGGCGGCGGCGACAATAGCCACATCCTTTCGCCACGCCCCCGCTGCTGGAGGTATGGAGTGGATTTTTGCGTAATCCGCGAGTGCATCGCGCATCGCAGCAGGCCCGGTCAGATAGATTGTCACTTCGCTCTGGGGGCGAATGCCGTCGCTGTAGTAAATCGCTGCGGCTTCCACCAAAAAAGTGAGGGCGAGTTCTTCTTCAGGCGGGAGTGCATCCAACGAACCAAATTTTTTCTCGACCACCTCCCGCGCAAAACCGCTCATGGCCTCGCTATCAATCAAGGCGACCTGGTTCTCCATAGCCAAGCGGGTCGTGGCATCAACAATCTCATAGTTGAGTTTGAAACGATCGATGACAGCACTCAACATTGCCGATCCGGCATGAGCCATGAGAAACGCATTACTCAGGCTGGCCTGCTCGGCAACTGCCCGCATTCCATCCGGACGTACGAGACGTTCGACGGGGGCGCGAAAAACGCTGTTCAAGTCCGGGCGACTTTTCGCGAAACGCTCCAGTGCGGGACGATGCTCTGCAGGGATGACTTCGAAATAGTTTGTATATTTACCTCTTAACGCTTCTCGACCTGGCATCCATCCAGGATTTTGATCGAGCAACAACTGCAACACGCCCAGGCGCTCATCACTGCTGAATTGATTGATCTCCACATCGCCCAACTTTTCTACAAGAGGTGGCAAGTTATCGACATCTGCGTAAAATCCGCCTTCAGCCATCAAAGCTTCAATGCGCACCACATCGGAGGCGGCGGCAAAATTGCCTCGCAAACTTATCTCGCGCTCATAAATGCTCTGCAAGTGCAGCGGTGTTGCATTCTCCGCCAGGTTGCGGAGTTCCACTCCCGCCAATGCCAAAATGCTCTGACCATTCTTTTTCCGCAACATTTCCAGGGCCGTTTTATCCTGGCCATACCCACGGACCAGAAGATCAATCCGGGCATCATCCGCTTTAACACCGCGTTCCACCGCCTTGTTGATATGTGCGAACATTTGCTGCTTAAGAACAATGGCTCGCTCTTCATATTTGTCACCCAGCTCAAGAAATGTTCCCGTGCTATGTCCGCCATTAATCATCGCATCGGCCTTCGCGGCCTCGACAATGATCCGATTGGTTTCATAGGCCAATAACGCATCGCTGTCATACCAGAGTTTCACGGCATAATCGTGCCCGGCCAAAACCTTGCACCAAACATTAATGTAGTCGCGCTGAATATTTCCAAGCCCCCCTCCAAGCCAAACGAAGTGTAGATTTTTCGGCACTTCGGTTGCTGCGGCAGACAGCTCTGCAATGCTGGTGGACAGGCGCGTGTGAAAGCCTTCGACTCTGTCGCGGATTTCAGTCAAACCCGGAGCTTCAGCGCCCTCCGGCGCAGCTTTCGGCTCCACTTCCACAGCACGTCGATGCCGGCTCTTGGATTCAACAAAAGACCCCAGGGCTTCGCGCAGCAAACCAAGCGGTGGAAGCATTCTCGGAAAATCGAGCATGCCGATACAAGAAAAGTAATATCGAAATACCGCATCGTATTTCTCTGTACCCTTATGTTCCTGTAACGCCTTTTCAAGATCAGACAGTTTAAATAAGTCAATAAAATTGACGTAACCGCTCACACGACGAGCCGTTTGCTCACCCATAAAGATACTTCCCTGTAAAAATAAAGATTCCTCACCCATTAAAATGAATGGGGGCGTCCGACACTCATTCAACACTAACTGAACAGCACTTCAGCCCGGAAGCAAAAAACAAACAACTGATGACCAACCGAACACCCAGAAACATTAAAGCCATCAAACACAACAAAAAAAGACAAGCGAAAAAGCAACCATCAACAAACGCGACAGTTTCTTTTGCACTAGAGAAAAACAAACTTACATCAAGACATCTAATCGCCTGCCGCAAAAACTTCCTGTTTATCAACGCCAGGCCATTTTGAAACGCGGCCTCCAGCGAGGCCGCCGACACTCATGATGTTGGCTTGTCGCCATACCAACGAGGCGTATACACCCACTTGCCGCCCTCGGCACGAGGAAACACGCAAGTGGTGGAGGAGCCGATCAGCACCATGGTGCGCATGTCGACCTGATCGGGGGTCAGTTCGCCGAGCGTTGTGACCCGGAGCGTCTGGCCGGGGCGACCGATGTCACGGCCCAGCACCACCACCGTTTCCGGCGTTCGATGCCGGCCGACGATGTCCAGCGCCTGGCCCAGTTGCCATGGCCGTGCGCGGGAGATCGGGTTGTAGAACGCCAGCGCCAGATCGGCCTCGGCCGCCAGGTCCAGACGCTTTTCGATGATCGTCCATGGTTTGAGGTTGTCCGACAGCGACATCACGCAGAAGTCATGGCCCAGCGGCGCACCGGCCTGCGCAGCAGTGGCCAGAGAAGCAGAAACGCCTGGAAGGATCTCCAGATCAACGCTGTGCCATGCAGGCTCACTCGACTCGTGTAACGCCTCAAGCACCGCCGCCGCCATGGCGAACACGCCCGGATCCCCGGATGAAACCACCACCACCGAGCGTCCTTGGGCGGCCAGCTCAAAGGCGTGGCGAGCGCGTTGCATTTCCTCGCGATTGTCGGTGCAATGCAGCACCTGATCGTCGCGAAACGGCCCCGCCATGCGCACGTAGGTTTCATAACCGAGCACGTCATTGGCGCGCGCCAGTTCGGCCTTGACCGCCGGCACCATCAGTTCGGCAGCGCCAGGGCCCAAGCCGATCACAGCCAAACGACCGCGCGCACGACCGATCTGCGCAAGCTCCAGTGGCTGACTGGCCACCGCGATGGCGATCCCGCTGTCCGCCGTCACGATTGTGGCGTTCGGTACGGTGTGGCGGGCCAACTCGCTGACGCCGCTGACCGACGCAAACCGCAGCGGCACGCCCAACTCAAGCGCCGCCTCGCGCAACGCAGGGTTGGCCATGTCCAGGTCGCTGGCCAACAGGCACGCCAGCGATTGCACGGCGATTTTCGCCTGATGCAAAGCCATTCGAACGGCGCTCGGCAGGTCCGCCACCTCGGCGCTCACCGCCACCAGCACGCTGCGCGGGTAGATCATCAATTCATTGGCCGCAGGCGTGCGCTCGGCACTGCCGACATGAATCGACAACCGAGCCTGGGGATCTTCCGGTAACTGTGCCTGATCAAGCCACGGCGCAGCCCCTTCAATGCGCACGCTTTGGCCCGCGAGCAAATCCGAGACGAAGCGCTTGCCCAGTTCCAGATCACCCAGGGCGTAGCCGCTTGGTGGATTGAGCAGGCAAGTGCCGAAGCGCAATTCACCGCTGGTGGTGATCGCCGCCGCGACGTCCAGGCCGGCGGCAATCTCGCGCGCCATGACGTTCACCCCGCCGAGACCACCGAGCAGCGGCACCACCGCGCTGCCGTCCTCAGCCACGGCCAGCACCGGCGGCTCGACACCCTTCTCCAGCAACAATGGCGCCAGGGTGCGGATCACGATCCCTGCCGCGCACAGGGCGATGATCGGTGTGTCTTGTTGATAAAGCTCACGCAGGGTCGCGCCGAACTCGTGATAGACACGGTCCGCGCCCTCAACCCGCTCGGCCAGGCCGTGGATCATTGCGCCGGGATACACCTGCTGGATTTTGCGCGCGGTCGCGAGGCTGCCATTGCCCAGAATGACGATCGCCGGAACGGGACGGGACATCAACCTTGCCACCTTTCACCGGGAACGATGATCAGCGAGAAATACGGCGAGGACATCGGCTCGACCTGATCCAGCGGCACGATTTTCTGGTTGGCCATGGTCGCGCGCTCCACATACAGCGCACGCTCTGCCAGACCGAGTTCTTCGAGCACCTGACGGACCTTGGGAAAGTTGCGCCCCAGTTTCATGATCACTGCCGCATCGGCATCGGCCAGGCGACGCTTGAGGTCTTCGTGGGGCAGCACGCCGGACAACACCGACAGGCTCTGATTGCGATACACCAGCGGCGCGCCCAGTACCGAGGCGCCACCGAGCATCGAGCAGACACCCGGCACGACTTCGGCTTCGTAACGCTCGGCCAGTCGATCGTGCAGGTACATGTAGGAGCCGTAGAAGAACGGATCGCCTTCGCAGATCACCGCCACATCACGGCCGGCGTCCAGATGCGCGGCGAGTTGTTCAGCGGCCGTATCGTAGAAATCGCTGATCACTTGTTCATACGACAACGGCGCCGGGAGCGCTTCGGTGGTCACCGGATAAACCAGCGGTAGCAGGGTTTGTGGATCTTGCAGATGCGCTTCGATGATGCCGAACGCATTGCCCTTCTTGCCCTTGGCAACGAAGTACGCCACCACCGGCGATTCGCGCAGCAGGCGCAAGGCTTTGACAGTAATCAGTTCCGGATCACCGGGGCCGACGCCCAGGCCGATCAAACGTCCAGGTTGCTGCATCATTCGATCTCCGTGGCGAGGGCATTGACGGCGGCGGCGGCCATGGCGCTACCGCCCAGCCGGCCTTGCATGATGACGAAAGGCACGCCACGGCTGTCCGCCGCGAGCATCGCCTTGGATTCGGCGGCGCCGACGAAGCCCACCGGGAAGCCGAGGATCAGCGCCGGCTTCGGCGCGCCGGCATCGAGCATTTCCAACAGATAAAACAGCGCGGTCGGCGCGTTGCCGATCACCACCACGCTGCCTTCCAGATGCGGGCGCCACAGCTCCAGCGCGGCGGCGGAACGGGTATTGCCCAACTCGCGGGCAAGCTCCGGCACGCTGTCGTCGCGCAGGGTACAGATCACCGGGTTGTTGGCCGGCAAGCGCACGCGGGTCACGCCTTCGCTGACCATCCGCGCGTCGCACAAAATCGGCGCACCGGCCGCCAGTGCATCGCGCCCGGCCTTGCCTGCGCCTTCGGAAAATTGCAGACCGTCGATGGCTTCGACCATGCCGCAGGCGTGGATCACCCGCACGGCGAGTTTCTCCAGATCGGCCGGAATACGGTCGAGGTTGGCCTCGGCACGAATGATCGCGAAGGAGTTGCGATAGATCTCCTGACCGTCGCGGATGTAATCAAGCATCAAGGGAACTCCGTGAGCGGGCGTCGAGCAAGGCTGCGACCGCTTCAATAGTAAGGTTGTGTGCGTGCAGGGCGCCGAAATCCGGATGCCCTGCATCGCGAAAATAGAGGTCGTAGTGACCGGGGGCGACGGCCAGCAGCGTGACCGGTGCTACATGGGCTGCGGCGCAGGAACGCTGGCAGCCGGACAAATGCACTGTTTGATCGTGACGTTGCAACAGCGCGGCCAATTGCATGGCGTCGCTCTTGGTATCGGCCAGGCCCTTGCCGCAGCCAGCGGAACCGGTGCAGGCGATCAACCGTGACAAAGGCTGACCGGCGTCACATAGCAGGCCCAGTTGCTCCAGATATCGAATGACTTCAGGCGCCCGCTCTTTTTGAACGTTGGGCAGCAACAGACTTTGCCATGGGGTGAAACGCAGGCTTGCGTCGCCGAATTCGCACGCCAGTTGCGCCACGCCCCTGAGCATGACGGGATCGAGCCGCCCCAACGGAGGGACGGCGCCGATGTAGACGTATTCGGTTCCAACCTGTGGATGGACGCCGATGTGCAGGGCACCCGGAGTCAACAAGCGCTGCCAATCGGTAATCGACTTCAAGGGCACACGCTCGGCCAGGCGAGCGAGAAACTCTGCGAGTGGATACTCGGCCAACAAATGACGCATTCGTGTTTGATCCGGACGCGCCAGGTCGAGAAACAACTCCAGCACCGCTACCACCAGTGCGTGCCCCTGCTCGAGTGACACCGCGCCTGCGGGCCTGTCCGTAGGGCAACCCGCCAGACCGAACGCCAGCAACAGCTCGCCGTTTCGCTCAGCAGCAGACAACCACAGATCATGCGGGTGTTCGAGCATCGCCAACGCCTCGCCGCCATCGAGTTGCACGGCAAACTTGGCGCTGAGTTCGTGGAAACGTTCGTGGCTTTGCAGGGTGGTGAGGATCTGCTCCGCCAGCGCATGCGTGTCGAAGAGCATGTGCCGGTCAATCCCGGCAGACGGGCTGAGCATCAGATTGCGCACATCGTCGCCCGCCGCGGTACGCGGCCCCAACCCTGCGGCGAGCAGGCTGTCGATCAAAGCCGTCTGCTCACTGCCAATTCCGCGAATCTGCAGGTTGGCCCGGTTGGTCGCCTCGATCACGCCCCCGGCAAACCGTTCGGCCGCGCTGGCCACCGCTTCAGCCTGGGCCGCGCTGATCGAGCCGCCGTTCAATTTGATCCGGCAGATTCCGCCATCCAGCGCCGGGACGATACGCAGCAACCCCGGGCAGGCCGAGGGGCGTAAGGCGGTAGACATCGGGCGTTCGTTCAATGAGTGACCGGCTGACTGGATGCAAGTGAAGGGCGAAGGGCTGCCATTATGCCTGCTTTGCCCAAGCGCATGAAAAGTCTGCCGGTCGGAAACGCTGCCGAAGTATCAATCAAGCAAAAGAAGGCTTCGGCCTGCGTGGAATCAGAGTTCGTACTCGCTGAACTCGAGTGCAAGGGCTCGAGTGGCTTCTTCTACACGCTGTCGAATGGCGTCCATGTCTCGACGCTTGATTTCCAACCGCCGAATCCGGATATCCAGTTGAGACAGACTCTGATTTATCGTCCAGAACAGGTAGGGTGTAGTGATACCCAGCTTGATCAACCTGACATGACTGACCACCATTTCCAGATCTCCGTTGGGCTTATAACTGACCGGGACGATGTTGAATCCAAATATTTTCCCGCTCAAGCCCGCGATCTTCGCCAGCAATTCGGCGTCACTCTCCAGTTTTCCAAGTACCGACTCAACCTGTGCTATTTGAGCACTCGTGAGGTAGGGACGTGCCACTTTCAACCAGGCCTGTTTCAAACTCCCCGAGAACTGCGGCTTGATGTACTCGACCGGCTCGGCAAGCGTCCAGTCCATTGACCAGAACATACCGGAGTAATGGTCGAACCAAGGCCCCGGCTGCGTCTCGCTCTTTGCAACTTTATCCGCGCCATGCCGGGCCAGAAAAATGCAGTTTTTGACAAAGCCATTGTCGGCGACGGCCTGGCCAGCCGTGCCGATAAGCAGCACATTATTTATCATCAGCGCATCATGTTTGATGACGCCTTTGGCTAACACGTTATCCATATAAGTTTCTTTTCATCCTTGATAGTGTCGCGACCAATATCAACTACTGGGCCAGCGATTTAATACATATAAGATTGCGTAACCCGAACAAAAACCAAACTACCAAAACCATCATTACAACAGGCAATTTTTCGTCGACATTAAGTGTCTGCAAACTGAAGTACGCTTTCCCGGCCATAGACCCGCGTCAGATGACAGAAGCCGCGCTATCATGTCGCCTTTGACTATGAACATTGGATTAAGGAACAACATGGCCTCCTGGCTGACAGTAGTGGGAATCGGCGAAGACGGCTTCAAGGGCCTGGGCAAAAATGCCCGGCACGCCCTGTTGCGCGCTTCGCGGATCATTGGCGGTCAGCGACAACTGGATCTGCTGCCAGCCTGCATCCGTGGCGAGCGGCAATTGTGGCCCAGTCCGTTTTCCCTCGACCCTCTGCTGGCGCTGCGTGGCGAACCGGTCTGCGTGCTGGCCAGCGGTGACCCGATGTTCTTTGGCGTCGGGGCCAGCCTTGGCCGGCAAGTGCCCAACGATGAAATGCTGATTTTGCCAGCGCCTTCCTCCTGCTCACTCGCTGCCGCGCGAATGGGTTGGCCGTTGCAGGAGGTGGTAACGCTTTCGGTGGTTGCCCGGCCGATCGCAGCACTCAACGCGCAGTTCTTCAGTGGCGTGCGTTTGCTGGTGCTGAGCAACGATGGCCAAAGCCCGGCCGCCGTTGCAGCACTGCTGCGTGAACGCGGTTTCGGTCCGAGCCGTCTCAGCGTGCTGGAACATCTGGGCGGTGCAGCGGAGCGGCGCATCAATGGGATCGCCAATGACTGGAACGCTCCATCGGTCGCCGATCTGAACCTGATCGCTATCGAATGCATCGCTGAACCCAACACACCGCGCCTGTCGCGCCTGGCCGGCCTGCCAGACTCAGCCTTCCAGCACGACGGCCAACTGACTAAACGCGACGTGCGCGCCATCACCCTTTCTCGCCTCGCCCCGATCCCCGGCGAACTGCTGTGGGACGTCGGCGCCGGCAGCGGCTCGATCGGCATCGAATGGATGCGCGCTCACCCGAGTTGCCGGGCGCTGGCCATCGAAGCGGATGAGGGACGGCAGTCGTTGATCGAACACAACCGCGATGCCCTGGGCGTTCCCGGCCTGCAACTGATTCGCGGCAGTGCGCCGCAAGCCCTGAACGGGCTCGAACGCCCGGACGCGATTTTCATCGGCGGTGGCGTCACTCGTGAGGGCGTGCTCGATACCTGCTGGGCGCAACTCAAACCCGGCGGCCGGTTGATCGCCAACGCTGTGACACTGCAAAGCGAAGTGACCTTGATGGCCTGGCGTGAACGGCATGGCGGTGAGCTGACCCGCATTCACGTCGCCCAGGCGCAACCTTTGGGCGAGTTCGATACCTGGCGCCAGGCGCTGCCGATTACCTTGCTGGACGTGACGAAACCCCTCGATGCGTGACGAAACCGCCGAACAACCCGCCCCGCTGCGCAGCGGCCTGACCACCGGCAGCTGCGCCACCGCCACCAGCCTCGCAGCCGCCCGCTTGCTGCTCGGCGGCGTGGAAGCGGACGCCGTCGAGATCATTCTGCCCAAAGGCAAACGGGTGCAAATGCGCCTGGAATTCTGTCGGCTGACGGACGACGGTGCCGAAGCCGGAACGATCAAGGACGCCGGCGACGACCCCGACGTGACCCACGGCGCCCTGCTGTTTTCCCAGGTGCGCCTGCACAGCGAACCGGGCATCCGCTTCAGCGCCGGCCGTGGTGTCGGCACCGTCACCCGACCAGGGCTAGTGCTGAACGTCGGTGAACCGGCGATCAACCCGGTGCCGCGCAAGATGATCACCGACCACCTGACGTTACTGGCCGAGGAGCTGGATTACCAGGGCGGCTTCGAGGTCACGGTGAACGTCGAGGACGGCGAAGCCCTGGCGCTGAAAACCATGAACCCGCGGCTGGGAATTCTCGGCGGCCTGTCGATCCTCGGCACCAGCGGCATCGTCCGGCCGTTCTCCTGCGCGGCCTACATCGCCTCGATCCACCAGGGCATCGACGTCGCCAAAACCAACGGCTACCTGCACATCGCCGCGTGCACCGGCAACGCCAGCGAAGACACCATGCGCCGGGTCTACGACTTGCCGGAAATCGCCCTGATCGAAATGGGCGACTTCGTCGGCGCGGTGCTCAAGCACTTGCGCAAAGTGCCTGTGGATAAACTCAGCCTGTGCGGCGGCTTCGGCAAGATCAGCAAACTGGCGGCCGGGCACATGGATTTGCACAGTCGGCATTCAAGCATCGACCTGCCGCAACTGGCCGAATGGGCCGCGGCGGTCGGTGCCGATGCGGCGTTGCAACAGGCGATCCGCGACGCCAATACCAGTCAGCAAGCCTTGGCCATAGCCAGCGCCGCCGGGATCGCCCTCGGCGACGCGGTGTGTCAGCACGCCCTCGACTTTGCCCGCAGCGTGGTGCCGGCGCAGGTTCAGGTCGAAGTGTTCGCCATCGATCGCCAGGGCGGGATTGTCGGCCATGCGGGAGTTTTTCAATGAAGCGCGTGTTGTTGCTCGGCGGTGTCACTGAAGCATTGGCCATCGCCCGAACCCTGGGCCCGGAGCACATCTATAGCCTGGCCGGTGTCGGTCGGGTGCCGACCGATCTGAACTGCCAGGTCCGCGTTGGCGGCTATGGCGGCGCCGAAGGTCTGGCGCAGTTCATCCGTGACGAAGGCATTGACCTGCTGCTGGATGCGACCCACCCCTACGCGGCCCGCATCAGCCACAACGCCGCAACCGCCGCGAAGTTGAGCGGCATTGCCTGCTGGGCCTTGCGCCGTCCGGCCTGGCAACCACACGCCGCAGATGACTGGCGCGAAGTCAGCGACTGGGCCGAGCTGATCGAAGCGCTGAAACCCTTTCGCCGACCGCTGTTCACCCTCGGTCGCGAACCATTGCAGCACCTGCACGAAATCCCGCCTGAGCAATTCTGGACGTTGCGTGCACTGGACGTTTATCCGGGCAACGCGCGCTGCGAAGTGATCGGCGCCCGTGGGCCGTTTCTGATCGAGGATGAACGCGCGTTGTTCGAGCGGCGGCAGATCGATGTGCTGATCAGCAAGAACAGTGGCAGCACCGCCACCGAGCCGAAGCTGGAAGTGGCGCGGGAACGTGGAGTGCCGGTGCTGGTGTTGAAGCGGCCGGTGTTGCCGGGGGTTGAGCGGGAGTTTCTGACGCTTGAAGAAACACTTGTTGCATTGGCGACCTTCACTCCGTAAGGCAGGATCATTGGCTTGCATGAACAGTAACCTATTTGTTACCTTCAAGGCCGCCTGTGATCACACTCGAAGAATACTTGCAAGAAAACGAAACAAGCCCGTTCGGACGTTGGTTCTCAACCTTGAGCCCACAGGCAGCTCTCAAGGTATCCAACGCTATGGTTCGATTGGAATTGGGCAACACCTCCAACATCAAGTGGTTCGACGGTCTCGGTGAATACCGAATCAATTGGGGACCTGGCTATAGAATCTATTTGGTACAAGAGGGAAAGCGCCTGATCATCCTGTTCGGCGGTGGCGATAAGTCCACTCAAAAAACCGACATAAAACAGGCAAAAACACTAATAGCCGAATTTCGAACTCGAAAAAAAGCTGAACGGAACCGGAGGTAACTTCATGGCTCTCACCCGAAGCTACAAACACACCATTGCCGAACGCGCCAAGCGTGATCCTGAGTTCGCGCAGGCATTGCTGGATGAGGCTGCTACTCTGTTTCTCAATGGTGAGCCGGAAATGGCCAGGATCATATTGCGTGACCTCGTCAACGCTACCGTCGGCTTCGAAGAACTGGCAAAGGAAACGGCAAAACCCAGCAAAAGTCTCCATCGAATGTTATCTGCCAAGGGCAACCCCAGCATGGATAACCTGGCCGCAATATTCGCGGTGATTCGCACTACACTAGGAGTAGACATGCAAGTACATGCAGTACCTGCCCACTGACAGATCCGAAGCAGCAGTTTTACTGCGACACCACACCGCACGCAGCCTTTTTACTTATCGCCCCTGATCAGGCTAAATAGCCGCGCCTGATCGCCCACTCAAACGGATCTGTCCCATGTCCCGACAACGGCTCGCATTTGCCTGGATCGCCTGCTTTGCAGTGCTGTTCAACATGCTCGCCATGCCGATGTCCGGAGCGATGGCGCAAACGGCGAAATCGCCGGCCGAACAGTTGCTGTGGGGCAGTTTCTGCTCTTCCAGCGGCACGAAGCTGGTGGCGATTTCCCTGGGCGACATCGAGCAGAAAGCCCCGCAGAACGACGATCATTCCAACATGCAGCATTGCTGGTGTTGCTCGGGCTCCGCGCCGTTGGTGGCGTTGCCGGGGCATTCGCCGCAGTTGTATTTCGCGCGTTTCGACGCCAATCGAAGCGTGCCGCCCGCCACGCTCGACACACCGACACCGCGCCAGCAATGGCCGAGTCTCAACCCCCGCGCGTCCCCTCTGGCGTGATTCCTTCTCGCAATTGACCTGCGTTTTGAATCGTTCTGGAGAACTGCCATGTTGAACAAACTCATCGTCCTGGCTGTGTTGCTGCTGCCTGCCTGTTTTGCCAATGCCCACGAATACAAGGTTGGCGAACTTGAGATCGCCCATCCGTGGTCGCAGGAGTTGCCGCCCAACGCGCCCACCGTCGCGGCGTATTTCGTGATTCACAACAGCGGCAAAACCGCTGATCGGCTGCTCAGCGTCGGATCGCCAATATCCGGCAAGGCCGAGTTGCACGAACATGTGATGCAACACGATCTGATGAAAATGCAGCAAGTGCCCAACGTCGAAATCCCGCCTGGCGGCGAAGTCACCTTCGCCCCGATGGCGTACCACGTGATGCTGCTGGAGCTCAGAGACCGCAGCCTGTTGAGCGACGGCAAGCGCTTCCCGCTGACGATGCACTTCGAGAAATCCGGCGATGTAACGGTCGAGGTCTCGGTGCAGAAAAAGGCACCGGACGGCATGCAAGAGCACATGCACGCCCAGTAATCGCCCCCGTTGAAAACGCCTATGCGCCCGCATAGCGCCAGGTCATCCGCGCGCCGCCGTCAGCCAATGAGCCTGACCCGCGGCAGCTGGATCAGCCTGTTCGCCATGCTGATGATCTTTATCGGCCCGCTGATTTCTCAGTCGATGCCGATGGATTCGCGCGCGCCTGCTTCGAGCATGGCGATAGGCATGTCGATGGACATGGGCTCGGACATGTCGGTAATGGAGCACGCCGACCACGACGCACAACCCACCGCCGAACACTGCCGGCCGGCAGCCGAGCATCACGCGCTGTGGGAAAAATGCGGCTATTGCAGCCTGCTGTTCAATTGCCCGGCGCTCACTGGCGGTCAATCCTTCGTCGCCTTTGACAGTCCACAGACAACCACCTTCACCACACCCGCCACCCGCCTGGGCCATGCCCGGCAAACCTTCTTCCCCGGCGCCCGCACCCGCGCCCCGCCCATCGTCGCGTAAACACCTACCTCCGATCCCACACGATCCGCAAGTCAACCCAAGCAACCTGTGGGGGCGATTTTTTTGTGGCGAGGGAGCTTGCTCCCGCCTGAGTGCGCAGCACTCACAAAAGGGGCCGCTGCGCAGCCCAGCGGGAGCAAGCTCCCTCGCCACAAAAGCTCGCTCCTACAGGAATTTGCGTCGGCTGCCGGCCGTGTCGTTTACGACTGTTCGATGGAAATTGTCATGTCCAGGTTTTCTGCTGACACACGTTTGGGCGCTGCCCAGGCTTTTTTTGCCCTGAACCCATCCCGCGTTCGTTTCAGGCAAGCCACCGCCGCACTTTGCGGCTTGTTGCTGACGCCAATGGTGCTGGCCGATGAGCAAGCAGGCCACACCGAAGAACTGAGCCCGACGGTAATCACTGCCATCGCGCCGAGTTCGCCGCTGACTGTCGTCACCAACCCCAAGGACCCGCGCCAACCAGTGCCGGCCAGCGATGGTGGTGATTATCTGAAGACCATCCCCGGCTTCGCGCTGGTGCGCAACGGCGGCACCAATGGCGACCCGGTGCTGCGCGGCATGTTCGGCTCGCGTCTGAATATCCTCACCAACGGCAGCATGATGCTCGGCGCCTGCCCCGGCCGGATGGACGCGCCGACCTCGTACATCTCACCGGAAACCTACGACAAACTCACCGTGATCAAAGGCCCGCAAACCGTGTTCTGGGGCCCCGGCGCATCGGCCGGCACCATCCTGTTCGACCGAGAGCCGGAAAGCTTCGGCGAACTTGGCACCCGGGTGAATGCCAGCGTATTGGCCGGCTCCAACGGTCGCTTCGACAAAGTGCTGGACGCCGCCGCTGGCGGGCCGCTGGGTTACGTGCGCGTGATCGGCAACACCGCGCATTCCGATGACTACAAGGACGGCAACAACGACACCGTGCCCTCGCGCTACGACAAGTGGAACGGCGATGTTGCTGTCGGCTGGACGCCGAACGCCGACACCCTGCTGGAATTGACTGCCGGCAAGGGCGACGGCGAAGCCCGTTACGCCGGGCGCGGCATGGACGGTTCACAGTTCTTGCGCGAAAGCCTCGGCCTGCGCTTCGAGCAGTCGAACATCGGTGAAGTGCTGGATAAGGTCGAGGTGCAGGTCTACTACAACTACGCCGACCACGTGATGGACAACTACACCCTGCGCAAGCCGTCCGGCACCGGGATGATGGCCGGCCCGATGGCCTCCAATGTCGATCGCCGAACCCTCGGCGCGCGGATCAAAGCCACCTGGCGCTGGGTCGATGTGCAGCTGATCAGCGGACTGGATGCACAGACCAACGAACACCGCCAACGCAGCGCCATGGGCGTCGACACCTACAAGGATCTGCCTCGCACCAAGGACGCCGACTTCCACAACTACGGCGTGTTCAGCGAACTGACCTGGTACGCCGCCGACCGTGATCGCGTGATCACCGGCGCACGACTGGACCGCGCTTCGGCCAAGGATTATCGGCAGACCATCGGCTCCGGGATGATGGCCCGCCCCAACCCGACCGCCGACGACACCCGCGCCGACACCCTGCCCAGCGGTTTCGTGCGTTACGAGCATGACCTGGCCGACAGCCCGACCACGCTGTATGCGGGCCTCGGCCATGCCCAGCGTTTCCCGGATTACTGGGAGCTGTTTTCACCCAAATCCGGCCCTGCCGGTTCGGTAAATGCGTTCGACGCGATCAAGCCGGAGAAAACCACCCAGCTCGACTTCGGCCTGCAATACAAGACCGCAAACCTCGAAGCCTGGGCCTCGGGTTACGTCGGGCAGGTGCGTGACTACATCCTGTTCAACTACACGCCGGGGATGATGGGCATGACCTCGCAAGCCGAGAACATCGACGCGCGAATCATGGGCGGCGAACTCGGTGCGGCCTACAAGCTGACGCCCAACTGGAAAGCCGACGCAACCCTGGCCTACGCCTGGGGCAAGAACAGCAGCGACGGCAGCGCCCTGCCGCAAATGCCACCACTGGACGCCCGTTTCGGCCTGACCTACAGCGAAGACAACTGGAGCGCCGGCGCCTTGTGGCGGGTGGTCGCGGCGCAAAACCGCATCGACCGGAACAAGGGCAACGTGGTCGGCAAAGACTTCGACAAAAGCTCGGGGTTCGGCGTGTTCTCGCTCAACGGCGCGTACCGGATCAACAAGAACTGGAAGGTCAGCAGCGGCGTCGACAACTTGTTCGGCAAGGCCTACGCCGAACACCTGAACCTGGCCGGCAACGCCGGTTTCGGCTTCCCGGCCAATGATCCGCAAGCCATCAACGAACCGGGGCGCACGCTCTGGACCAAGGTGGACATGAGTTTCTAACAAGAAAAATCAAAAGATCGCAGCCTCCGGCAGCTCCTACGGGATGTGTGTACACCCGCAATTGCGGCGGCATCCTCGGCCCATGTAGGAGCTGCCGAAGGCTGCGATCTTTTAACAAAAACAATTGAATCGCCACGCGGAGCACACCCGATGAAACAGCCCAAACCGAATTTCTACAACCTGGCCTGGCGTTGGCATTTCTACGCCGGCCTGTTCGTCGCGCCGTTCATGGTGATGCTGGCCCTGACCGGCATCGTCTACCTGTTCAAACCGCAACTCGATCCATTGATGTACGGCAGCCTGATGAACATCCCGGCCGGTCATCACACCGTGGCCGCCGACGACCTGCTCAAACGGGTGAAAGAGGCGTATCCACAAGCCCGGATCAAACAATACCTGCCGCCGGTCAACGCTGAACGCAGCGCGCAATTTGTGGTGATCAATGAAGGCCATGAGCTGAACGTGTTCATCGATCCGTACCACGGCGACATCCTCGGCGAGCAGGATGCGAAGAACAATCTGCAGGCGCTCGCACGCTCGATTCACGGCGAGTTGATGATCGGCACCGTCGGTGATCGACTGGTGGAACTGGCCGCCGGTTGGGGCGTGGTGTTGGTGGTCTCCGGGGTGTTTTTGTGGTGGCCACGCGGTCAGTACGCCGGCGTGCTGTGGCCGCGCCTCAGTCGTCGCGGACGTGTGCTGTGGCGTGACTTGCACGCAGTGACTGGCTTCTGGGGCGCGGCGTTTTTGCTGGTGATGCTGCTCAGCGGCATGACCTGGACCGGCTTCTGGGGCAAGCAATACGCCGACCTCTGGAACCGCTTTCCGGTCGCCATGTGGAATGACGTGCCCAAGTCCGACGTCGAGGCCCGCAGCCTCAACAGCGCCACGCGCCAGACCGTGCCGTGGGCCATGGAAAATACGCCGATGCCAATGTCCGGCGACCACGCCGAACACATGGCTCACGCCAACACCCAGACCGGCCCGGCAGCGCCGACCATCAGCCTGCAAGACGTGCAAAACATCGCCGTGCAGCGCAAGGTCGAGCCCGGCTACAGCATCACCTTCCCCACCACCGCCACCGGCGTGTTCACCATCGCGGTGTTCGCCGATGACCCGCGCAACGACGCCACCCTGCATGTCGACCAATACACCGGCGACGTTCTCGCCGACGTGCGCTGGCAGCATTACAGCAACGTCGCCCGCGCCACGGAGGTCGGCGTGATGCTGCACGAAGGCAAGATGTTCGGCCCGTTCAATCAGATCATCGTGCTGCTGATCTGCCTGATGATTTTGCTCAGCGCCGTCAGCGGCGTGGTGATCTGGTGGAAGCGTCGGCCACAGGGCAAGTTCGGTGTGCCACCGTTGCGTCACGACCTGCCGAAATGGAAAACCGCAATGGTCATCATGTTCGCCCTGGCGGTAATGTTTCCGTTGGTGGGGGCTTCGCTGGTTGTCGTGTGGCTATTGGATTGGGGGCTGCTGTCACGCCTGGGCCGGCAAATTGAATCCACCTCACCTTCATCATGAAACAGGCGAGATACGCGTACGCGTAAAGCCAATACAATGCGGGCCCGCCAAGCTTTTGTGGCGAGGGAGCTTGCTCCCGCTGGGTTGCGCAGCGACCCCAAACCTGACGCCGCGGTTTCTGAGGGTATACCGCGTTTTAGGGTTTTACGACTGCTGCGCAGCCGAGCGGGAGCAAGCTCCCTCGCCACAGGTTGTGTGCTGGCTTGAACGATCATCAGGAATGAAATGACTTCGCTGAACATCACCAACCTCGCCTGGACACCCCTGGGCCACGGCCACTGCCATCACCAGTTCCAGCTGCGTGACGCCTCCTTGCACGTGGCTGCCGGTGAGTTCGTCGGGTTGATCGGCCCCAACGGCAGCGGCAAGACCAGCCTGCTGCGGTGCGCCTATCGCTTCAGCAAACCCGAGAGCGGTGAGGTAAAACTCGACCATCACAACGTCTGGAAGCAATCCTCACGCTGGTGCGCGCAACGCATCGCGGTGGTGTTGCAGGAATTTCCCGACGCCTTCGGTCTGACCGTCGATGAAGTGGTCGCCATGGGCCGCACACCGCACAAAGGTCTGTTCGATGGCGACACTCTCGAAGACCGAAAGCTCGCGACCCAAGCCCTCGAATCGGTCGGCCTCAAGGGCTTCGAAGACCACGCCTTCGCCACCCTGTCCGGCGGCGAAAAGCAGCGCGTGATCCTCGCCCGCGCCCTGGCCCAGCAACCGCAATTGCTGATCCTCGATGAGCCGACCAACCACCTCGACCCGCGCTATCAACTGGAACTGCTGCAACTGGTCAAACGCCTGCAGATCGGCACATTGGCGAGCATCCACGACCTCAATCTGGCGGCGGCCTTCTGCGATCGGCTGTACGTGATCCATCACGGTCGCATCGTCGCCAGTGGCACCCCCAAAGAAGTCCTGACCACACACCTTTTGCACAACGTGTTCGGCGTCGACGCCCTGATCGATGACCATCCCTTGCACGGCTACCCTCGAATCACCTGGATAACCCAACCATGACATTGCGTTCCCTGCTTTGCGTCGCGTTGTTGCTGGGCAGTGCCCATGCCTTCGCCGAGGCCACGAAATACCCGCTGACGGTTCAGAGTTGCAACCGTGCAGTCACCTTCAAGCAAGCGCCGAAACACGCGGTGAGCCACGACATCAACATGACCCAGATGATGCTCGCCCTTGGCCTCAAACCCAGGATGGCCGGTTACAGCGGCGTGACCGGATGGAAATCGGTGACGCCCCAGATGCAGACCATTCTCGATGGCTTGCCGGAGTTGGCAGCCAAGTATCCGTCAGTGGAAACCCTGCTCAACGCCAACGTCGACTTCTTCTTCGCCGGTTGGGATTACGGCATGCGCGTCGGCGGTGACCTCACGCCGCAAACCCTGCAACCGCTGGGCATCAACGTCTACGAACTCACCGAGTCCTGCGCGTTCGTGATGAAGCGCCCACCGGCCAGCCTGGATGACACCTACAACGACCTGCGCAACCTCGGCAAAATCTTCGACGTGCAGGATCGCGCCAATGCCGTGATCGCCCGGATGCAGGCGCAAGTCGCCGAGGTGCGCCAGGATCTGCCAGCGGACAAGCCTCGGGTATTTCTCTACGACAGCGGTGAAGACCGGGCCATGACCTCCGGGCGCCTGGGCATGCCGCAGGCGCTGATCGACGCCGCCGGCGGGCGCAACATTCTCGATGACGTCGAGGCGAGCTGGACCCGGGTCAACTGGGAGAACGTGGTCGAGCGTAATCCGCAGGTGATCGTGATCGTCGATTACGGCGAAGTCACCGCTGAACAGAAGGAGCAGTTTTTGCTGAACAACCAGGCCCTGCAATCGGTGGACGCGATCAAGAACCAGCGCTTCATCGTCATTCCTTACGTACAGGCCACCCCGGGGATCGACAACGTGCTGGCGGTCGAAACCCTGGCCAAGGGTTTCCACGGCGAATGATCGACCGTCGTTATGCCTTGTTGCTGATCGGCCTCGGCGTGCTGTTGCTGATGTCGTGTGTGGTGTCGCTGGGCTTCGGCCCGGCGCGGGTGCCGGTGGACGTGGTGTGGCGGATTCTGCTGCACAAGGCCTTCGGTCTTGGCGAGCAGAGTTGGACCGCAGGCCAGGAGCACATAGTCTGGCTGATCCGCGTGCCACGCATGTTGCTCGGCGCGCTGGTGGGCGCCGGCCTGGCGTTGATCGGCGCGGTGTTGCAAGCGGTGACACGCAATCCGCTGGCCGACCCGCACTTGTTGGGCGTGACCTCTGGGGCCACCCTCGGCGCGGTGATCGTGGTGCTGCATGTCGGTGAAATCGTCGGCCTGCTGACCTTGCCGATTGCGGCGTTTATCGGCGCATTGTTGAGCATGTTGACTGTGCTGATGATCGCCAATCGCAATGGGCGGCTGGACAGTGATCGGCTGCTGCTGTGCGGTGTCGCGGTGTCGTTCGTGATGATGGCGATCGCCAACCTGCTGCTGTTTCTGGGCGACCATCGCGCCAGTTCGGCGGTGATGTTCTGGATGCTCGGTGGCCTCGGGCTGGCGCGTTGGGAATTGCTTGCCGTGCCCGCCGCGAGTGTGTTGCTCGGGTTGGTGTTGCTGCTGGGCATGGCCCGGCCGTTGAACGCGTTGATGGCCGGCGAACAGACCGCCGTGACCCTGGGCCTGAATGCCCGCACCGTACGCCTGCGGGTGTTTTTGATTGCCTCGCTGATGACCGGGGTGCTGGTGTCGATCAGCGGCTCGATTGGTTTTGTCGGGCTGATGGTGCCGCACATTGCGCGGCGATTGGTGGGTGCCGAGCATCGGCGGTTACTGCCGGCGTGCGTGTTGTTGGGCAGCCTGTTCCTTGTCTGGGTCGACGTGGCCGCACGAACGTTGATCGCCCCGGAAGACCTGCCCATCGGCGTCGCCACCGCTGCGATTGGCGGGCTGTTCTTCATCGGCCTGATGCGCCGGCGCTGACCTCTTCCATATCGAATGTACACAGCCCCCTGTAGGAGCTGCCGAGTGAAACGAGGCTGCGATCTTTTGATCTTAAAAAATCAAGATCAAAAGATCGCAGCCTTCGGCAGCTCCTACAGTGGATTGCAATTCTGCGTTTGTTTTTGCGTGTTTATGTGAATACCAAAATACCAGACCTTTCCCACGCATCTTTCAGGTTGTCCGTCGGAAGCGGGCTCTCTAGTCTCTGGCTGTCGCTGACAACTCAGCGATCGGGTGTGAGAAGCCCGGCAACTTATGGTCATCCAGTGTCTGTACACGCATAATCGCCGCCAGCTTATTAGCTGCCTGCAAATGTGTTATGGCGGCTGTGTGCGGGCGGACTTCGGTCCGGCCGGGTGTCCATAACCGGTCTTCTCACCTCGCACATAGCTGCCACCTCTTCCCGTGTGAGAAGCGGCAAGTGGAGGCTCCAACGCTGGAGAAATTTTTCAATGGACAAATTAATTCCCGACCCACCCTTCAACACCACCACCAACGCCGAAGCCTCGCGCAACGAAGAATTACTCAAGGATCGCGAAGCCATAAAACGCGCCCTCGACTATTACCTCGATCCCCCGGCGCCCTACACCGAAAAACCCCGTCGCCCCAGCACCATGTTCATCGTCGCCCCGAATATGGATACCGAAAGCCTGCTGGCCCACGCCTGTGAATCGTTAGCCACAGCGAGCGTCCTGACCAGCGACTTCGCCAACGACCTGACCGGCCCGCAGCGCTACACGGCGCTGGCGATTCAACAGAGCATCATGCTGGCGGAACTGGCGGTGAACCGGGCATTGGATAACGTCGACCCGGCGTAGTCCCCCTGCTCGCGATGGAGGCAGCACCTTCAGCATCATTGGTGACTGACACATCGCATCGCGAGCAGGCTCGCTCCCGGTGAGCCCCCTGCGAAAGCTTAGTGAGCGATCGCAGGGGGTGGCGGGAGTAGCCATTTCATTGTTGGTTCATCGACCCTTAAAATGCACGCCTGACTATTCTCAGGATGAGCCTCATGTTGAAAACTGTTTTCCTGTCGCTGCTTGTGTTCGGCTCCAGCTCGGTGCTGGCCGATACCAAGGTCGATGTCTCAAAGATTTACGGCAACATCCAGTTCGTCGACTCTTACCCAGACTACAAGGTCAAGATTGACAACGGCTGGCCCGATCTGAAAGTAAAAAAAGTCGATAGCTACCCCGACTCTGTCGGCAAATGGAAAATTGTCGATAGCTACCCCGATTACAAGATTCAAATCGTTGACTCCTACCCTGACTTCACCATCAAGTATGTGGACTCCTACCCAGGCGTGAACTGACAAACTTTGCATCACCGCTGCCGTCACGCGGCAGCACCACAATGAAGCACGTCCGCGCACCACGCACCGCCGCTCGTCCTCTCCTGGTGCGTTCAATCCCCGCGCAACCGCTCTAACACGACATTTCCTTGCCCGTCCCCGACCGGGCACAGCCCTTGCAAAACAGCCTTCAGTCGTCCGCATCTGCCAACCATAAAAAACTTTAACGTTCATGGAGATCGCACAATGAAGCGTCGCAGTTTGATCAAGGCTTTCACACTCACGGCCAGCATTGCCGCGATGGGCATGACCTGGACTGTCCAGGCCGCCGAGACCATCAAGGTCGGTATTCTGCATTCGTTGTCCGGGACCATGGCGATCTCTGAAACTTCGCTCAAAGACATGGCGTTGATGACCATCGACGAAATCAACGCCAAGGGTGGCGTGAACGGCAAGATGCTTGAACCTGTGGTCGTGGACCCGGCATCGAACTGGCCGCTGTTCGCCGAAAAGGGCCGGCAGTTGCTGACCCAGGACAAGGTGGCGGTGGTGTTCGGTTGCTGGACCTCGGTGTCGCGTAAATCGGTGCTGCCGGTGTTCGAAGAGCTCAACGGCTTGCTGTTCTACCCGGTGCAATACGAAGGCGAAGAGATGTCGCCGAACGTGTTCTACACCGGCGCGGCGCCCAACCAACAGGCGATCCCGGCAGTGGAATACCTGATGAGCGAAGAAGGCGGCAGCGCCAAGCGCTACTTCCTGCTCGGCACCGACTACGTCTACCCGCGCACCACCAACAAGATCCTGCGCTCGTTCCTGCACTCCAAAGGTGTGGCGGACAAGGACATCGAAGAGGTCTACACCCCGTTCGGCCACAGCGACTATCAAACTATCGTGGCCAGCATCAAAAAATTCTCTGCCGGTGGCAAGACGGCGGTCATCTCCACCGTCAACGGCGACTCCAACGTGCCGTTCTATAAAGAGCTGGCCAACCAGGGCCTGAAAGCCACCGACGTACCGGTCGTGGCGTTCTCCGTGGGTGAAGAAGAACTGCGCGGCATCGACACCAAACCGCTGGTGGGCAACCTCGCGGCGTGGAACTACTTTGAGTCGGTGGAGAACCCGGTGAACAAGAAGTTCGTCGATGACTGGAAAGCCTACGCCAAGAAACACAACCTGCCGGGCGCCGACAAAGCGGTGACCAACGATCCGATGGAAGCCACTTACGTTGGCATCCACATGTGGGCGCAAGCCGCCGAGAAAGCCAAATCCACCGACGTCGACAAGGTCCGCGAAGCCCTGGCCGGCCAGACTTTTGCCGCACCGTCCGGCTACACCCTGACCATGGACAAGACCAACCACCACCTGCACAAGCCAGTGATGATCGGCGAGATTCAGGCCGACGGTCAGTTCAACGTGGTGTGGCAGACCGAAGGGCCGATCCGCGCCCAACCGTGGAGCCCGTTCATCCCGGGTAACGACAAGAAGCCGGAGTATGCAGTGAAGAGCAATTAAGCCACTGGGGCCTGAGCATGGAGCTCGGGCCCGACACCACTCCTGTGTGAGCGGGCTTTGTGGTGAGGGGGCTTGCCCCCATTGGGCTGCGAAGCGGCCCCAAAAAACGGGACTACTGCGTAGTCCAGCGGGAGCAAGCTCCCTCGCCACAAAGTTTGCTCCCACACTTAGTCCGCGCAAGGACACTGACATGCCCACTGCCTTTTACCGCTTGATCCTTGCCATCGCACTGTTACTGCCGATGGTCTCCCACGCCGGCGACGCCGAAGACTTCGTCGCGGCCAATCCCGTGCAGCAAGCCAAGCTTCTGGAAACCTGGGCCGCGCAGCCCGATCCGGCCCGTATCGAACTGATCAACGCCCTGCAACAAGGCGAGCTGACCATCGATGGCCAACCGAAAACCCTGCGCCTGAACAATCGCCTGCGGGGTCTGATCGACACCGCTTTGGCCAGCCACCAATTGCTCGCCGCCGACGCCAAAATCCGTCTGGCCGCCGCGCAGCAATTGCAGAAAAGCGCCAAACCGGCGCAGCTGAAATTCCTCGACCAACAGTTGACCAGCGAACAAGACGAAAGCGTTCACGCCGCCCTGAGCCTGGCGTTGGCCAATCTGCAACTGGTCGACAGTGACCCGACCGTGCGCCTCGCCGCCGTGCGTTTGCTCGGCGAAACCGGCGACCCGCTGGCTCGCACCCGCCTCGAAGGCTTGCTCGAACCCGGCGTCGAAGCCGACGCCAGCGTACACACCGCCGCCGAAACCAGCCTGGCCCAGGTCAAACGCAAACTGCTGATCGGCGAAATGCTCGGCCAGGCTTTCAGCGGTATGTCCCTGGGTTCGATTCTGCTGTTGGCGGCCCTCGGGTTGGCGATCACCTTCGGCCTGCTCGGGGTGATCAACATGGCCCACGGCGAGATGTTGATGCTCGGCGCTTACTCGACGTACGTGGTGCAGTTGATGTTCCAGCGTTTCGCCCCGCAGGCCATCGAGTTCTATCCGCTGATTGCGCTGCCGGTGGCGTTTTTCGTCACCGCCGCCATCGGCATGGCGCTGGAGCGCACGGTGATTCGCCACCTCTACGGCCGCCCGCTGGAAACCCTGCTCGCGACGTGGGGCATCAGCCTGATGCTGATCCAGTTGGTGCGGCTGGTGTTCGGCGCGCAGAACGTCGAAGTGGCCAACCCGGCGTGGTTGTCGGGCGGGATTCAGGTGCTGCCCAATCTGGTGCTGCCGTACAACCGTATCGTGATCATCGCGTTTGCCTTGTTTGTGGTGGTGCTGACCTGGCTGCTGTTGAACAAGACGCGCCTTGGCTTGAACGTGCGCGCCGTCACCCAGAACCGCAACATGGCCGCCTGCTGCGGCGTACCCACCGGGCGCGTGGACATGCTCGCCTTCGGCTTAGGCTCGGGCATCGCCGGGCTCGGTGGCGTGGCGCTCAGCCAGATCGGCAACGTCGGCCCTGACCTCGGCCAGAGCTACATCATCGATTCGTTCCTGGTGGTGGTGCTCGGCGGTGTCGGTCAATTGGCCGGCAGCGTGTTGGCCGCATTCGGCCTGGGCATCGCCAACAAGATTCTCGAACCGCAGATCGGTGCGGTACTCGGCAAGATCCTGATCCTCGCGCTGATCATTCTGTTCATCCAGAAACGTCCGCAAGGCCTCTTCGCACTGAAAGGACGGGTGATCGACTGATGAATCAACCTCTGATGCTCACGGCTACACAAAAGGCCGGCCCGAAAGTCACCATCGCCGTCGGCGCGGTGATCCTCGTATTGTTGCTGGCGTTGCCGCTGCTGTCGTTGTTGTCGCCGGACAGTGCGTTTCATGTCTCGGCCTACACGCTGACGCTGATGGGCAAAATCCTTTGCTACGCCATCGTCGCCCTCGCCCTCGATCTGGTCTGGGGTTACGCCGGCCTCCTGTCCCTCGGTCACGGTCTGTTCTTCGCCCTCGGCGGTTATGCGATGGGCATGTACCTGATGCGCCAAGCCTCGGGTGACGGCTTGCCGGCGTTCATGACGTTCCTGTCGTGGACCGAATTGCCGTGGTACTGGACCGGCACCAGCAGCTTCCTCTGGGCCATGTGCCTGGTGGTATTAGCGCCGGGATTGCTGGCGCTGGTGTTCGGTTTCTTCGCCTTCCGCTCGCGGATCAAGGGCGTGTATTTCTCGATCATGACCCAGGCCCTGACCTTCGCCGGGATGCTGCTGTTTTTCCGCAACGAAACCGGGTTTGGCGGCAACAACGGCTTCACCAACTTCCGCAGCATTCTCGGGTTTGGCATCACCGAGCCGGGGACTCGCGCGGTGTTGTTTTTCGCCACGGTACTGCTGCTGGTGGCGAGCCTGTTCATCGGCTGGCGGCTGGCGCAAAGCAAGTTCGGCCGGGTGTTGACCGCGTTGCGCGATGCCGAGAACCGCCTGATGTTTTGCGGCTACGACCCGCGCGGCTTCAAGCTGTTTGTCTGGGTGTTGAGTGCGGTGTTGTGTGGCCTGGCGGGGGCGCTGTATGTGCCGCAAGTCGGGATCATCAACCCGAGCGAAATGTCGCCGACCAACTCGATCGAAGCGGCTGTCTGGGTTGCCCTGGGGGGGCGCGGCACGCTGATCGGCCCGCTGCTGGGTGCCGGTGTGGTCAACGGGATGAAGAGCTGGTTCACCGTGGCGTTTCCGGAATACTGGCTGTTCTTCCTCGGCGCGCTGTTCATCGTCGTGACGTTGTATCTGCCTAAGGGTGTGATCGGTCTGCTGAAGAAAAGGGGTGAATCATGAGAATCACAGCGACTGCGGAATTCATGCTCGAACCGGCCTTTTTCCCACCGCAGCCCAACAAGGACGCCGGCAGCAGCCGCGATGCCATCGGCCTCGGCCAACGCGTCGGCCCCGGCCTGAATACGCGCCACGGCACCATCCTGACCCTGGAAGACATCAGCGTCAGCTTCGATGGTTTCAAGGCACTCAACAATCTGAACCTGTACATCGGCGTCGGCGAATTGCGCTGCATCATCGGCCCCAACGGCGCGGGCAAAACCACGCTGATGGACGTGATCACCGGCAAGACCCGCCCCAGTCACGGCAAGGCCTGGTTCGGTGAAACCCTGGACCTGACGCAGATGAGCGAAGTGCAAATCGCCCAGGCCGGTATCGGTCGCAAGTTCCAGAAGCCAACCGTGTTCGAAGCCCTGAGCGTGTTCGAAAACCTGGAGCTGGCGCAGAAAACCGACAAGTCGGTGTGGGCCAGCTTGCGGGCTCGCCTGAGCGGCGAACAAAGGGATCGCATCAGCGAGGTGCTGGAGACGATTCGCCTGACCGCCTCGGTCAATCGCCCAGCGGGTTTGTTGTCCCACGGGCAGAAGCAGTTTCTGGAAATCGGCATGCTGCTGATGCAAGACCCGCAACTGCTGCTACTCGACGAGCCGGTGGCGGGCATGACCGACGCCGAAACCGAATTCACCGCCGAGCTGTTCAAGCGCCTGGCCGGCAAGCATTCGCTGATGGTGGTGGAACACGACATGGGCTTCGTCGGCTCCATCGCCGACCACGTCACCGTGTTGCACCAGGGCAGCGTGCTGGCCGAAGGGTCGCTGGAGCAGGTGCAGGACAATGAGCGGGTGATCGAGGTCTACCTCGGCCGCTGATGAGCAATTGATCGATTCCGCGCTCTGCGTGGGAACGATCACAGGGGGAATTTTGAAGATGCTGCAAGTCGACAAGCTGCACCAGTACTACGGCGGTAGCCACATCCTGCGGGGCCTGACGTTTGAGGTGAAGGTCGGCGAAGTCACCTGCCTGCTCGGGCGTAACGGCGTGGGCAAGACCACCTTGCTCAAATGCCTGATGGGTTTGCTGCCGGCCAAAGAAGGCGCGGTGAACTGGGAAGGCAAACCGATCACTGCGTTCAAGCCGCACCAACGGGTGCATGCCGGCATCGCTTACGTGCCTCAGGGCCGGGAAATTTTCGGCCGGCTGACCGTGGAAGAAAACCTGCTGATGGGCCTGTCGCGGTTTCCGGGTTCCGAAGCCAAAGAGGTCCCGGCGTTCATCTACGAGCTGTTCCCGGTGCTGCTGCAAATGAAGCAACGGCGTGGCGGTGACTTGTCCGGCGGTCAGCAACAGCAACTGGCGATCGGCAGGGCACTGGCCAGTCGTCCACGGCTGCTGATTCTCGATGAGCCCACCGAAGGCATCCAGCCGTCGGTGATCAAGGAAATCGGCGCAGTGATCAAAAAGCTCGCGGCCCGTGGCGACATGGCGATTTTGCTGGTGGAGCAGTTCTACGATTTCGCCGTCGAGCTGGCCGATCAATACCTGGTGATGTCCCGGGGCGAGATCGTGCAGCAGGGTCGTGGCGAAAATATGGAAGCCGAAGGTGTGCGTGGACTGGTTACGATCTAACCTGCAGCCTTCTGACGATAAATTAGACGATATGAATTTACCTCTCCCCACTGCGCTGTTTACCCCGAGCTGGCATGCCGAGCTGGAGCTGGGCTACGCCCGTTTCGGCGCCAGCACCCGCCCGGTGCAGCGCCGTCATCAAGGCCCGCTGCGGGTGCAGAAGCACTTGTATGCCGAAGGCCCCGAGGTGTGTCAGCACATCATCGTCCACCCGCCGGGGGGGATTGCCGGCGGTGATCGGCTGGATATATCGGCCAGCGTCGGCACGCACGCCTGGGCGCAAATCACCAGCCCCGGCGCCGCCAAGTGGTATCGCGCGGCCGGGCCGGCTTATCAGAAACTCGACTTGCGCGTTGCCGCCGGTGCTACGTTGGAGTGGCTGCCGCAAGAGACGATTATCTTCAGCGCCGCTCAGGCTGAACTCAGCACGAGCATTGATCTTGAGGGCGATGCCCGGTTGTTCTACTGGGACGTGGTAGCGCTGGGGCGTCCGGCCAGTGGCGAGCGCTTCGACCTCGGGCACTTCCAGGCCCACCTGGATATCCGCCGCGACGGCCAGTTGCTCTGGCACGAACGCCAGCGCATTGCCGGGGATGACGGTTTGCTGGACTCGCCGATCGGGCTGGATGGGCAACCGGTGTTTGCGACGTTGCTGGTGACCGGAGAAATTGATAGTGAATTGCTGGAGAAGTGCCGCTCGCTGCCCAATGAGGTGCGCGGGGATCTGACGCAGCTGCCGGGGCTGTTGGTCGCCCGGTGCCTGGCCAGCGAGGCGCTGTTGGCACGGGGCTGGCTGATTGATTTATGGCGATTGCTCCGGCCGGCGTTGCTCGGCCGCGAAGCCGTCCCGCCCAGAATATGGGCCACCTGAATACGCTCCTACAGAAGACTTTTTAACTGCCGATTATGGATTTCTACGATGGACCTGACCCCACGCGAAAAAGACAAGCTGCTGATCTTCACCGCCGGCCTCGTGGCCGAGCGGCGTTTGGCTCGCGGCGTGAAACTCAATTACCCGGAGGCCATGGCCTATATTTCCGCGGCGCTGCTCGAAGGCGCGCGTGACGGCCAGACCGTGGCCGAGCTGATGCACTACGGCACCACCCTGCTCAGCCGCGAACAAGTGATGGAAGGCATCCCGGAAATGATCCCGGAGATCCAGGTCGAAGCGACGTTTCCCGACGGCACCAAACTGGTCACCGTTCACCAACCGATCGCCTGAGGCCGCGCCATGACTTACCACATCCGCGATGCGCTGCACGCCGATCTGCCGGCGATCCGCGACATCTACAACGATGCCGTGCTCAACACCACGGCGATCTGGAACGAACAAGCCGTAGACCTGGGCAACCGCCAGGCCTGGTTCAGCGCGCGGCAAGCCCAGGGCTATCCGATTCTGGTGATCGTCGACGGCGACGACAACGTACTCGGCTACGCTTCATTCGGTGACTGGCGGCCCTTCGACGGGTTCCGCCACACAGTCGAGCACTCGGTGTACGTGCGCAACGACCAGCGTGGCAATGGCCTCGGCCCGCAACTGATGGCAGCGCTGATCGAGCGCGCCAAAGGCTGCAACAAACACGTGATGGTCGCCGCCATCGAAAGCGGTAACGGCGCCTCGATCCGGCTGCACGATCGGGCCGGTTTTGTCGTCACCGGCCAAATGCCGCAGGTGGGTACCAAGTTCGGCCGCTGGCTGGACCTGACCTTCATGCAACTGATCCTCGACCCCGGCGCAATGCCACCCGGTTCCCACAAGGAGTGATGCCCCATGAACGCCGCCCAACTGCGACGCGTCAACGTTGAAAGCTTTGCGCACTATCGTCAGGGATTGATTGATCTGCTGCTCGACGCCGTCGGCTATGGCGCCAGCGTCGGGTTCATGGCGGACCTGGACACCACTCAGGCCCGAGCCTATTTCGACGAAGTCCAGGACAACCTGAACAAAGGCAACGTGCTGCTGTGGGTGGTGGTCAAGGACGAACAGGTACAGGCCAGCGTGCAACTGAACCTGTGCCAGAAAGCCAATGGGCTGAACCGCGCCGAAGTGCAGAAACTGCTGGTGCGTGAACACGCCCGTCGTCGCGGCCTGGGCCAGCAGTTGATGAATGCCCTTGAGCTTACGGCCCGCCAGCACAAGCGCGGCATGCTTTACCTCGACACCGAGGCCGGCTCCCCCGCCGAAGACTTCTACAAGGCCCTGGGTTACACCCGTGCCGGCGAAATTCCGGACTACGCCTGCGACCCGAACGGGCGCTACAAACCGACTGCCCTCTACTACAAGATTCTCCAAGGAGCCCAGTGATGATTCCCGGTGAGTACCAGATCCAGTCCGGCGACATCGAGCTTAACGTGGGCCGACGCACTCTCAGCCTGAAGGTGGCCAACAGCGGCGACCGGCCGATCCAGGTCGGCTCGCATTATCACTTCTTCGAAACCAACGACGCGCTGACCTTCGACCGCGCCGCCAGCCGTGGCATGCGCCTGAACATCCCCGCCGGCACCGCGGTGCGCTTCGAACCGGGGCAGAGCCGCGAGGTCGAGCTAGTGGACCTGGCCGGGCATCGCCGGGTGTTCGGGTTTGCCGGCAGGATCATGGGCGACCTCGACTGACACGCAAACCCTGTGGCGAGGGAGCTTGCTCCCGCTCGAGTGCGAAGCGCTCGCAACACAGCTGGTGCGATCTATCTGAATAATCGGAGCGGCAGATTTTACGACTGCTGCGCAGCCGAACGGGAGCAAGCTCCCTCGCCACAATGGACCGCGGACTACCGCACTTCACTTTCAAGGCAAGCGCATGAAAATCTCAAGACAAGCCTACGCCGACATGTTCGGCCCCACCGTCGGTGACAAGGTCCGCCTGGCCGACACCGAACTGTGGATCGAAGTGGAACAGGACTTCACCACCTACGGCGAAGAGGTGAAATTCGGCGGCGGCAAGGTCATTCGCGACGGCCAGGGCCAAAGCCAACTGCTGGCACGCGATGTCGTCGACACCCTGATCACCAACGCGCTGATCATCGACCACTGGGGCATCGTCAAAGCCGACGTCGGCCTCAAGGACGGGCGTATCGCGGCCATCGGCAAGGCCGGCAACCCGGACATCCAGCCCAACGTCACCATCGCGGTCGGCGCCAGCACCGAAGTGATTGCCGGTGAAGGCATGATCCTCACCGCCGGCGGCATCGACACGCACATCCACTTTATCTGCCCGCAGCAGATCGAAGAAGCGCTGATGAGCGGCGTCACCACCATGATCGGTGGCGGCACGGGACCGGCCACCGGCACCAACGCCACCACCTGCACTTCAGGGCCGTGGCACCTGGCGCGCATGCTCCAGGCCGCCGATGCGTTCCCGATGAACATCGGCCTCACCGGCAAGGGCAACGCCAGCCTGCCGGAACCCTTGATCGAGCAGGTCAAGGCCGGCGCCATCGGCCTCAAGCTGCACGAAGACTGGGGCACCACCCCGGCGAGCATCGACAATTGCCTGACCGTGGCTGACCAGTACGATGTGCAGGTGGCGATTCACACCGACACCCTCAACGAGTCCGGCTTCGTCGAAACCACCCTCGCCGCCTTCAAGGGCCGCACCATCCACACCTACCACACCGAAGGTGCCGGTGGCGGTCATGCGCCGGACATCATCAAGGCCTGCGGTTTCGCCAACGTGCTGCCGAGCTCGACCAACCCGACCCGGCCGTTCACCCGCAACACCATCGACGAACACCTCGACATGCTGATGGTCTGCCACCACCTGGACCCGAGCATTGCCGAAGACGTGGCTTTCGCCGAAAGCCGCATCCGCCGCGAAACCATCGCCGCCGAAGACATCCTCCATGATCTGGGCGCCTTCTCGATGATCAGCTCCGACAGCCAGGCCATGGGTCGCGTCGGCGAAGTCATCACGCGCACCTGGCAGACCGCTGACAAAATGAAAAAACAGCGCGGTCCGCTACCCCAGGACGGTGAAGGCAACGACAACTTCCGCGCCAAACGCTACATCGCCAAGTACACGATCAACCCGGCGATCACCCACGGCATCAGCCATGAAGTGGGCTCGATCGAAGTCGGCAAGTGGGCGGATCTGGTGCTCTGGCGCCCGGCATTTTTCGGGGTCAAGCCGACGTTGATCCTCAAGGGCGGTGCCATTGCGGCTAGCCTGATGGGCGATGCCAACGCGTCGATCCCGACGCCGCAACCGGTGCACTACCGCCCGATGTTCGCCAGCTACGGCGGCTCACTGCACGCCACCAGCCTGACCTTTATCAGCCAGGCGGCACAGGAAGCCGGTTTGCCTGAAGCCCTGGGCCTGAAGAAGAAAATCGCCGTGGTCAAAGGCTGCCGCGATGTGCAGAAAACCGATTTGATTCACAACGATTATCTGCCGAACATTGACGTTGACCCGCAGACTTATCAGGTCAAGGCCGACGGTGTCTTGCTCTGGTGCGAGCCAGCGGATGTGTTGCCGATGGCTCAGCGTTACTTCCTGTTTTGAGATTCGGTCAGGCATAAACCCGGCGCGAGGGGTGTCATTCTTCGTGCCGGGTTAGCTGTTTCTCAGGTCAATCCGTTGCTGGTGCGTTCATAAAGGCGATGTCCACCCTTTGCAGTTTCGCCCGATCCATCGCCTGTTGGGTCAGGGTTTTAAGCAGCGTTTTCATCTCGATATCGATCAGGTTCAACTCGGCGGCATAGGCTTCGTCAGTCATGACCTGGCCCGGAGCAATTTCGCTTTCCAGCTTACCCAGTTCAGCGGCGAGTACCCGGAGCTCCTGCTTCAGATCGGCCTTTGCCTGCAACGAAAGGTTCGGTTCGGAGGCCCTCTTTTCAAGCGCCATGTAAAACTCCGTCGTTGCATCGATTCGGCGCCTGAAGACCTTGAAGGCGCTTCGATTCGAGCCCTGGAGATACGTTTCCCAGAACGGCTGTTCGATGATCGAGTCACGCAGTAAATCGCCGGCTTCCAGTTCCAGGACCCGCCGATATGCACTCTCGATCATCTCGGGAGTCACACCGGTGTGCGTGCGAAATTGCAAATCACGGGACTGCCAGGGCAGGTCCAGTCGCTCCGCCAGATCCGTCATGTAAGCCAGGTGAACCTCGACCTCATCGATGCTTCCCCGGACTCGGCCGTTTGCATCGACATCCCTGAATTGCTCACCGTTCTCCAGGCGCTCGGCGACCACTTTGTGGGCGATCCGGCTCAACTCGTCCAGACGCGACTTGCCTCTGGCCAGTTGCACCAGTTCGGCCTCCACCAGGCTCGGGTTGGCCAATGCGTAAGCCTCATGGATCAATACTTCTACGCCCATCGAATTGAACAACTGCGCCCCGGCGTCAACACAGTTAGTGACCTCGTCCCGGCCCATGACAAATAGATTGCGCCGCAGCGTGCTGTCCTTGGACATGGCGTCCAGCATTCGCCACAGCTTGCTCGTCATATCCGCCCGGAAGGCTTTATCGTTCTTGAAATGGACGGATTCGGTCAGTTTCCTGATCTGATTAAAAAAGGGCACCGAGCCAAACTCATCCTCAACGCTGTTCCATGCCTCTTGCCTGGCGACCCATTCGGGCCGCGTCAGGCCTTCCTCCCAATTCAGACTGTCGCGAACACCACGGGGCGGGTAAGGGCGATCAGGGTCCATGCCGACAGACTGGATGTACTCTCTGAGCGTCTGCAGATTGAAACGCGGCAACCATCGCTCATCGCGACTCAAGAGGGTGCGAGCCAACAGCTCCGCTTCAGCGGAGCCACGCCTGACCATGGGAATATAGGTAAGCTCGTTACGCCGCAAATCCAGGTAAAAGTGGCGGTATCGCGGCTGGGAAAACAGCCCGTCAGGCCAGGTTCGAATACCGGTATCGGCAAGCAGCACGGTATGTAATCTGCGCATGCCGCCAATGTCCGGAACCTGCCGCAACGGGTTTCCTTGCAGGTCCAGGGTTTCCAGACGGGAAAGATTCCTCAGACCGGCGATCGACTGCGCGTTCAACTCGATTCGATTGTTCCTGAGGCTTAACTCCGTCAGTCCACGCGCTCGCCCCACCGCACGGGGAAGCTGTGTGAGCTGGTTGTCGTGCATGTCCAGCGAGCACAAACGGGGAAAATGATCGAGAAAAGACACCTGTGCATCGGCAAACCCGGTCCCGGACACATGGAGTCTGGTGACGTGGGCAAAATTGCCTTCCAGGGCAGGCATCGTCTGCAGAAGGTGCCCCAGCGGCATGCTTTCGAGGTTGAGCACATCGCCTCGCAGATTGCCAAGCGGCCCCAAATCGCGTAACCCGGTTCGCTGCCAGCACTGCCGAATGGCTTTGTACAGGGTGTTTCTGGACTGCCACTCAGCCCTCCCGGCCGAGCTATACCTGAAGGCTTCGGTCGGCGAATCCAGCCAGCGCTGGAAATTGGCGTTGAGGCGATTGAATTCGGCTTCAAGTGCACTTGCTCGCTGCTCTGGGTGGCCGCCCTGACCGCCGGCATCCAGATAAGCCTGAGCTTCGGCCTCCGTCCAACCCGGGCGCACACTCCTGACCCGCTCCTGTGGTGTCAGTCGTCCGGTGAGTCGCTGAATGCCTGAAGAAGCTTGCATACCACCGCGCAACTTCATCGTCTCGGGATCGTAGGTGGGCTTGCGCAAAGGATTTTCCACCAGCATCAGACGCAGCTTGTCACGAGCCAATGGCGCATTTTGAACAGTGCGCTTGAGCATCGCGCCCTGGTTGATCTCATAGCCCAGTGCTCTGCGCTCAGCGTCAGGCAGGGCGTGCAATACCGATGAAAACAGATCATCGGCACCGTGCAGGTGGTGATCATCGGCATCCCGCGCTTCATACCCCTCATCCGTGCTGATCAGCACTTTGCGCACCGGCGCGTCTTCAGGGCCAACACTGTCGCGCACACGGCCAGTCAGCGAGTGTTCGCGAATTTCGATGCGCACATCGCCCGGCCAGTTCGGCAAGGTTTCCAGGGTGTGTAGTGCCAGCCTCTCTGTGTCCAGTGCATGCAGTGAATCAAGGAAAAGCCCTTCATAGGCACGCGCCAGACGCAACTCCAGCAAAGCGGCTCGCACCTGTTGCCGCAAGTGCAACCCAATGTGCTTTTGTTCGGCAAGCGCCTTCAAGTCAGCGGGTTCAGCGGCGCTCAGCAGTTCCTCGGCCATGCGGGTGGGCAATTGGGAATAGGCGTTCTGAAGCACCAGCACGCCGGCATTGCTTGAGCGTTGCAGGCCATTCCCGGGCAGTTTTCCCGTGTCCGTCCATGTTTTGAACCGGTTGATCTCATCGATCAGCAACGCTGGCGGCGCTTCGTTTTCGACATGCAGCCGACGCAATATCGCTTCTTCAACACCACTGGCAATACGGATGTGTTCAAGCATCGCATCATCGAACGCATCGACGATTGTCCCCAAACGTCGCATGAGCTGGGCCTTGGTCCATTCAACGGGACGGTCGAACTCGGCATGCCAGGTACCGGCATTGTTGTGCTCGAGTTTTGGCTTGTAGGCCGTCGGCCGGCCGGGATGCTGGATTCGCGATTGACCCGTCTGCGGATCGTCTTGTACGGCGAAATATCTGCCGTCACGCGACAGAAACTCCTGACCGTCATGCCGATGCAGGCCTCGCTCGTTAAGCGTTGAATCCGGAGCCAAATCGACCTGATGCTCATAAGGGTTCAAGTCAGGATTCCACAAACGGGTCTTGCCGTCGTCAAGCACGACCGGCTTCAACTGGTCGATAAACGTCGAAGGCTTGATCGCTGCCGCCGCGCCCGTCGGTAGAACATGCCCTGCCCCCATGATTGCCAGCTGGGCAGCATTGATCAGGACACCGCACAGAAGCGCCGCCGCTTCATCCTTGTCTCCCTTGCTCCAGTCCTCGATGCCCTCCATGGTTTCGAGCACCATTTGCCCGACCATGATGCCCAGCATGGCTTCTCCCAAACCCGGTACCAGCATCGCGCCGAAGTTGAATACGTTCCAGCCGATACTCGCGTAACTGTTCAATCGCGCCCAACGGGCGTTGGCATCTTCGTCGTCAGTGGGAACGGCAATGTGTCGCGCATCCGCGATGGCCTTTTCACACCGCCATCGACCGAGCGCAGGCCAAAGCAAACCGTCAATCACGTTGGTGATCGGCTCCGCATCGGGGTTCTCCACCGCCGTCTCCCGCCACCACGGCCCCATGTTCAAAGGTTCACGCTGCTGCCAGGTGAAGGTGGTAAAGCGTTCTCTGACGCGAGTGAAAAACCTGCCCTTGTCTTTTTGCGGCACGAACCGGCTGAAGAATTGTTGATAGTCCGAGGAGCGCAGCTGACTCGTCAGTTCCTTCATGAAATCAGTGAAGGAGCCGTATTCTTTCAAGGGATGATCAGGGTCATCAGGCACATAGGCAATCAGGGGGCCCTCAAGCCGACTTTGCTTATAAACATCTTCCCTGCGCAGCATTTCCTCGACAACGCCGCTGGGGCCGTTGGCAAAAAAGGCCTTGAGTAGTTTGAACTGGTCAAACTCTTGCCCGGGCAAAATTGCCAATCGCTGCGCCCACTCCATCATTGTTCTTTGATGTACCGGGACCAGACTGTCATAAAGTTTTTTTATTTGCGTTGGATCAGCCACGGCACTGAACAGCACAATACCGGTTAACTTCACACCCATCAGTGTCAAGCGATGAGACTGTAAAGGGCGATGCCCCATCAAGACAGTTGCCTGGTTTTCCCGCAGTTGCTTTAGTTTCCCATATGCATAAGAGGTGATATCGCCCTTCAAGTACGCAATTAATGCCGATTCACTGAACGCGGCCTTTTCGGTCCCGATGAAGTGCTGCTCAAGGGACGCCTTCGCATCAGCCCGGGCCGGGTCCAGCAAACCGGTAATGTGCCGCTGATACTGCGCACCGAGATCCAGCTCCCGGCAAAGACTCGCGAAACTTTCGACGGTCAACGGATGGCGCTTCAGCGCACCTTCGGCATCGGTAACGAAAATGCCGGAGCCGTCGCGAAAGGCGCCTGCACGGGTGTCAGCGTCCTCGAAGTTGTGCAGCGCGGCCTCCATCAGGGTGGACTGCCTGAGCCGGCTGGCTTGGGTATCGATGCCAAAACCCAGCGGGGCTGGAATATAAAGCCGTACTGTAGTTGCCTGGACATCCAGGTCCAGGTTCCGTTTTTCTTTCAGCGCTTGAATGAGCAAGGGTTCAGCGAATGCATTGATGTCCTTTTGTAAATCCCCCAAGACGTCATCGAGGTTGTCTTGCAATCGCCAGCGCTCACTGATGAGTTCCTTGAGATACTGACGGTCGATAGCGCTGGCCTTGACGTACCACTCGGGAAAGTCGGGTGGCTGGCTTGCATTTGATACAAGTCTTGATACCGATGGTTTCTTTATTAACGCCGGAACTTTGGTTGCAAGATAATTCAGATAAATGTTTTCGCTGACAGCGAAAGCTGGAGAAGCGTCCAAAACAGATCCTTCTGATATTTCATTCATTACGCATGTATCCCTATGCGATCAACAGAACACCTAGCTTATTCAATAGCGAAAAAAACAAAAGCTCAAATAGTTGTTGGAAAACAGCGACAAAACAAACAACACCACTCAACTTGAGAATCTAAAAAATAATTAAATACCACCCGCAAAATTCACAAGCCTGATCCGCCTTGTCAGCGGTAGTTTTTACCCGCCGGCAAAGGGGCTAAGATGCCAAGAGTTTCCAGTCAGGTACCGGCCATGCGCTTATCCGAATTCATCAGGCAACACGTGGACCGTATCGTCGATGAATGGGAACAGTTCGCCAGAACGATCGCCCCGGCGGCCGAGTACATGGATCAAGCAGCCTTGCGCGACCACGCCAAGGCGATTCTGCTGGCTGCCGCGCGAGACATGTCCACTGCACAAACTGCCAACGAACAACAGGCCAAAGCCAAGGGCGAAGGCCCGGAGAAGACCCCGAGCCTGGACAAGGCCGGCGCCAGCCATGGCGAGCTGCGTCATACCGTGGGTTTCGACCTGGTGCAGATGACCAGCGAATTTCGCCATTTGCGTGCCTGCGTGATCCGCCTGTGGGTCAACAGCCTGGACGCCCCCGACATCGCCTATTTCCAGGACATGATCCGTTTCAACGAGGCCATCGACGAAGCCCTGGCCGAATCCACCGAGGCTTATGCCGAGCAGGTCAATCGCTCCCGGGACATCTTTCTGGCGATCCTCGGCCATGACCTGCGCGCACCGCTGCAAGCAGTGAGCATGTCCACGGAAATGCTGCTGCGCAAAGCCGCTCTCGAAGGCGACGCGCTGACGTGCGCAATCCATATCCAGCGTGGCGCGCGGCACATGGCGGTGATGGTCAGCGATTTGCTGGAGCTGGTCCGCAGTCGCCTGGGCAAGCGCCTGCCGATTGAACCGGCGCCCATGGACCTGGCCGAGACGGCGCGCGAAGCGATTGCCCAAGCCTGCGCGGCTCATCCGCAATGCGATCCGACATTGAGCGTCGAAGGTGATACCCAGGGTGTATGGGATGGCCGAAGGCTCGCTCAAATGCTGCAGAACCTGATCGGCAATGCGTTGCAACACGGTTCGAACCACTGCGCGGTCAAACTGACCCTCAGGGGTGAAACGGACAACATTCGCCTCACCGTGCACAACGACGGTACGCCGATTCCACCCGAGGCGATCGGCACCATCTTCGATCCGCTGGTACGCAGTGCCGATGAAGAACTCGGCGCGCCGAGCACCAGCCTTGGTCTGGGGCTGTTCATCGTCAAGGAAGTGGTTGATGCCCATGAAGGGACGATCGAGGTCAGTTCCAGCGCCGAGCAGGGCACGCTGTTTACCGTGGTGTTGCCCAGGAAGGTGTGACGCCTTGGGACCGCTGTGGCGAGGGGGCTTGCCCCCGTTCGGCTGCGCAGCAGTCGTAAAATCGACGCATGCGGTCAGTCTGAAAAACCGCGATGACCGGATTTGGGGTCGCTACGCAACCCAACGGGGTGGTGCGGCGTTCCGACAAGCCCCCTCGCCACAGGTTTAGTGTTTACAGCTACTCGATCACCAGCCGCCCCAACCGCTGCTTGAGCATGCGGTTCTCGGCCCGCAGTTGCTGGACTTCTTCAAGCAGGTCCAGCGCCAGGGCGACGCCTTCCCATTCCAGCTCCAGCTCGCGCCGCAGCTTGGCGGCGCGCTTGGCCAAGGTCAGTTCATAGTCGGTGAAACGCCAATCCTTGGGCACAGCCCCCTGCGGTTCGAGGATGCCGTGTTCAACGATCTCGATCACATGCACGTCCGACAATTCGGTCGCCTCGCAGAATTCTGCCAGGTCCAATTGAACGATCACGGGGTCGCTCATGATTGGGCTCCTCCTTATCTCGGAATCAAAAATTCTCTCGCGGATCAAAAGCAGCTTTCTTCGCCAACTCCTCCCACAACGCCTTGACGTCATGGTCGAGTTTTTTCGGCATCACCGCCTTGAGCTGCACGAACAGGTAGCCACGGTGGCCTGCCTTGTGCAGCAGGCCGTGGCCCTTGGCGCGCATGCGCTGGCCATTCTGGCTGCCGGCCGGCACCTTGAGGTTGATCTTGCCGGTCAGGGTCGGCACCGCGACTTCGGTCCCCAGCGCCAGCTCCCACGGTGCCAGCGGCAAGGTGATGATCAGGTTCTCGCCTTCGACGTCGAATTTGGGGTGCGGCGCAAAACGAATGGTCAGGTACAGGTCGCCATTGACCCCGCCACCGATGCCCGGTGCGCCCTGGCCCTTGAGGCGAATGCGCTCGCCGTCGGTCACGCCGGCCGGGATCTTTACGTTCAGGCTTTTGCTGGTGTTGCTGACATGCTGGCCGGCAGCGTTGTAATGCGGCACCTGAAAGCTGACCTTCTTCGATTCGGTCGACAGGGTTTCTTCCAGAAAAACCGGTAATTCCATTTCCACGTCTTGCCCTCGACGCCCGGCGCTACGGCCCGACCGTCCACCACCACCGAAACCCGGACCACGGTTGCCGAAGATCGAACTGAAGAAGTCCGAGAAATCGCCCGTGTCCTGACCACCGCCACCGAAACCACCACGACTCTGCCAACCCGGCGGGCCCTGGAACGGCTGGCCATGGTGACCGTATTTGCGCAAGTCGTCGTATTCGGCGCGCTTGTCGGCGCTTTTCAGCGCTTCATAGGCTTCGGACGCGTCCTTGAATTTGGCTTCGGCGTCCTTTTCCTTGCTGACATCGGGGTGGTATTTGCGCGCCAGCTTTCGATAGGCGGCCTTGATCGCCTTATCGTCCGCGGTCGGCTCCACACCGAGAATCTTGTAATAGTCTTTGAAGTCCATCGAGGGAATCACCATCCATTATCGAAATCGCGCCGCTCGGCACAGCATGCTCTTGTGTGCAGCGCCTTGATTGACCGATCTCAATTGTGTGACCGGGCAGCGCATCAGAAGTTTATCGGCAGCAGGGCGCGGTTCTTGCAGTCGCCCAGGCATTGCCAAACCTATGCAGGGAAGTTTGGGGGTGATGGACCATCTTTCAAGCGCTGATCGATGCGATTTAACAGATAGTCGGCCTTCGAATCTGCGCCGCACTGACATACACTGCGCGGCCGTTTTTTAACCGGAACCTGAAAGACATGAAAAACGCATCTCCAGCCCGTGCCTGCGGTATCGACTTCGGCACGTCCAACTCCACCGTCGGCTGGCTGCGCCCCGGCATGGAAACGCTGATCGCGCTGGAGGACGACAAGATCACCCTACCCTCGGTGGTCTTCTTCAATATGGAAGAACGCCGCCCGGTGTACGGCCGGCTGGCGCTGCACGAGTACCTGGAAGGTTACGAAGGCCGGCTGATGCGCTCGCTCAAGAGCCTGCTGGGTTCCAAGCTGATCAAGCACGACACCAGCGTCCTCGGCACGGCGATGCCGTTCAAGGACCTGCTCGGGCTGTTCATCGGCCAGTTGAAGAAGCGCGCCGAAACCGCCGCCGGTCGGGAGTTCGAGGAAGTGGTGCTGGGCCGTCCGGTGTTTTTCGTCGATGACGACGAGGTGGCCGACCAGGAAGCCGAGAACACCCTGGTGGACGTGGCCCGCGCCATCGGCTTCAAGGACGTCTCGTTCCAGTACGAGCCGATCGCCGCGGCGTTCGACTACGAGTCGACCATCGAAAAGGAAGAGCTGGTACTGATCGTCGACATCGGCGGCGGTACGTCGGACTTCTCCCTGGTGCGCCTGTCCCCTGAGCGACGCGGGCACGACAACCGTCACGACGACATCCTCGCCACTGGCGGCGTGCACATCGGCGGGACCGATTTCGACAAGCAGCTGAGCCTGCAAGGCCTGATGCCGCTGTTCGGCTACGGCAGCCGCATGAAGAGCGGCGCCTACATGCCCACCAGCCATCACATGAACCTGGCGACCTGGCACACCATCAACTCGGTGTACTCGCAGAAATCGACCCTGGCCCTGGGCAGCATGCGTTACGACATCGAAGACACCGGCGGCATCGATCGCCTGTTCAAGCTGATCGACCAGCGCGCCGGGCACTGGCTGGCGATGGAAGTGGAAGAGACCAAGATCCAGCTGACCCACGCCGACAGCCGTCATGTGCCGCTGGATCGCATCGAGTCCGGTTTGAGTGTGGAACTGACTCGTGCGCTGTTCGAATCAGCCATCGACAATTTGCTGGAGCGGGTGCGCAACAGCGTGACCCAGCTGCTGAACGACGCCAATGTGCGGGTCGATCAGGTGGATACGGTGTTCTTCACTGGCGGTTCGAGCGGGATTCCGGCGCTGCGCAACAGCGTCTCGGCGATGTTGCCGAACGCGCAGCATGTGGAAGGCAACATCTTCGGCAGCATTGGCAGCGGGTTGGCGATCGAGGCGGCCAAGCGTTACGGCCCGATGGATTGACCTGAAACCCAGTGGCGAGGGGGCTTGCCCCCGTTGGACTGCGCAGCAGTCCCTTCTTTTGGAGATAAGGGGGGCCGCTTCGCGACCCAACGGGGGCAAGCCCCCTCGCCACAGTAGATCAACACTGGATCAAACCATCCCCACCTGCTTCAACTCACTCTTCAGGTACGCGTAATAAATCGGCCCCGCCACCACCCCCGGCAGGCCGAACGCGGCTTCGAACACTAGCATCGCCAGCAGCAACTCCCACGACTTGGCACTGATCTGCCCGCCTACGATGCGCGCGTTGAGGAAGTATTCGAGCTTGTGGATAAAGATCAGATACCCCAGTGCCGCCACCGCCACCCAGATCGACAGCGACAAGCCGACGATGGTGATCAACGTGTTCGACATCAGGTTGCCGATCACCGGCAACAAGCCGAGCAGGAAGGTCAGCACGATCAGGGTTTTGGTCAGCGGCAGCTTGATCCCGAACATCGGCAGGACCACCGCGAGGAAAATCCCGGTGAAAAAGGTGTTGAGCAGGGAAATCTTGATCTGCGCGAAGACGATGTTGCGAAACGCCTGGACCAACAGATGCAAGCGGTCGAACAGCGCCGCAGCCAAGGGCTTGCGCTTGGTCAGGTCCGGCACGCGCTGCAAGGCGATGATCGCCCCCAGCACCATGCCGATCAGCAGCGTCACGAACATGTGCGCCGCGTCCTTGCCCACCAGTTGCAAGTCGCTCAAGTGCTTGCTCATCCACTCACCGATGGCCACCCGGAACTCGGCGGCACTGGCCGGCAAATAAGCGTCGATGAACGGCGGCAGCTGCCCGCGTGCGCGGTCGACCACACCCATGAATTTGTCGAGGGAAGCACCGGGGTTTTCCGCCTCGTGCAGCAGAAAACTGATCGCACCGGCAAAGATCAGCGCCAGCACACTGACCACCAAAGTCCCCAGTAACGCCACCGCCAGCCAGCGCGCGCGGCGGCCTTCGATCAGCCGTTGCAATTGCGGCGTGAGCATGTTGACCAGTTCAAACACCAACAACCCGGCCAGCAGGCTGGGCAGCAATCGCAGAGGGATCACCAGCAGCAAACCGCCAAAAATGATGACCCAACTGATGAGCAACAAGACCTGACGCTGAGAAAACGCTGACATACAGCCTCAAAACGAACGACGTAAAAGGATTGGCAGTCTGCCAGCGTTCCGGCGCCGAAGCGAGCGGATGACTCACAAGCGGCGTCGCCCCGAAAAGTTCGCAGCCTGCGGCAGCACCCACAGGCGCGTAGGAACTGCCGCAGGCTCGGGCCGCGTTCGGACGATCTTTTGATTTTTTACTTTTTCTTCAGGCACTCGCTCATGAACGCTTTGCGCGCATCGCCCTTGAGGGCCTTGGTGGCGGCATCGGCGTTGCAGGTTTTCATTTTTTCTTGCTGAGGAGTCAGGGGTTTGGCGGCATCGGCGGCCGGCGCGGCTTTGAGGCAGGTGCTCATGAAGGCTTTGCGCTCGTCGCCTTTAAGGCTCTTGGCGGTAGCGTCGGCATTGCAAGTGGTCATCTTGTTCTGTTGGGCAGTGGCAGCAAAACCCTGAGAGCAGAGCAGCAGACCGATCATCAACAACGGGGCACGCAACATCTTCATGGAGTTTTCTCCTTGTTACCGCACCGATGGGTACGGCCTCGCTCTGGAGTGTAGACAAAGCCTGTTACACGTTCACCTGCTATCAAGGTGGCTGCGCCGATACTGTTCCGGCGTGCACCCGGCCTGGCGCTGAAACATCGCGATAAACGCCGAGCCGGTGCTGTAACCCATGTCGAAGGCGATTTCCTGAATGCTGCGATGGCTGTCCAGCGCTTCGATCGCCGCCAGAAACCGCAACCGTTGCCGCCATTCACCGAAACTCATGCCCAATTCGCGAACAAACTGCCGGGCCAACGTGCGTTCGCAGACGTGAATCTGCCCGGCCCAATACGCCAACGGCCGGTTATCCCCGGGCTCGGCCTGCAAGGCTTCCAGAATGCCAAGTAACCCGGGGCTGCTGGCGTAGGGCAAATAGCACTCATGCATTGGCGCCTGTTGCAGTTGGTCCACCAGCACTTGAGCCAGACGCTGATCCGCGTCGTGCTCGGGAATTTTCACATCGCGGGCGGCGAAGTCTTTCAGGATCGCCTTGAGGATGTCGCTGATCGCCAGGGTGCAGGCCTGTTGCGGTAGATTGCGGCACAGCGTCGGCGCGAGGCAGACCGCGCGATAGTTGATCGGCTGATGGCTATAGAAACTGTGTTCGGTCCCGGGCGGCACCCACACCGCGTATTGCGGCGGTGACATGAAACGGCTGCCATCGACTTCCATGTGCAACACGCCATGGGCCGCGTACTCCAGCGTGCCCCACGGATGCCGGTGAGGCGCAGCGTATTCGTGGGCGTTGAAGTCGGCATAGCGGAAATACACCGCCGACGGCAGTTCGCTGAAATCCAGCAGGTCGATGTGTTTACTGTTCATGCTGTCCGGAATCAGGGGCAGATTGTCTGGATCGCAGTATAGGCTTGCATCCAGACAGACGGATAATTGCCCCTCATTAACGTTCTGGCTTTTTCCCGATGCAATACGCTTATCCCCTGCTGGCCATCTTCATTTGGGCTGGCAACACCGTGATCAACAAACTCGCGGTGGGCGCAATCTTCCCCGCCGAAATCGGCTTCTACCGCTGGCTGCTGGCCGGGATTCTGTTCACGCCTTTCATGCTTAAGCCGGTGATCGCCCATTGGCCGGTCATACGCCCAAACCTGGGGAGGATCTTCATCCTCGGCGTACTCGGCATGGCGGTTTATCAGAGCCTGGCCTATTTCGCTGCAACACTGACGTCGGCCACCAACATGGGGATCATTCTGTCGCTGATGCCGTTGATGTCGCTGGCCATGGCGATAGTCAGCCTCGGCCAACGCCTGACCGCCGGAGCCCTGGCCGGTGCGGTATTGTCGTTTGCCGGTGTTCTGGTGGTGGTGTCGTCCGGCAGCCTTGGCGCGTTGCTGGAGCACGGGGTGAACCTGGGCGACGCGATGATGCTGATCGCCACGCTGGCGTATGCGGTTTACAGCACCTTGCTGAAAAAGTGGCAGCTGCGCTTGCCGCCGCTGGTGTTGCTGTATTTACAGGTGCTGGTGGCGGTGGTGGTGCTGTTTCCGCTGTTCCTCGCCTCACCGAAAATCGGCCCGACCCTGCATAACATTCCGCTGGTGCTTTACGCCTGTCTGCTGGCCTCGATGCTTGCGCCGCTGGCGTGGATGCAGGCCGTGGTACGCCTGGGCCCGAGCCGGACCACGCTGTTTTTCAATCTGCTGCCGTTGATTACGGCGCTGATTGCGGCGGTGGTGCTGCATGAGCAGTTGGCGTTGTATCACCTGGTGGGTGGGGTGCTGACGTTGGGTGGGGTAATTCTTTCCGAGCGCTGGACCACCACGTTGGGCCGCGCATAACCCTTTGTGGCGAGGGAGCCTGCTTCCGCTCGAGCGCAAAGCGGTCGCATTCTGGTGGGGGGGTGGCGGGCCCCCCGGCGCCAGCAACCCCGCCCCCGGGGGTTAAAGCCAGGCGCCGTCAACCCCCCCGCCGGCGCGCCAAACCACCCCCCCCCCACCCC